>ONWT01000006.1 GCA_900321575.1 uncultured Lentisphaerota bacterium | reverse complement strand
TGCGTTTCTGCCAGAGCTTCATGACGGAGCTCTTCCGCCACATCGGCCCCGACACCGACGTGCCGGCCGGCGATATGAATGTGGGCGGGCGCGAGATCGGCTATCTCTTCGGCCAGTACAAGCGCCTGGCCAACGAGTGGACGGGCGTACTGACCGGCAAGGGCCTCAGCTTCGGCGGCTCGCTGATACGTCCCGAAGCGACAGGCTACGGCGACGTCTACTTCGCCGAGAACATGCTTGCCATGCGCGGCGAGACATTCGAAGGCAAGCGCTGCGTGATCTCCGGCTCGGGCAATGTCGCCAGCTACGCGGCCGAGAAGCTGATGCAGCTTGGCGCGAAGGTGCTCACCCTCAGCGACCGCTCAGGCGCGATACTCTGCGAGGGCGGCATCACCGAAAAGATGCTCAAAGACATCATGGTTCTCAAGAACGTCAAGCGCGGCGAGCTTGCCGATTTCGCGAAGAAGACGAAGGCCGTCAAATTCTTCGCCGGCAAGAACAGCTGGCAACTCGCCGACAAGATCGACGCGGCGTTTCCTTGCGCCCGCCAGAACGAGCTGGACGGCAAGGACGCCGAATACCTCCTCAAGCACGGCTGCACGCTCGTTGGCGAAGGCGCGAACATGCCTTCGACGCCTGATGCCATCGCCGCGTTCGTCAAGGCGAAGATCATGTACTCGCCCGGCAAGGCGTCCAACGCCGGCGGCGTCGCCACGAGCGGCCTTGAGATGTCGCAGAACTCAGAACGCCTCAGCTGGACGCGCGAAGAGGTCGACGCCAAACTCAAGGGCATCATGAAGTCCATCCACGACAACGCGTGGGAAGCCGCCGCCAAGTTCGGCGACAAGGGCAACTACGTCATGGGCGCCAACATCGCAGGCTTCACGAAGGTCGCCGACGCGATGGTCGCGCAGGGCGTCTGCTGACAAGCCTTTTGTCCAACGCATATGGCGCGCCTCCGTTTTCGTCAGAAGACGGGGGCGCTTCGTTTTTTGCCCCATCCGCCTGGCAATGCTGACAAACGGACCATAATTTGATAAAATACACCTTGTCAATATCCACTTTATGGAAGGAGCCTTGCCATGAGCATAAGAATACTTGGTACCGGCAGTTATCTGCCGCCTAAGGTTGTAACTAACGATGACGTCGCACGCAAGCTTGATACCACCGACGAGTGGATATACTCGCATACAGGCATACATTCGCGTCACGTCGCCGGCAAAGACGAGTCTACCTCGACGATGGCCGCAAAGGCCGCCGAGGCGGCCATGGCGGCGGCGAAAGTCTCGCCCGACGAAATCGGTCTGATCGTGCTCGCGACTTCAACCCCCGACTACAATCCCTTCCCTTCCACAGCATGCGTCGTGCAAGGTCTGCTAGGCTGCAAGAACGCGGGCGCGTTCGACCTTCAGGCCGCTTGCGCAGGTTTCGTTTATGCGCTCGAGCAGGCGCGCGGATTCGTGAATTTCTATCCCGACAAGAAAGCCCTTGTCATTGGCGCCGAAACGCTGACGCGCGTACTCGACTGGAGCGACCGCTCGAGCTGCATCCTCTTCGGAGATGGTGCGGGCGCGGTGGTTCTGGGGTGCGACGACCCAGCAGGGCAGGCGAGCGCGAAAACGACCGCCCATACGATACTCGGCGCGGACGGGCTCGGGTCACACTTCATAACACGCTCCGGCGGCTGCCGCGAGCCTCTGGAGTTCGACGAAGAGACCGGCATACCGTTGCCCGCGACAAGCGTTGAAGCGCCCGTGATGACTCTCATGGGCCACGACGTGTTCGCGTTTGCCGTGCGCACGCTCTCCAAAGTGGCTCGCGATCTGTGCGATAAGCTCGGCACTTCGCCGGAAGATCTAGACCGCGTCTTCGCCCACCAGGCCAACGGACGCATCATCGAGGCCGTCGCCCGCCGCATGAAACTGCCTCTCGACAAGTTCTGGCTGAACCTCGAGACAACCGCCAACACTTCCGCCGCGTCGATTCCCATTTCGCTCGACCAGGCGGTGAAAGCGGGCGAACTCAAAGACGGCATGAAGATCGTGATGGTAGGCTTCGGGGCCGGTCTGACCTATGCCGGCACGTACTGCACTTGGCCCGAGCTCTGATTTCGAAAGGTAGTGACATCATGGAAAAAGTAGTTGTAACTGGTATCGGAATGCTCTGCGCGAGCGGCAACGGCAAGGCCGCCGCCTGGGAAGCCATAAAAGCCGGCAAACCGGGGATAACGCGTATAACAAAGTTCGATCCTTCCCGCCTGACATGCCAAGTCGCCGGCGAGGTCAAGGGTTTTGAAGAGTACGCCATCGGCGGCGGCCTCATCGAAAAGCGCGAGGCCCGCCATATGGCCCTCTTCTCGCAATACGCCGTGGCTGCCGCCGTGGAGGCCTGGAGAGACGCCGGCTTCGGCGAGGACAACAAGCCCGACATGGATCGAGTCGGCACGATGATAGGCAACGGCAACGGCTCATTCGAGGTCACCGGCGAAAACTACAAGATTCTCTTCGAGCGCGGGCCCGAACGTCTCTCGCCCCTCGCCATACCCGAGCTCATCCCGAACGAGGCCGCGGGCAACGTATCGATAGCGCTCGGCGCCAAGGGTCCCGCGCAGGTCGTCTGCACGGCGTGCGCAAGTTCGACGGACGCTTTGGGCTTCTCGCTCGATATGATCCGCGCCGGCCGCGCCGATGTGATGATAGCCGGCGGCACCGAGTCGGCGATTCTCGAATTCACGATCGGCGGCTTCATGAAGATGAAAGCCCTTTCGACGCACTTCAACGACACGCCCGAAAAATCGTCCCGTCCGTTCGACAAAGATCGCGACGGTTTCGTGATGGGCGAGGGCGCCGCCGTGCTGATTCTCGAAAAAGAGTCCCATGCGAAAGCGAGAGGTGCGCGCATCTACTGCGAACTCGCCGGCTATGGCGCGTCGTCCGACGCCTACCACATCACAGCGCCCGACCCCTCGGGCGACGGTGCGGTGAAAGCGATCGACGCCGCCCTCAAAGACGCGGGCGTGACCGACCTTTCGACGGTGGACTACATCAACGCGCACGGCACGTCGACACACCTGAACGACCAGATGGAGACAAAAGCCTTCAAGCGCGTCTTCGGCGAAGAGGGAGCAAAGGCGATAAACATCTCGTCCACAAAGTCTATGCACGGCCATCTGCTCGGTGGCACGGGCGCGCTTGAGGCGGCGATAACGGCTCTCGCAATCCACGAAGGTTTCGTGCCGCCGACGATCAACTATACGACGCCCGATCTCGAGGTGGACGCTTCGAAGGGAGAAGTGCCTCTCGATCTGAACTATACGCCGAATGTCGGCGTGAAGCGCGACATACGCGTCGCCCTATCGAGCTCGCTGGGCTTCGGCGGCCACAACGGCATTCTCGTACTGAGAAAATTCGGCTGAGCCGGCTATTTCTGGCCGAAATCAGGCTGACGGCGCCCGAGGTACGATTTGTGCTTCTGGCGCTTTCTGTTGTTGCGGTTTATGTTCGCAGGGTGCACCCACGGCGCCTGCGGCAGGCCCTCGCCCGATTTGCCGCTCTTGCGGTCGGCGCCGTCGGAATGAAACGGCTGGTCGCGATCGATCCTTATCGTCTTCTTTATGAACCGCTCGACCGCTTTGAGCTGGCCGCGTTCTTCCGACGAGACGAAACTTATCGCGGCTCCGCATTCGCCGGCCCGCGCGGTACGGCCGATGCGATGGACATAACTCTCGGTCTCGAGCGGCAGCTCCATGTTGATCACGCAACTCACGTCGGGCACGTCAATGCCGCGACTTGCTATATCGGTCGCGACCAGCACGCGAACCGCTCCCTTGCGAAAGCCTTCAAGCGCGCGAGTACGCTGTCCCTGCGTCTTGTCGGAGTGTATCGCCGCACACTTCACATCGGCGCGCAGCAGTTTCTTCACGACCCTGTCCGCGCCGTGGCGCATCTTTGTAAAGACGATTACCTTCGTCCACTCGGGATGCTCCTGAAGAAGGTTGACAAGAAGCGCATCCTTGTTGCCCTTCTCAACGAACATGACACGCTGGTTTATCTTCTCCACCGTAGGCGCCTCTGGAGATATGGTCACCTGCACGGGGTCTCTCACCAGCTCGCCGGCCAGCTTCATGATCTGGGGCGACAGCGTCGCCGAAAAGAACAGAGATTGGCGCGCATTGGGCAGCTTCGATATGATGCGCTTTATGTCGGGCAGAAAGCCCATGTCGAGCATGCGGTCGGCCTCGTCAAGCACAAAGCACTCCACCTGATCAAGATAGATTATGCCCTGCGTCATAAGGTCGATAAGCCGCCCCGGACACGCAATCACGGTCTCAGCGCCCCTCTTTATGTCCTTCACCTGCCCGAACTGGCTGACGCCGCCGAAGACGCACGCGAATGGAATGTTCGCGTACTTCGAGTAGGCCTTCACGTTCTCGGCCGTCTGCGCCGCGAGCTCGCGCGTCGGCGAAAGGACGAGCGCCCTGGGATGGCCTATGTGGCGAGGTCGCCTCACCTTCACGAGATGGTTCAGTATCGGCAGCATGAAAGCGGCCGTCTTGCCGGTTCCAGTCTGTGCGCACCCTATGAGATCGCGTCCCTCGAAAAGATACGGCATGGCCTTCTCCTGTATGGGAGTCGGGGTCTTGTAGCCTGCATCGGCTATCGCGTGCTGTATCTTCTGGTCAAGCCTACCGAATATCGAACCTTCAAACATCACACCACCGGTTTTATGTATTTTGATTTCAAAGCGCGCCAGAGCACGACGCAGAAAGCGGACAGCGGAATCGCCAGCAGCATGCCGAGCAGCGGACCGAGTATCGACGCCCAGAACAGGAAGCTGAAAATCACTCGTGCATATCCGAGACCTGTCCGGTTGCCCTGTATCTTCGGCGTGATCAGATAGCCGTCCAGAAACTGCCCGGCGCCCCAGACGCACAGTACGCCAATGACGCGCAGCGACGAACCGTCGTGCACGAAGTAGGCGAGCGGCAACGCGACCGGCAGGCAGACGACCGATCCGAACAGCGGCACGAGATTGAGCACGCCGAGGGCAAAGCCTATCAGAAAGCCGTACGGCAGGCCCACTATCGCGAAGCCCGTGCCGTACATGACGCCCTCAATGATGCATATTATCGTCTGTCGCTGGAAGAAGCTCACCAGTATGGCGAAGAACGCGTCAACCTGCTCGGCCACGAACTCGCGGGTCTCCGGCTTGAGGAACGGCAGCTGGTTCGCTATGTCGGCCCCGCCGCGCTCCTTCGTCATCAGGAAGAAGACGAAGAATATAAGAGTCACGAGAGCGGTCACCACGCCGCCGAGAAGCCTGAGCGCACTCGTGCCGGCCTTGAGCGCCGTGGCGCCGTAGCTGGTGTATAGCTCGCCGATGTTCTCGTAGGGCACGCCCAGCTGATCGAGCAATGTCTTCGCCCGCGGAAACGTAAAGCGAAACCAGTCGAGAACCTGCGAGAAGAGATGCGGACCCTGGCGTATCAGATTGGAGAGTTGGTCGGCCGCCACCGCGCCCGCATACGAGACTACGAGCGCGAGAGGCGCCAAAACCGTTATCAGCATCACGACCAGCGCAAGGGAGGGATTGCGCACGACGCGCTTCCACCAGCGATAGTACGGCTTGAAGAACATCGCCAGAAAAAGTCCGAGCGAGAGAGGCACTATCGCCGGCGACGCCAGCGACAATATCTTCACCAGCACCCACAGCACGAATACGACAAACGCGAACACGGCCATGAACGACAGGGCTGTAATGCCTGTCGCCACCATCTTCCTCTGCGCGTCGGAAAACTCCAGCATCTCCAACCTCCTTCCCGCGTCAGAATATCGCCGTTTTCGGCAGCTCGCCCACAAGCGGACGCGCATATTCCAGGAATGCCGGCGTCACGTCGTGTCCGTTCTTCGCGATGTACTCCTTGGGAACGCTGCGCGTGAACTTTGCGGCGTCGGCTATCGGCCGCGGCGCGAAAGCCGCCTGGTACTTCTTGCCCTTGGCGCGCAGGATCGCGATCGTGCCCTTCGTCAGCTCGCCCTTCAGAGCGGCCTTGACCGCACATTGCCCGGCGGCGAATGCCTCCGCCTGATCGGTCTTCGAGGCGACACCGGGGAAGGATCTCTGCAGATAGCCGAACGTATCGGCGCGGACGCGCTTTATGTCAGACTTCGCCTTGATCAGCCTCGCGAGCGCATCGCCAAGCGCACCCGTGCCGGACATCTGCACATTGCCGTGGCTGTCCGTCTCGCCGCTGCCGAGCTTGGCGCCGATCGGCACGCCGTCCTTGCCGCGTATGCCTTCCGAAACGGCGCAGACGCAGCGGCCGTATTTCTTCACGGCGGCGACTACATCCTTCACGAACTTTTCATCGCTGAACGGCACCTCGGGCAGATATATGAGGTGGGGGCCGTCGTCCGGCTCGACGCGAGCGAGCGCCGAAGCGGCCGTGAGAAAGCCGGCGTCGCGCCCCATGATGATATCTATCTTCACGCCGCCAAGCGCACGGTTGTCCAAATCGTCACCCTTGATCGCACTGGCCACGAATCGCGCTGCCGAACCGAAGCCTGGCGTGTGGTCGCAGCTTCTTAGATCGTTGTCGATCGTTTTCGGAATGTGATACACGACGAGCGGATAGTTCGCCTTCTCGGCCTCCTCGGCCACAATGCGCGCGGCGTCCGCCGAGTCGTTGCCGCCGATATAGAAGAAGTAGCCGATCTCGCGGCGCCTGAAAGCTTCGAATATCTGGCGGCAGTCTTCGGCCGAAGGCTTGCGGCGGCAACTGCCGAGCGCAGACGAAGGAGTGTCTGCAATTGCAGAAAGCTTTGCGGCGGTAGGCTTGCGCAAATCAATGTAGTCATCGCCAAGTATACCGAGAATGCCATGACGGGCTCCGAGTATCTTGCCGATTCTCGCAGACTTGCGAGCCTCCAGAACGGCTCCGACCAACGACTGGTTGATGACCATTGAAGGTCCGCCCGACTGGGCGATTACCATATTCATTTTCTTCATGTTGGGTATTATACCAAAAAAGCTCCATTCGTGCGAACGCAAAAAGATTCTTTATGCATTTTTGGTTTCATTTATTGGTTGGAGCCGGAGATTCTCGCCGCTTCTCATTCGTTTGGCACCCCCTTTGCGAGGGTGTTTTTAGCGATTTTACGATAAACAGAAGTTTTTGCGTAATAAGCAGACTTTATGGCGAGACATCTGTGATTTACCTGTCGGAATTTGTCGGTTTCTGTCGGCGCGCACACCCAACTACCTTATATCTCCTCTGTGTATTTCGTCACTTAAGCCTATTCAGCCGGAGAGTCTTGCTGGTGACAAGAACCGACAAATTCCGACAAATTCCGACACGCTTCAAAAGAGATAAATGAACCTTTTGAAATGTTCGTGTCGATTTTCAGCGATAAAAGAGGGCGCGCCGACGATTTTTGCAACAAGTGGCGCGCGCGTCGAGAGCAAGAGGCTTTTTACCCCTGGGGGTAGGGGGCTTTTACCCCTGGGAGCAGAGGGTGTTTACCCCTAGGGGCAGAGCATCGCCGCTCCTAGGGGTAGCGGGGCGCTACTCCCGGGGGTAAACGGGACGCGACCCCCTGGGGGTAGGGGTAAGCGTCAAGGACGGGCGAGGAGACGGTAGAAAACACTGCTGCAATTGGACTCGGCGCGCGGTAGGCGCACCGTAACGGTGTCGCTCTCGGCGCGCACCCACTCGGTCGGGCCGGCGACTGCAATGCCTTTGAGGTCTGGCGAGTAAGCGACACCGTAGCTTAGCCCGGGTATAGCCTGCATCGTGACCACGCCCTCGCACCCGTTCGCCATATCGTCCGCGACCGCCTTGGCCAGCGCACTTGACAGCGCCGCGCCAAGCGAGGAGCTCTCGGGGACGACATAGAAGCCAGCCGCATTGGTTACGCTCGAGCAGAAAGTATCCGCTGCAGCATAGGCAGCGGCCGAAGAGTCCGTAAAAGCGCCTCCGACAATAGAGAGATTGCACGACGTGTACTCGACAAGTCTGCCCCTCACCGTGACACCATCGTCCCCCTCGTGCGCGCCGATCGTAGCCTCGGGCACGACCGCGTCGCCGAGCGGCGTGGAGAAGACGAAGAGCGAGAGCGCGGAGGGACCGACGACAAGTTCGCCGCCCGGCGACGAGCTGACGAGGGACATGCCCGCAGAGTTGATGAAGAAGAGCGTCCTGCCGTTCGTGTTTATTTCGAGGACCCGTCCCGAAAGGTCGAGTGTGAACTGCTTGGCGACGCTTATGGTATCGGCCTGCGCTTCGTTGACGTCGCGCAAGAGACGAATCTCGCCGTCGGCGGAGACTGCGGCGTAAGCCTGCGCCAGCGTAGTGAAGCTCGCGCCGCCGACTCCATAATTCGACTGCTCGACCTTGAGCGTGGCGCGCGCAGGCGAAATGGCGAAGACGCGCCCGAGGGGACCGTGATAGCCGGCGGAGGCATCGTAGGCGATATTCGTGACCGTCACCGTCGCCGCATCGCCGATCTCTACGAAGAGGCGGCGGTCTTCGCCGAACGCGGCAGTGTCGATAAACCTGCTCTCGGACGAGTCGCCCGTTTTAAGCGTAAAGCCTGTTATGCCGCGTCCCCACTTGAGCTCGAAGATGGTGCCGAACTCGGCGAAGGCGGCGGACGGCAGCGGGGCGTCCTTGACGCTCAAATCGTCCACCGCGCCGACTCCCGCAAAGGCGACCAGCTCCAGCGTGTTGCAGGCCGGTTTGAGAATGTTGCTGATGAGGCTGGGGAAAAGCGCCTTGCGCGAAACGAGATATTCGGCAAGCGGGGAAAGCTCGCCAATCCGGGGCAGCTTCTGCTCATAGTCATCGTCGACGCAGACGGCGAGATGCCCATCGACAAACACGACGAAGCCGAGCATGTCGGAGCGTATGCCCTTCACGGCGCGAACGGTGACGCGTCGCCAGGCATCCCCTTCGAGGGAGGACGGCACCACCCCGAGGCGGTAGTTTGTGGGAGTGCAGCGGGCGTTCGAAATCGGCTCGCCGCCGGCCGTGACGTAGAAATTTGTCGTGCCGTCTCCCGAATACTGCCAAAGCGCAAACTTCGAATCGGCGGGCAGGGAAGGAACCTCCAAGCGCTTCGCTGGCGTGAACTTTACCCGCGCGTCGAATATCACATCGCCGTCGAGCTGCAAGGGTCCGGCGGAAGACAAGGCGAGGGATAGCGGAGCGGACTCTTCGATGACTTTCAGGTAGACGCCCTCTTCGTCGGCAACAATGCGCGAACGGCTCATTGGGTCGCGACTCCATGTGTGGAGAGGGTCTGCTCCTTGAAAGCTTTCCGCTATGTCAAACTGCGCGGCCGCGGCGGAAAGCAAAATCGCCCGGACGGCAAAAAGCGTCAAGGCGATTTTCGCAGCGGCTTTGCTCACGCGAATCACTCCTGCGGCTTCTTCTCCGCCTTCAGCCTGAAGAATCGCGCCTCATGGAGATCTTCGTCAATCTCCGTTTCGCCATTGCTTGAAAGGGACACCTTGCCGGTTTCATCGTTCTCGTCAAACACCAAATCATCTGAAGGGACGACAAAGATATCGAACTCGGCAGACTCGGTATCGTTCACCATTTGAGGAGTCCAGATAACGGCGTGGGATTCTGCATTGAATGTTATATTGGTGATGAGCTGGAATGTCTCGCTGGGTTGGTTGAACACATAGCGGAAGACATTGGCGATACCATCTGTCTCATCATCCCAATCACCCTCAATGCTGTTCGCCTCCTGCCAAGCGGTATAGCCGCTGGACGGGGTTGGCGGCTCGGGTTCTTCGTGCACCTTGAAAGATATTGTAGATGTGCCGTCGCCGTTATCAGTCGTCACTGCATCATATCCTTCAGGAGGAGTGACAGTTGGCGCTTCCGGCAAGTCCGTAGGATATGTCACAGTTACATTATAGTCTGTCACAGCAATGGCGTTGGTGATGGCCACTCCTTCTTTCATCGTGAGGCTTGAGCCTGAATCGAGAGTAAGGGGCCCTCCCATCTTGCAATTGTTGTATCCGGCGACAACAACGGGGAACGTAAGAGATACGGTATTCGTCAGCTCGGCGTCGCGTATCAGCGTAACCGTCTCATTGGACTTGACAGCCTCGAACGCACCATTCAGTGTTTTATACAAAGTGTTGACACCTTCACTATCTGTCACAAACGCGACCTCGGTAAGATCGTTCACGTTCGTGACGGACATACTCGGAATATCTGCCCCGTCTGACGGGAACGCTAAATCGTCGGTAACCTGCTGCACAGAGTATCGTGTCTGACCAACAATCACATACCCATCTTTGGCGGAATAGACAATCGTCGCATCGGCATCGCCATTAGGGAAATAGATATTATAACCAGAACACTCACCTTCGAGCGCAAGCGACACTCCGTTAGTGTAGACATTAACGTCGGCATTGGCAACATTGGCAACCCAGAAACGCGCTTGGTCGCCTGCCGGCTCAGGGATGTCACCGCCCGAGGATTTTGTCAAGACAAGCGCTCCAAACTGTTCTTTGAGTACATATCCTTCGGGAACGTCTCCTACCAATTTGAAGCTGCCTATATTCTCGATTCCATCGGAGTTCTCAAGTATCGTAATTGTATCTTCGCCAAATGTCACGCGCGAAACATCGACCGTGACGACACCTGTAGCAGGCACGTTAATATCACCAGTAACCGTAAGCGGTGTATTGGTCGCCATGAAGGTAGCGCCGTCGCTGAAGGTCAAGCTGCCGTCAATCGAACCAGTGCCGCCAAACGTGCCAGAAACCGTCGTCGCACCCTTCCAAGAGCCAGTCAAGTTAACCTTAGCGCCAGATTCAATGACAAGGTCATTAGAAACAGTTTGGGTGTTGGAAAGCGTAAGAGTTCCAGCGCTCAAAATTCCTGGTGCAACAGTAACCGTACCTATGCGGTCGTCGGAATGAAACACCCCGCTCCAAGTCGTGTCCTTTGCTTGAAGAATTCTTAAGTGGCGATTTCCATTACTCATGTCACTGCGTATAGTGCCGCTACCGGCAAGGCTTCCGATTGTGTACGTTTCACTAGGATTCTGCAAGATAAGACCCGTGACAAGATTGTTCTCGCATATCATATTGGTCGGGAAGTTGGTCTTTGAAAGCGTACGCCACTTGCCTGAGACATCGGCATAGCGCAGAGTGCCGCTGCCGGTGATACGGGCATAGTCCGTGGTGGTGTCATTTACGTTATCGCTGCCCATCAATGTAAACACACCATTATCAGTCGTGGTGATGGTCGTGCCACCGCCGAAGTTGCTTAGTGCAGCAGCCTTGAGTTCGCCGTCGAGAATAATGCCGCCAGTTCCATACCACGCCGCATCGGAATTTGGCACGGTGAACGAAAAACCGTTGCCGACGTAAATCTGACCCGAGGTGAATGTCGAAGGAATATTTTCTCCGAATATCACGCGCTTGCTGTTGAGGTTCACATAGCCAGTAAAATCGTCGGCGCTCAAAACCTTAATAGTAACCGTCGCGCCATTGGTATCGGTGTAGATGGCACCATCGCCGAGCAATTTGTTGATTGTAAATGTTCTGCTAGAGTATCCATTATTTATGGTAAGCGTACCCGTGACTTTCAGCGGAACTGCGCAGACATTATCTCCTGCAGTATTACCGACAGGCAACCAGCCAGAGCAGTTGTTAAGTTCAAGAATAGATCCGTCGTTGCCGTACTTGTTCACTTCCAAGTATGTATTGACACCGCTAACGCCCGTAAAGGCCGCACTCTTGATCTGCACCGTACCGTCCCAGTCGCTGTTCTTCCACCATGCATCGCTAGTCGGTGAAGGAAGTTTGCCGTTGAAGACGACCGTACCAGCACCGCTGACGGCCTTGGAGGCATGAGAGCTGACAAGCGCGCCATCGACATTGAGCGTGCCGTCCACAATAAATCCACCGTTAGCAGTCCATGTCTTGCCAGAAGACACGGTCACAGCGTTGCCTACATCCACATATATAGATGCCGTAGGAATGCTGGTATAAGCCGCAGGAAGAGTCGTCGAATCAGGCGAACAGAAAACAACCCTAGCTCGTGTAAGGGTAATCGTTCCTGTAAATTCCGTTCCGTCGTATATCTTGAGCATCGGATTCGCGGCATTTCCGTCAGAAATAGTTCCGCTGCCGGAGACCTTCACGAAAGTCGTACAACGA
>ONWT01000021.1 GCA_900321575.1 uncultured Lentisphaerota bacterium | reverse complement strand
GGTGTCCGAGTGGTCGATGGTGCAACCTTGGAAAGGTTGTGTGGGCGCAAGTCCACCGGGGGTTCGAATCCCCCCCCCTCCGCCAGTATCTGATGTGGATTTTGCTCGATAAGGAGATTGGGGAGAATGGAACAGCATGTCGACAGCAGTATGAGGCTTAAGCGCTATCTTTCGCCTCTGTCTGCGTGGGCAATATCATTCGGTTGCGCCATAGGTTGGGGCGCGTTCATCATGCCGGGCACCGTATTTTTGCCGGTGGCCGGGCCTCTCGGTACAGTCATAGGGTTTGGCCTTGGCGCGCTTGTGATGTTCATCGTCGGCCGCAACTACCATTATCTCATACAGCATTTCCCGGAAGCGGGCGGCGCCTACAGCTATGTCAAGCGGATATGCGGCTACGACCACAGCTACATTTGCGGATGGTTCCTGATTTTGACATATATGGCCATCGTGTGGGCGAACGGCACGGCGCTCGCGCTCATAGGCCGAAATCTTCTCGGCGGCTTGTTCAGTTTTGGCGTAAAGTATGAAATCGCCGGCTATGACATATATGCGGGCGAGGTGCTTCTTTCGATCGTTGTGCTGGTCGTTGTGTTTGCGGTTTTCATGATCGGCAAGCGACTCGCCGCGAAGCTGCAGGTCGTTCTCGCGACCATGCTTTGCCTAGGTATTGCAGTATGCGCGACCGCCGTGCTGTCTAGGCACGATGGCGGGCTGGCCAGTTTCGCGCCCGCTTTCGCAGGGGGCAGGTCCGTAGCGCTCCAGATTTTCGGTATCGTGGCCATTACGCCGTGGGCTTTCGTCGGTTTCGAGTCGGTTTCCAACTCGGCGGAGGAGTTTGCCTTTCCGCGCTGGCGCACGGTTTGGATAATATTCTTTTCCATCGTGGTGACGACGTTGGCCTATCTTCTGCTAACGATAGTGGCTGTCTCTGTCTGTCCCCCCGGCTACAGCGGGTGGAGCGACTATATCGCCGCGCGCAAGGTGCTGGAGGGGTTGCAGGCGCTGCCCGTGTTTTATGCGGTCGAGAGGGTGATGGGGCGCACGGGTCTCGTGCTGCTCAGTGTCACGACGTTCGCCGCCATAATGACGGGTCTTATCGGGCAGGTGATCGCGACGAGCCGTCTCTTGTACTCGATGGCCCGCGATGGACTTCTGCCGGAGCGTTTCGCCAAGCTGGATGGCGACGGAACTCCGAGAAACGCAATTCTTTTCGTGATCGCGCTTTCGTGTCTCGTTCCGTTTGTCGGGCGTACCGCAGTGAGCTGGGTTGTCGACGTCACCACGATCGGCGCCTCGATCGCCTACGCCTACGTGTCGTATTGCGCGCTCAAGCTGGCGAAAGACGAGGGCAAGCGGTGGGTCATGGTGAGCGGATGTGCCGGCCTCGCCATTTCGCTGGCTTTTCTCATCTACTATTTCGTGCCCAATTTCTGGGTGGTCGATGCGCTGGCGACCGAGTCGTACTTTATCCTTACCGCCTGGAGCATCATCGGGGTCGTGATATTCCGCAAGATATTCAGCCGCGACGCGACAGGGCGCCTCGGCACTTCGACAATAGCGTGGCTCGCGCTGCTCTTCTTCGTGTTTTTCGCAGGCCATATGTGGAACCGCCAAATGACGCGTAAGCTCACCGACAACTCCGTTTCCGAGCTGCAGGAGCATATCGAGAAACAGCTGATCAACGGCGGGTATTCCGAAGAAGAGAGCGACGACTATGTCGTTACGCTCAAAGAGAAGATCGAAGACACCCTGACTCTCTACAATCTGGTGCAGATAAGCCTCGTCGCTATCGTGCTTGCGATAATGTACAACATCTACGCCACCATCTCGAAGCGCGAACGCCAGTCCGCCAAGGCGAAGTCTTACTTCTTCTCGACTATCAGCCATGACGTGCGGACCCCGCTGAACGCCATAGTGGGCTTTTCGCAGATGCTCAAGCTCGGTTTCGAGACGAAGAAAGAGTCCGACGAGGCGGTAGACTCGATACTCGTCAGCAGCAAGGCTCTTCTGGGGCTTATAAACGATATTCTGGACCTTTCGCGCTGCGACGTCGGCAAGGCCGAAGTCGCCCACACGCCGACAGACTGCCACTTACTGATGCACGAAATAGTCGAGTCGTTCCGCGTGGCGTCAAACGGCAGCGCGGTGGAGATAAGGGACAATATCGCCGACATGCCGATAATGATGATCGACCACATGCGGCTGAGGCATGTCGTGTTCAATCTGATGGCGAACGCCATAAAGTTCACCGAGAGCGGCTTTATCGAGCTGAGGGCGCGTTTTGACGTTCTGGACAAGAACGCCCCCAACGGAACACTTCGCGTCGAAGTCGAGGATACGGGGGTGGGCATAAGCGCCGAAGACCAGAAGCACATCGACTCGCCTTACGTGCAGACCGACTCCAAGGTCGCCCGCAACGGCGGCACGGGCTTCGGCCTCGCGGTCGGCCGCCAGTTTGTCGAAGCGATGGGCGGCAAGCTTACGATAAAATCCACCGCCGGCAAGGGGTCCACATTCTATATCGACATACCCGGCGTGAATATAGCGCCGAAGAGCGATGCCCACGAGATTGCGGCAGTCCATTTGGAGGCGCCGATAGAGAACAGGGTGCCGCGAGCCTTGCTTGTCGACGATTCGAAGATGAACCTTACCGTTCTCAAGGCGCTGATGAAGAGGCTCGGCACATACGAGATCGAGACTGCGATGGACGGCAAGGAGGCCTTGGCGAGGTTGCAGAGAACCGATCTGCCAGGGTTCGACGTGATATTGACCGACATGTGGATGCCCGAGCTAGACGGCGAGGGACTGGCCAAGGCGGTTCGCGCCGACGGCAGGCTTTCGGGGCTGCCGATATACGCGATAACGGCCGATGTGGAACTTGCGAACAATTATTCCGACAAGGGGTTTGACGATATTGTGCTTAAGCCCGTCACGCTCGATACGCTGAATCGGCTGCTCGTCGAGCCTGTGTCCGACGACGGGGGGGGGGGGGGTATAATCTATGAGCGGATTCAAGCGCCATCTCTCCGCACTTAGCGTCTGGGGCCTCGCCTTCGGGTATGCCGTCGGTTGGGGCGCTTTTGTTTTACCGGGCGCGAAGTTTCTGCCCGACGCTGGGCCCCTCGGCACGACCGTGGGCGTCTTGATCGGCGCTCTCGTAATGGCGGTCATAGGCTGGAACTACTACAAGATGGCCTCCCGCGAGAGTGGCGCGGGCGGCGCCTACGCGTACGCGACAAAGGCGCTAGGTGCAGACTACGGCTTTTTGACGGCTTGGTCGCTTTCGCTCGCATATATGGCCATATTGTGGGCGAACGCCACCGCGCTCGTCATTCTTGTGCGCTATGTGTTCGGCGACTTTTTCCAGTTCGGCTGGCATTCGACGGTCGCCGGTTTTGATGTGTATTTCGGCGAAGCGATACTGTCGGTCGGCATGATTCTGCTCTCGGGGATATGCTGTCTGTGCCAACGAAAGCTTGCCGGGCGGCTGCAGATGTCGTGTGCGATATTCATGTTGGTTTCGATAGCGGTCTGCTTCGGCTTCGCAGCCTACAGGCATGAGGGCGGCCTCGCCTCGATGGCGCCTGCATTTTCGCCGAACGGCACCACCAGCGTCACCCAGGTTCTGCGCATACTGTCCATGATGCCGTGGGCGTTCGTCGGCTTCGAAGCAATCACCCATTCCGCGCCCGAGTTCAAGTTCGCCATGAAGCGTCTCTGGCTGATTCTTGTCTGCGCGATAATCGCTTCGTCCGCGGCCTACATACTGCTGACGCTGATGCCGATATTGTCCCACCCCGAAGGCTACTCTTCGTGGACCGACTACATAAGAGACGCGTCCAACCTCGCCGGTCTCGACAACATGCCCACATTCGCGGCGGTGCGCGGCACGATGGGCAAGTTCGGCGTTGGTCTGCTGGCCGCCACAATGGTGGCGGCGATACATACGGGCATTACCGCGACAATAATCGCAATGAGCCGCCTGCTTTGTGCAGTTTCGTCGGAAGGCGTTCTGCCGCACATGCGCTGGCTCGGGCGCCTGACCGACAGCGGCACGCCGCGCAACGCGATCTTGTTCATCATGGCGATATCGGTTCCGATACCGTTTTTCGGGCGTACTGTGGTGGGCTGGCCGGTCGACGTGTCCAGCATAGGCGCGGCGGTCGCCTATTGCTACACCTCTGCCGCGGCGCTGAAGTTCGCGATTCGCAACAACGACATGGTGACGAAAGTCACGGGCGCGGTCGGTGTCGTGATGTCCATAATCTTCTGCCTGCTCCTGCTTTTGCCGAATTATCTCTCTACGAGCGTGCTTTCGGCCGAGGCGTATCTGGTGCTCGTCATCTGGTGCATTTTGGGCTTTTTGCTTTACCGTCGTGTATTCAGGCTTGATACGCACAGGCGGTTCGGGCGCTCGCCGGTCGTGTGGCTGGGTATCTTGATCATGATTTTCTTCTCGTCGCTGATGTGGGTTCGCCTTTCTTCCCAGACTGCGACCGACAGCGCAGTGGAGGCGATAGTGCACCATTCCGCGAGACATTGCGCCGAAATGCACGGTGTGGCCAATGCCGCCGCTTTGCACGAGGAGACGACATTTGTCACGGACGAGATGGACCTGCTCAACAATAAGCAGCTGATCTACGATGTCATTCAGATGGTGATGCTGTCGTTCTCGCTCGTCATAGTCTTCAGCCTGTACTCCATACAGAGGCGGCGCGAGGAGAATCTTATGGTCGCCCAGGCCAAGGCGGAGGCCCGCGATCGCGCGAAAAGCGCATTCCTCTCCAGCGTAAGCCACGATATCCGTACGCCGATGAACGCCATAATCGGCTATATCCAGCTAGCGAAGAAGGATGGCGTCTCGGGCGACAAACTCCAGAGTTATCTCGAAAAGATAGATTC
This sequence comes from uncultured Lentisphaerota bacterium, assembly GCA_900321575.1. Lineage (GTDB taxonomy): Bacteria > Verrucomicrobiota > Kiritimatiellia > RFP12 > UBA1067 > UBA1067. Next base: position 20,530 of record ONWT01000021.1, on the reverse strand, counting down.
CTCGAGTCAGCATCTGCTGGCGCTTTTGAACGATGTTCTCGAGATGAGCCGCATAGAATCTGGCAGGATAGATCTCGAGCCCACGCCGATGGACTTGGGCGTGGTGTTCCGCGAGATAGACACCATGTTCGGCGCCCAAATGGCCGCGAAGAACCTCGCCTTCGAAATAGACCTTTCGCGCGTGAGGCACATGAGGGTCATGTGCGACAGGAACAGGCTCAATCGCGTTCTGATCAATCTCGTCAGCAATGCACTCAAGTTCACGCCTTCGGGCGGAAGAGTGGAGGTGACATTGTCGGAGTTCGAAGGCGACAAGAGCAATGCCTCGGAATACGAAATCTGCGTCAGGGATACCGGCATGGGCATGAGCGAAGATTTCCAGAAACGCGTCTTCGACGCCTTCGAGCGCGACAGCAACGCGAACGCAAGCGGAATCGAGGGCACTGGCCTCGGGATGCCGATCACCAAAGGCATAATAGATTTGATGAAGGGTACGATATCGGTCAGGAGCGAACTCGGCAAAGGCACCGAGTTTACGGTTCGCGTCGAACTGCCGTTTGCCCCGGAGAAGCCTTTGGCCGACATCAAGGATGACGAGGGCGAAGACAGTCCGCTTGAGCCTATCGACTTCTCGAAGAAGCGTCTTTTGGTCGTCGAGGACAACGAGATCAACCGCGAAATAGCGCAGACGCTGCTCTCGCAGGCCGGATTTATGGTGGATGTCGCCACCAACGGCAAAGATGCCATCGAAAAGATTTACATGGATGGCGCGAGACACTACGACGCGATTTTGATGGATGTGCATATGCCGGTGATGGATGGCTATGTCGCGACGCGCACGATACGCGCGATGGAGTTGCCCGATGTTCCGAGAGTGCCCATAATCGCGCTTTCGGCCAATGCTTTCGAGTCGGATGTCAGAGACGCGCTTGCCGCAGGCATGGATGCGCACGTGGCCAAGCCGATCAAACTCCAGAAGCTGCTCGGCACGCTCGAAGATCTGCTTCGCCGCCACGACGCCAGCGTAAAAGCCGGCCTCAAGGGCGACATTCTCCACTCTTTGGCCAGGATGGGCTGCGATGTGGAGACGGCGCTGAAGGAGACTTATGTCGGCGATGCTGCGTTTTACTTGAAGATGCTGATGAAGATGTCGAAGAACAACTCGATTTCGCGGATGAGGAAGGCGCTGGACTCGTTTGACGCCAAAGCCCTATTCGATGCGGCGCACAATCTAAAGGGGATGTATGCGCTTCTCGGGTTGACTCCGCTACATGCGCTTTGCAGCGAGATAGTCGAGATAGCGAGAGTCGGTTCGTTCAATGGCGTCGGCGAATTGCTGTCGCGCCTTGAAGTTCTGCATGCAAAGGTCTTGGGTCTTATCGGGGATGGAATTTCCGGCAAGACGTCTGCTTGTCGTGATGTAACAAACGAAAAAGGAGAGGGCTCGTAATGAAAGGGTTCGAAGGATATTGTGTACTCATAGCCGAGGATGAAGAAATCGACCGCGAGGTGGTATCCAACCTTGTCAAGGGCCTTGGCGCGAAATGCTTGACGGCGAACAATGGCGAGGAGCTGCTGGAGAAGCTCAACGGGCCCGAGGGTGCAGGAATAGATCTTGTCCTGACCGATATCAACATGCCGGGGATGAGCGGTATCGACGCGTGTTCGGAGTTTCGCGCTTCAGGCGACCCGCGGGCGAAGACCCTGCCGATAATCGGCATCTCCGCCGATACGAACCCTACGCTCTTCGACAAGGCCATATCGGCCGGAATGAACAGTATGACCCTCAAGCCTCTTACGCGCGAGACGCTCCGGGCCCACTTCCACATAACGCTCAAGGACAACATGGCCAACAAGGTGTTCAGCGAGCGCATACAGCAGGCGCTGGCGAAGAGCCTGTTCTTCTCGACGGTCAGCCATGACATCCGCACTCCGCTCAACGCGATAATCGGTTTTTCGGAGATGCTGAAGCAGGGGTTCAGCAAGCCCGCCGAGCAGAACCTCGCCGTTGATTCGATATTGATGAGCAGCAAGGCGCTTCTTCAGCTCGTTAACGACATTCTCGACCTGTCGAAGCTTGAGTCCGGCCGTATGGATATCGCCCCGGAGAGGACTGATGTCGCTACGCTTCTGAAGGAGATTGCCGCGTCGTTCGGGGTTACCCATCAAAAGCCGGGCCTGGAGATATTTTGCAAGGCGGACGGTTTGCCCGACCTGATGCTTGATCCGCACAGGTTGCGCCAGATAGCCTTCAATTTGATGGGCAACGCCGTAAAATTCACGGAAAAGGGCTTTATCGAGCTCAGGGCGTCTTTTGAGCCGGAGGACGGAAAAGGCTGGGGCTCTTTCACGATGGAGGTTCAGGATACAGGCTGCGGCATCAGCCCCGAAGATCAGCGCAAGCTCGCCAAGCCTTTCGTCCAGGTCGGCAACGGGGCCAATCGCCGCGTCGGGACGGGCTTGGGGCTGCATATTTGCCGCCTGCTTGCGAAGGCGATGGGCGGCGAGTTGAAGATTGTTTCCGCTCCGGGGAAGGGCGCGACGTTTTCTGTCGTGGTGCCGAAAGTCTTTGTCGCAGACGGCTCCAAAGCGTATGCGGGCGCCGCCGCGGCAGAGCTTCCGGTCCGCAGCGATTGCAAGGTGCTTGTGGCGGATGACACGAAGTTGAACCAGATCGTCCTCAAGGCGATGTTCGACAGGCTTGGCGTGCACGATGTAACGCTCGTCAATAACGGCAAGGAGGCTCTCGAAGCTCTGACTTCGGGCGGAGCCGATGCGTTTGACGTGGTGTTGACCGATGCTTGGATGCCCCAGATGACGGGGCTGGAGCTGATCTCCGCCATAAGGGCGAATCCGGTTCTCGCCAAAACGAAGGTTTATCTCTTCACGGCCGAGGTGGAAATGAGGGACACCTATGTCAATGACGGCTTTGACGGCTTGCTGCTTAAACCGGTAACGCTCGAATCCCTCAGGAGGGTTGTGCAATGAGAGCGATCGTGCTTGCCGCAGTTTTGGCTGTTTCTGCCGCGACAGCGGCAAGAGCCGAGGAAACCGACCGCAAATGGTTTTCGGTTCACGCCTTCGCCGATGTGGAGACGGCCTACATATGCCGCGGTTATGTGTGGGATGTCCGCCCCTATTCGGCGCAGTTTGTCGACGGAGAGCTCGACCTTGGGCCGTTTGGACGCATAGACGCGAGCGTGTGGACCATGTCAGCCCTCTCGGGAAGCGGCAGTTCTGCGCGTATGACCCGTCGCGCCTATGCCGAAGCGGACTACTTTCTGCGCTATTCGTACGATGTTGTCCTCGCCGAGGATTGGCGCCTCGTTAACGGCATAGGCCGGCAGTGGGTGACGAATCCGGGCTACGTGGGCGGCCATACTGTTTGCGATTGGCAGTTCATGCAGAGCTTGAAGAATCCATACCTTACGCCATATTGGAAGGTGCGCTCGATACACCATCCGTTCAACGAGACTTACTGGATCGTCGGCGTGAAAAGGGGGTTCTCTCTGCTTGAGGACCTGACGCTCACGGTGGACTTTTTCGGCGATCTGGGCGACCACAGGCATTACGCGAACCTCTACGGACCCAAGGCGGGCGATTCTTCGCGCCGCTACCATGGCGGACTTCAGGCGCTCAACCTTGTTTTCCGGTTGGACTATGCGCTTACGGACAATGTCGGGCTATTCGCTTTTGTCGGGCAGTTCTGCCTCGTCTCCGACGATGCGCGCAGAGCTGTCAAGGATACGAAAACGCCCGAAGCTCGCCGAGATCTCACGTTTGGCGGCATCGGGCTTTCGCTTGATTTCTGAGGCTGTTTAGCCCTTCTTCGGCCAGAACTTGTCGCTCAGCTTGGAAGGAATGCCAACCTCCGTGCGGTCGAAGCAGTCCGCCAATATCTGCCAGCCGAGATCGAGCGCGTCGATAAGGTCGATATTGACGGAGAGATCCATCATCTTCTCTTCGAACATCGCGCCATATTTTAGCAGCTTCTGGTCCCACGCGGACATCTTGAAGCCCATCGACTGCTTTTCGATAGTCTCTTTGTACTGCGCGTAAAGCTTGATCATCGCGTCCATGATCGTGCGGTGGTCTTCGCGCGTCTTGTTTATGTTCACGCGCTTGCCGTCCACCTCAACGAATTTGTCCACGCCCTTGTTGACCTGCTGCTTGAGACGCGAGAGCGAACCGAACGGCTCGATGCGCCCGTTCCTCAGATAGAACTGCCCCTCGGTGATGTAGCCGGTATTGTCCGGCACGGGGTGGGTGACGTCGTCGCCCGGCATGGTTGTCACGGCGAGAATCGTTATCGAACCGGCGCCGTCGAAGTCCACGGCCTTCTCGTAGCGCGCCGCCAGCTGGGAATAAAGATCGCCGGGATAGCCGCGATTGGAAGGTATCTGCTCCATCGTGATGGCGATTTCTTTCATCGCGTCGGCGAAAGCGGTCATGTCGGTCAGGAGTACGAGAACGTCCTTGCCCTGGAGCGCGAACTTCTCGGCGACGGCGAGCGAAACGTCGGGGACGAGCTTGCATTCGACCGTCGGGTCGGCTGCCGTGTGCACAAACATGACGGTTTTCGCCAGCGCACCGGACTTGTCGAGCGTCGAGCGGAATTTCAGGTACTCGTCGTATTTGAGACCCATTCCGCCGATGACGATCACGTCCGAGTCGGCCTGAAGCGCGATTCGCGCGAGCAGATCGTTGTAGGGTTCGCCCGCTTTGGCGAAAATCGGCAGCTTTTGCGAAATCACGAGCGAGTTGAACAGGTCGATCATCGGGATGTTCGTCTTGACCATTCTGTTCGGCATGATTCGCTTCGCGGGATTCACCGACGGCTGACCGATCGGCGAGGGATTCTCCGTTATCGCCGGGCCTCCGTCCCGCGGAACTCCCGACCCCGTGAAAGCACGCCCGAGAAGCGCGTCCGAGAAGGGCACTTTCATCGTCTCGCCGAGGAAGCGCACCTTGGCCGCCGTGTCGACGCCGCGCGCGCCGGCGAATATCTGGAGCGTCACATTGGGTCCGTCGAGCTTGATCACCTGCGCGAGTGAGGTTCCCGCACGGCTTTCGATCTCGGCGATCTCGTTGTATTTGACGCCTTCGGCGCGAAGCGTCGCTACTGAACCAGACAGCGCGTCGATCTTGTGGTAGATCTTGTTGTTAAACATTGGATGCCTCCTCTATCTTCTTCTCCAGCGTAGCCTTGAGCGACTTGAATTCGTCCGAATCGAAAGGCTTGTCGTTCCAGTCGATGAATGTCTGCTGCAAGTCCATGAAGAACTTGCGCGTCTCGTCCTTCTCCTTGAACGCATAGCCGGAGAGAAGGGCTTTCTCCACGATGTCGAACATGACCTGCTGGCGCGCGACCGGCGTTGTGGCGTCGGAGTCGCTGAAAGCGTTCTGCTGCAGATATACAGCATCGAGAAACTCGGCCTTGAGATATGTAGTGAAGTCTTCAAGGCTCGTGCCCTCTTCGCCGACGACCTTCATCATCTGGCCGACTTCGTTGCCCTTGCGCAGAATCGACCTCGCCTTTTCGACGCGAGGCTGCTCTATGACCGAGTTGTAGTGGCTCCAGCTGTCGAGCGGATCGATCGCGGGATATCGCCTCGCGTCGGAACGCGCACGGCTGAGCCCGTGGAAGCCGCCCACGACCTTGAGCGTCGCCTGCGTCACGGGTTCGTCGAAATTGCCGCCTGCCGGCGAGACCGTGCCGCCGATCGTGACGGACCCCGTCGAGCCGTCCTTCAGCTTCACGCGCCCCGCGCGCTCGTAGAACGCCGCGATGCGGCTTTCGAGATATGCCGGAAACGCCTCTTCGCCGGGAATCTCCTCCAGACGCCCCGAAAGCTCGCGCATCGCCTGTGCCCAGCGCGAAGTGGAGTCTGCCAGAACCAGCACGTTGAGCCCCATCTGGCGGAAATATTCCGCCAGCGTCACCGCCGTATATACCGACGCCTCTCTGGACGCGACCGGCATCGACGATGTATTGCAGATGATGATCGTCCGCTTCATGAGCGACTGGCCGGTCTTCGGGTCGACAATCTCGGGGAACTCCTTGAGCGTCTCCACGACCTCGCCCGCGCGCTCGCCGCAAGCGGCCGAAATCACTATATCGACCTTCGCGTAGCGCGCGGTGGTCTGCTGGAGAACCGTCTTGCCCGCGCCGAAGGGGCCGGGAATGCAGTACGTCCCGCCGATCGCCACCGGGAAGAACGTGTCGATCGTGCGCACCGTAGTCTCAAGAGTCTCGGTCGGCTCCAACCGCTCGGTGAAGCATTTGATCGGCACCTTTACGGGCCAGCGCTGCATCATCTGCACCTTGACGTCTTTGCCGTTCGCGTCCGTAAGGGTGGCTATGTCTTCCGTAACCGTGTAATCGCCTGCTTTCGCCACTTCCTTGACGGTATATACGCCGCGAAGCGCGAACGGAACCATTATCTTGTGGCCCGGCATCGTCTTGTTGTCGAAGATGCCTTCGGTGACCCAGCCGAGCGCCTCGCCAGCGCTCACGCGGTCGCCCGGCTTGGCGGTGGGATGGAAGTCCCACTTCCTGTCGCGGGGCAGACCTGGCAGATACATGCCTCTTTGAAGGAAGAATTCGGCGTCTTTCGAAATCTTAGCGGCCTCCTTGGCCAGATCGGCGAGCGGATTCTGCAGCCCGTCATAGACCTGCGCCAGCATGCCCGGCCCGAGTTCCGCAGCGAGCAGTTCGCCCGAAAACTCCACCGTGTCGCCGACCATCAAATCTGTTGTCGCGTCGAACACCTGCATGTCGCAACGGCTGCCGCGCACACGCACAATCTCGGCCATGAGCCGTTGGTCGCCCAGAACCGCGTAGCCTACCTCGTTCTGCGCCACGGCACCGTCGAAGGCGACTGTTATCATGTTGCCGTTTACGGCGACGATCTTTCCTTTTGCTGTCATATAACTTCCTTTGTCGTGGCAGTGAGCCGGTCGAACGCGGCACTGCCTTCATCTTTGGAAATCGCTGTTCGCCTGATGGCGATCTTGAGCCTCACGGCATATGTCGCGAGCGCCCCGCGGCCGAGCGGAGACGAAACGTCGGTCAGTTCGCCGGCGGCATCCCACCAGACGCGGTCGATCAATTCGTCGCGCTTGGCGACATCCGCCTCCGAAAAGCAGTCGAGGACGCGCTTCTTCCAATATACCGAGCACCCTCTGGCCTGGCGTTTGAACTTCTCCTCGCCGCCCCTCGCCTCGACGAGCGCGTTTCTGAGCTGCGTCTCGATATCGGCCCATTTTGTGCCGTCGAGGAAGGCCGAGATGGCTTCGTCGCCGCCGCACATCCCGGCGAATTTCTCCCACGCGAGCGGGGCCGGCGAATTGAACGCCAGCGCCGGCAGGGAAGAGACTGTGTAGTCGATTGTCATACCGCGATGCCGCGTCACTTCACGAGTTTGGCGAGATCGGGGCGAAGACGCTTGGCGAGCTCTTCGGCGACTGTCGCGCCGGTGAAGGAGTGCTCGACGCGGCCGCCATCCAGCCTGACGGAGAAGCCGGTTTCGAGCGTGTCGTCCGTGACCACCGTCAGATTCTTCTTGCCGGCCAGTTGCGCCTTGAGACAGGCCGCGAGCTTCGCGGGCACGGCGACCTCGGCCGGCGCGGCGAGGCCCTTGATGGCCTCTAGCGTGAGCGCGGAGACGTTCTTCTCTTCGGACAAGACCTTGTCTACATTGGCGGCGAGAAGCTTGGTCAGCAGCGCCGTGACGGACGACTCTATCTTGAGCACCGTGTCGCGCGCGGCCTGCGAGACGGTCTCGGCGGCGCGGGCCGCATAGTCCGCAGCGGCTTTCCCGGCCTCGGCTTTGGTCTTTTCGGCCTCGGCATTGGCGTTTTTGACGATCTCGGCCGCCTTGGCCTTGGCGTCAGCAATTATCTTTTCTGCGGCGGCATTGGCTTTTTCAACACCGTCGCGGTTAATCTTTTCAAGAAGGCTCTGCAAGTCTTCGGACATATCTTTCCTCCAAAAATCTATAGGGGAATTATACCTCATTTCATCTTGCCAGTCAAGACGGAGCGGCGCGTTTTTGGTATAATGTCCGCCATGGGCAGGCGACAGGAAATAGAGGAATACGATCTTCATCCGCGGGGGGCGCGCGTCGATGACGCGCTCGCACGGCTCGACCGCATAGTCTCTTTCGCCCGTGGCGGGGGACCCTCCGTGTTCGCGGTCGTCACCGGCTACGGTTCGTCGGGCGGCACCGCCATGATAAAGAACGCCGTCATCGCCGCCTGCCGCAAATATGTCAGACAGCGGCACATCCGGGGCTATCTCGACGGCGAATATGCGGGCGATATGTTTTCGCCGCAGTACCTGTCGTTTCCCGAAGCGAGCAGGATACCCGTTTTCTACAAGCGCTCGCCGAACCCGGGAATCGTCTTCATCTGCGTCTGACGCGCCGCGCGGACGTGTCAGAGGAGATATGGATTGCTCTCCTTTTCCGCCCCAACGGTCGTGAAAAAGCCGTGGCCTGGAATGACCTCGGTGTCGTCCGGCAGCGCCGCCAGCTTCGCAAGGCTCGCCTTCAGCGTGGGGTAGTCGCCGCCTGGCAGATCGGTTCTGCCTGCCGACCCCGCGAAGAGCGTATCGCCCGAAAGCAGCAGCTTCTCGCCGGGGAATCGGTAGCAGACGCCTCCGGGAGTGTGGCCGGGGGTTTCGATCACCTCAAGGCCGCGAACTCCGGACAGCGTGCGGGCGTCGCGGATATTCGCGGGTTTCGCTATCGGCATGTATTCCGGAGGAAAGCTGTTCAGCCTGTGGGTCAGCACCATTTCGTCGGCGGGGTGCAGATATACGGGCAGCCCGCTCCATCTCGCCTGCAGTCCGGGAATGGCGCCTATATGGTCGAAATGCGCGTGCGTAAGCAGTATGGCCTCGGGTTTGAGGCCGGCCTTGACTGCAAGAGCGGCTATGCGGGTCGCTTCCGCGCCCGGATCGACTATCCACGCCGTGTCTCCCCAGGAGAGAATCGTGCAGTTTACTTCGAAAGAGCCTACTTGTATTGTCGTCTTTTCCATGATGATGCTCCTTGTGTCCGGCCTGTGTCACTTTGCCGACGGCGGAAGGGCCGAGAGCGCGACCGAAGCCTCGAACTGCGACATCGGCGTCGTCACTATCGCCACCTCTTCGCGCCTGGCGGCTTCGGCCATGTCGTCCGGCACGGGACGGTCATGGCATATGATTATGATTTCTATGCCTGCGAGCGTGCACACCGCAATCGTGTTGAGGTGGTTCTGTATCGTTATCAGTGCCGACTCGTCGCCGCAGTGGCCCATCACGTCCGAAAGAAGGTCGCTCGCATACGCGAAGTTGACTTCCGCTCCGGGCTTGTCCACCGCAATCCTGCCGTTCACTTTCGCAACTACTTCGGTTATCGTCATTTTTTTCTCCTTTAGAATCTCGTGAGGCGCGGCGAGGGCCGCGTCAGCCTGAAGGCGAAGGCTCTCTTCAACTCCGCCACCGTGAAATTGCCGATATCGGCCTCGGTCCAGACGCGGGCGACATCGTCGAGATTGTGCGCGTCGGAACTGCGCGTAATGGCATAGCCCTCTGCGGCGGCGAGCCATTGCGCCTCTTCTGCGGTGCGCGAGAACTCCACCGCGTCGAAGTAGGGCGAGCCGTCCGGAGCGAAGGGCACCGACCCCAGTGCGGCGACGACCGAATAGTTCGGGCGGTCGATGTGGGCCGCGATGTAGAGCCCGCCCAGTTCGTGCGTTTTCGCGGCCGTGTCCGGAATCGTGCGCCTGCAGCCCATGGCGAGGATTCTCCACTCCAGATCGGCGATCTCGTCCTCGTCGCCTTCGGCCGAGAGTATCGGCTGGTCGCCGAACGTGTCGGGGTCGTTCACGCGCTTCGGCATGGCCGCGTAGACCCAGTCGGTCATGGCGAGCGCCTGATCGACGGTGTCGAAGAGCGCGAGGGTGTGGGTTTCTTCGGCGGTCTGTATCTCCAGCCCGAAGAGGCAAGCAAGCCCAGCGCGCTTCGCCCGCGCCGCCATTGCGGGCGCGTTCATCGCCGAATTGTGGTCGGTTATGGCTATTCCGCCCATGCCTGCGGCCTTCGCCCGGGCGACGATTTCGCCCGGCGACATCTCAAGGCTCGCGCACGGACTCAAGCATGAATGTATGTGCAGATCAAATTTCACGCCCACTATTCTACCAAATATGATATAATCTTTCCATCATGAATATTGCGGATATTGTAAAGACACTTGACGGAACCCTTGTCGCGGGCGGAGAATCCGACCGTACCGTAGGCTCGGTCGTGGCGAACGACCTCATGAGCGACGTGCTGCTGAACGACGGCGAAGACATGCTTTTGCTCACTTCGCTCGCGTCGGATCAGGCGATTCGCACGGCGAACATCGTCGGCGCGATGTGCGTTGTCGTGCACAATGCGAAGCCTCTGCCCAAGACGATGTGCCAAGTCGCGGACACGCTCGGCATACCGCTGGTCTCCTCGCCGCTGTCGAAGTACGACAGCTGCGTGAGGATACACGATTTTCTCGCGGCCGAGGCGAAGTGAGTCCTGCCATGGCGGAAGGCTATAGTCCGAAGATACTCACGGGCGGCGAGTCGAAGAGCGACGACGAGATTCTCGCCGCCCACGACAAGGTGAACCGCGTGTCCGGGCCGGGTCTGCCCGGGACGGGCGACAGCCCGCTTGTGATAATGGAGCTACTGCAGCGGCTCAGAGTGCGCGACGTGATGCGCGACCATGACATAATCGCGGTCTCCCGCGCCGACACCATGGCGAGGGCGGAGCATCTGATGAAGCTCAACCACATATCGGGCGTGCCTGTCGTCGAGGGCAAGCGGCTTTTCGGCATAGTGTCGGTCAACGACATAATCAAAGCGCTTGAGGGCGGCTGGATAGACGAGCCGTGCCAGCGCCACATGGCGACGAACCTAGTCGTGCTCGAGGCCGACATGCCTCTGGCGTTCGCGATAAAGTTCTTCCAGAACTACACTTTCGGGCGCTTCCCCGTGCTGAACAAGGAGCGTGACCTGGTCGGCATAGTCTCGCAGCGCGACGTGACCCGCGTGTTGATGCACGAGTTGACGAGCGAGATCGCCAAGCTCGAGGGCAAGGCGGTCGCGAACGGCGGTGGCGCCGCCGGCGGCGAAGCGAGAAGCGAAGGAGCCTTGCCGTACTACTCGATGCGCCAGTTCATCGTCGTCAGAAACGATCTCTCAAATGCAGGCAAGGCGGCGAACGAGATCAAGAAGATGCTCAAGGACGCCGGAATCAACAACAAGATCGTCCGCCGCGTCGCCGTGGCGGCCTACGAGCTCGAGATCAACATATGCATCCATTCCCTCGGCGGCTCGATTACGTTCATTCTCGATACCGAAAAGGCCACGATCGTCGCGAAAGACCGCGGCCCTGGCATCAAAGACGTCGAATGGGCCTGCCAGGACGGCACTTCCACCGCGAACGACTGGATAAGGTCCATGGGCTTCGGGGCCGGGATGGGTCTCGCCAATTCGAAACGCGTCGCGGATACTTTCGACATACAATCCAAAATCCCGTCCGGAACGACGGTGATGTGCGAATTCATGCTCAAATGAACGGGGTGTTGAAATGACAGCAGAAGAAATGAACATGCGCTACGGCGCGCCTGGAAGAATCGTCTTCCGCAAGGGCTTCGCGGGCTATCCCGAAGTGGTGCTCGCCAACAAGTACGGCACGGCCGAAATCGCTCTCATGGGCGCCAACGTGCTCTCCTACCGCCCTACGGGCCACAGCCCAGTCCTGTTCCGCCCCTCGAAGCGCGACTACAACAGGGGAGAGTCGATACACGGCGGTCTGCCCGTGTGCTGGCCCCAGTTCGGCAAGCTGGCGATAGAGGGCATGTCCGCCCACGGCTTCGCCAGGGTGATGCCGTTCGAGGTTCGCGGCACCGTCTATTCGGAGGACATGACCGAAATCACTCTCGGGCTCAAGTCTTCGCCCGATACGAAGGCGCTCTGGCCGTATGATTTCGATCTGGAGTACAAGGTGTCGGTCTCGATGAAGCTGAACCTGAAGCTGACGACAAAGAATACGGGCGGGACGGCTTTCGGCTTCACGGCGGGCTTTCACCCCTATTTCCTCGTCCGCGAGCGCGACGGGGTGACCGTCCGCGGCCTCGACGGGTGCTCCTACGTTGACGCGCGCGACATGTCGGACCACGTCCTTTCGGGCGATCTTGCGATGGACAGCGAGGCGGACCATGTCTTCACCCTCAAGCCCGCGCCCAAGCACGAGTTCGCGCTAATCGACCCCGGCCTTGGCCGCGCCGTCGCCATGGTTTCGGTGGGCAGCGGCAACGCGGTTGTGTGGAACCCTGGCCCCGCCGCGAAGCTTTCGGACTGCGAGGCGGAAGATTGGCGCAAGTTCGTTTGCGTCGAGCCCGTCACGGCGTGGCCGAAATACGGCGCTCTGCTCGAGCCCGGCGAGAGCCATTCGCTCGTCGCGGCCATACAGTCTAACGCCGAGGAGCGCTGACCGGCATGGAAAATTTTCTCGCAATCGATATCGGCGCCAGCTCCGGCCGGCATATCGCAGGCCGCGTCGAAAACGGCAAGATAAGACTTGAAGAGCTTTACCGCTTCGAGAACTCCCAGACAAGACGCGGCGGACACGACTGCTGGGATATCGAGCGCCTCGTCGCGAGCGTGAAGGCCGGCATAGACGCCGCGATGGAGAAGCTGCCCATCGCGTCCGTCGGCATCGACACGTGGGGCGTCGATTTCGTGCTGCTGGACGAGAACGGCGAGCTCGTCGGCGATGCCGTGGCCTACCGCGATTCGAGAACGGCGGGCGCGAGCGACGAGATCGAACGCTCAGTAATGTCCTTTGCCGAACTGTATGCGCGAACCGGCATACAGAAGGCCGCCTACAACACGATATACCAGCTGTGGGCGCTCAAGAAGGAACATCCCGAACAGCTCGAGAAGGCGGCCCATTTTCTCACGATTCCCGAATACCTGAACTACAGGCTTACGGGCAGAATCGTCCACGAATACACCGATTCGTCCACTACCTCTCTTCTCGACGCCGCAAAGAAGACGTGGGATTTCGACCTGATAGAAAAACTGGGCCTGCCCGCGAGAATCTTCGGCAGGCTCGAGATGCCCGGCACCACGGTAGGCGAATACAGAGGCGTGAAGGTCGTACTGCCCGCGATGCACGACACCGCTTCGGCCTATCTCGCCGTGCCTGCGCGCGACGACAAGGCGGTCTACATTTCGAGCGGAACCTGGTCGCTGCTCGGCGTCGAAAACGAGCGCGCGATAACGAGTGCGGAGTCCTGCGCGGCTAACTTCACGAACGAAGGCGGCGCATGGGGACGCTACCGCTACCTGAAGAACATCATGGGCTTGTGGATCGTCCAGTCGGTGAGGCGCGAACTGAACGGCGTCAGCTATGTCGAAGGCAAGGGCGGAGAGGCTTCGAAGGCGGCCCTCGCTCTCGTCGCCGACTACGAACCCGGCGCGAAGTATTCTTTTGCGACGCTCGAGAAGCTCGCCCGCGCCGCATCGTTCGATGTCGTGATAGACGTGAACGACGCCAGATTCATGAATCCCGCCTCGATGATAGGCGAGGTCGTGGCGGCCGCGGCCGAACGCGGCAGGGCGCCGCGCACGATCGGCGAGATCGTCGCCTGCGTCTACAAGTCGCTCGCGGCGTGCTATGCGGACGCGATAAGCCGGCTTTCCGCGCTTACGGGCAAGAAATACACGTCGCTGAATATCGTCGGCGGCGGCAGCAAGGACGGTTATCTGAACGAACTCACGGCCGAGGCTACGGGACTCGAAGTCGTCGCCGGCCCTACCGAAGGCACTGCCATAGGCAACCTCATAGTGCAGATGGTCGCGGCGGGTGAGTTCTCGGGTCTGGCTGCCGCACGGGCCGCAATTGTACGGGAATAGGACAAGGACAACATGTATACGGATATTCCTCTTTGGACTTCTCTGCTGTTCATGATCGGCGGCTTTGTCGCGCTTGCGTGGTCCAGCGATGCGTTTGTGGACGGCGCCTCGAAGGTGGCCAAGGCTATGGGCATATCGCCCTTCATAATCGGCATGGTCATCATCGGTTTCGGCACGAGCGCCCCCGAGCTGTGCGTCAGCGTGATGTCGGGCCTCTCCGACCACTCCAACCTGTCGCTCGGCAACGCCTACGGTAGCTGCGTGTTCAACATCGCGGCGATTCTCGGCATCGCGGCCTTGATACGTCCCTTGGTCGTGAAACCCGCCACCGCCATCTGCGCGGCGCCGCTGCTGACCGCCCTCTCGCTGATTTCGCTCTTCCTGCTGCGAAACGGCGTCTGTTCCCACTCGGAGGCGATAATCCTGCTCGTGCTTTTCGCGATCATCATGCCGCTATACTGCTGGTTCGACCAGAAATACAGCCTTATGCCGAAGCCGTCCGCCCCGGCGAAAGAGTCCGACGCCGGCGACGAGGCCGACGCACCGATTCTCGGCGCCGTGGTGAAGCTCGTCACTGGTCTTCTGGTGCTTGTCGGCTCGTCGCATCTGCTCGTCTGGGGCGCGGTGGACTTTGCGCGCGCCATGGGCGTCTCCGAGCTCATGATCGGTCTTACCATAGTCGCGGCGGGCACTTCCCTGCCCGAGCTGGCCTCCGCGGTCGCCTCCGCCCGCCGCGGCGAGCACGAATTCGTTCTGGGCAACATCGTCGGCTCCAACATCTTCAACACTCTCGCGGTGGTCGGCATCGCCTCGGTCATATCGCCTGCGCGCGACTTTTCGCACTACATACTTTCGCGCGACCTTCCGCTCATGGCCGTTCTCTCGGTGTGCATCTTCGCGTTCGGCTTCAACTGGCACAAGCCGAAGAGCCCTGGAAGCTTCAACCGCGTCGACGGCTTTGTGTGGCTTTTGGTCTTCGTTTTGTACACCGCGTTCGTAATATATTCCGAAACTCATTGAAACGGGAGGTTTCACAATGGCTAATGTAATCGCAATCGACGGACCCAGCGGAGCCGGCAAGAGCAGCGTTTCGCGTATCGTCGGTCAGCGCTTGGGGTATCTCCATGTCGATTCTGGCGCGCTTTACCGCATAATCACGTGGCAGTGCCTCGAAAACGGCGTCAACACCGACTCCCCCGAGGAGATAGGCGCCTTCGCCGAAAAGGTCGATATCGAGTGCCGCCCGGAGAACGGCGCGATCGCCTACTACGTCGGCGGCGAAGCCCCTGGCAACCGCATCCGCACGCCCGAGATAAATGCCCACGCCTCGAAGGTCGCGCGCGAGAAGCCGGTGAGGGACAGGATAACGGCCATCTTGCGCGGCATGACGCGCTATGGCAACCTCGTCATCGAAGGGCGCGACATAACCACGGCCGTCTTCCCCGATTCCCCCGCGCGGTTCTACCTCACCGCGTCAGCCGAGGCTCGCGCACGCCGCCGCCAGAAAGAAGAGGTCGAGAAGGGTATCGCCAACCAGTCTGCCGAAGCGGTCAAGGCGTCCCTCCTCGCCCGCGATGCGATAGACTCCACGCGCAAGTACGCGCCGCTCAAGAAGGCTGATGGCGCTATCGAGATAGATTCCAGCGATCTCACGCTGGACGAGGTCGTGGAGACCGTCATGAGGGCGCTTCCCAAGGAGTGGACCGCAGCTTGAGGCTTTCGGTAAAGCTCTGTCTGGCGGCGCTCGCGCTGTATTTCGCCGCCGCGGTCTACGGCGAGGTGCAGTATCGCGTCGCCGTGGCGCGCGACGTGACCCCCGCCTACAACGCGGTGAACCTCGAAGCGCGCTATCAGCCGCCTTCCGCCGTATATTGGCTCGGTACGGACAATCTGGGCCGCTCGGTCGGACTGCGTCTCGTGCAGGGCGCGCGCATAGCTTTTCACGTCGGCATAATGACGTCGCTTATCGCCATACCGCTTGGTGTCGTGCTGGGGCTCTTGGGCGGATATTTCGGCGGCAAGGTCGATGCCGCGGTAGTCTGGCTTTGCGCCACCGTGGCGTCCATGCCCGGCCTGCTCTTCATTCTCGCCATTTCGCTTGTCGTGGGCCAGGGCCTGCTCGGCATATATCTCGGCATTGGCCTCACGACCTGGGTCGGCGTTTGCCGCACCATCCGCGCCGAAACCATGAAGCATCGTCAGCGGGCCTATGTGCAGGCGGCGAAAGTGCTCGGCTACTCCGATCTTCGCATAATGTTCCGCCATATTCTGCCGAATGTCGCGCACATAATACTCATACAGTTTTCGATAAGGTTCCCGTCCGCCGTGTCGACAGAGGTGTTCATTTCGTTTCTCGGCATAGGCGTGCAGGGCGAACCGTCGTGGGGGGTTATGATAAACAACGCCAGACTTCGCCTGTGGCAGGGTATTTGGTGGGAGATGACCTTCACCACTCTTGCGATATTCGTGCTTGTTCTCGTCTTCAACCACCTGGCGGACTACCTGCGCGACCGCCTCGACCCCGCCCTCCGCTCAGCGCATTGATAGCGCTCGTCCGGCACGGCCCTAAAGGTCGCGAATCGGTTGAGCCGCGTCGCCTCCAACAATAGAGGGTTAGGTGGTGCGATTTGCAATGGTTGCGCAGGTAGGCGGATATATGGTATAATGCACCAAAATTATGCAGAAACGAGAATCATACGCCAAGGCGAAAGAGTTGATACTGAAGGCGAAGCGAGTGCTGATTTCGGGGCATTTGAGCCCCGATGGCGACTCGCTCGGGTGTATGATAGCCATGGCCAGGCTGCTGAACAATGCAGGTATCCAGGCTGCGGCGACGGCCGATTTGCATTCCCTCGGCAAGCTGGGTTTCTTGAAGGGGACGAAAGATCTGATACCGGTGCGCAAATTGAGGCGACAGAAATTCGACCTTTTCATATCCGTCGATTGCGGCGCCTTCGACCGCATGCCGCCCGAGGTGCGTTCCGTGGCCGAGAAACTGCCTGTGATATGCATCGACCATCACATAACGAATACGGCTTTCGGCGATGTGTCGATAGTGGACGCCGAAGCCTCGAGCGCGGCCGAAATAGTGTGGCGATTCGCCAAGTGGATGGAGTGGAAGCTCGACAATGTTTCCGCCGAGGCGCTATGGGTGGCGATGGTCACCGACACGGGGCGTTTCGCGTATGACGCCACGAAGCCGGGAACCATGCGGGCGGCGGGCGATTTGCTAAAATACGGCGTGCGCACGACTCTCATAAACGACATAATCTACGGTACCTTCCCGAAAAGGGCCATGGCGCTGAAGCGCATAGCGTGGCGGTCTTTGCATATCTGGAAGAACGGCAAGGTCGCCGAGGTTAGCCTAAAGCGCGAAGATTTCCGTGCGGTTCGTGGCACGAAGGCCGATGCCGAGGACATAATCGAGATTCCCCGTTCGGTGATGAAAAACGAAATTGCGCTTTTCTTCTATCAGATCCCCGATCGCACGAAGGAGACGCGCTGTTCGATACGTACGCGCGGGGATTGGGACGCTACGGTTCTCGCGACCAGATTCGGCGGCGGGGGCCACCGCAAGGCGGCGGGCTGCACAATCAAGGCGACATTGAGCGACGCGAAGCGCCAGATGCGCGCGGCGGTGAAGGAGATGTTGAAGGCCGCCTGCAAAAAGACGATGAGGATACCGGTCGAAGCAGTGGCGGCCGTGCCTTCGGCGCCGCCAGAACCGGAGGTGAAGGGGCAATGAAGGCGATAATTCTGACAGACGGCAAGGCGGGCCACGAGAACCAGTCCAAGGCGTTCGCACGGGCGCTAGGCTGCGACATCGAGCTTGTGCCCGTGGCGTTCAAGAGCAGGCTTTGCAAGAGTTTTTCGTATCTGCTCGACAGGCTGGGCGTTCGCACGCTCGGGCTGTTCAAGCCGATCGACGCGCCGAAATCGGCGGATGTCGTGATCGGCACGGGGTCGGGGACGTTCTACGCCGCCAAGGCTCTCGCGCGGGCTATCGGCGCCAAGTGCGGTGTGGTGCTTTATCCGCGAGGCTACGATCTGGCGAGTTTCGACTGCATAATGGCGCCTTCGTTCGATTCGCCGGCCGCCGCGCCGAATGTGGTGGAGATACCTGCGAATCTGGTGGCGAGCGACGAAGCGTTCTACGAGAGCGGGGTGGAATCGTTCCGCCAGCGCTACACTCCCGGCGAGCGCCCTGCAACGGCGGTGATAATCGGCGGGCCTAACAAGTGCTCCACGATGTCGGCGGAATGGATGCGCGCGACGCTGGACGAGGTCTTCGCCGCCAACAAAGGGCATGAAATGTGGGTCACCACATCGCGCCGCACCCCGAGCGATGTCGAAAGCGTGGTCGATTCGTATCCGTGGGATTACCGGCTGTTGTATTCCCGCGACCACTTCAATCCGATTCCGGCGTTCGTGAAGCTCGCCAGCCGTCTTTATGTCACGGCCGAATCGACGGGGATGCTTTCCGAGGCGTGCACATTCGGCAAGGCCGAAGTCGTGCCGCTGGACAATCTCAACCCCGGCGGGCACAAATTCCGCCGTTTTGTAGAGGGGCTCGAGAAGGCCGGCTACGCCAAAGGCTGCCGCAAGATCGACCTTTCGGCGCAGTTTGCCCGCGCACGCGAATTGCTTGGCCTATGAAAGACGGCCGTTTGATACGCTACTGTCTCATGCTGGCGCTGCCTATGGCGGCGCTTGTCGTTTTGGGCGCGGTGTTTCTTTCGACCGGCGTCTCGCAGATAGTCACGAACGAGCGCGAAAGGGTAGAGGCCGAGGCGAGGCGCGTGGCGGACGAGATGAGGCGCGGCGAGAGGTTGCCTTCATTTGTGTGGGAATACGGCGCAGGCGTGGTCGAAGGCGACAGGTCGCAGGCGGGGGAGTTTCCGCCGGCGATGCTGTGGAAAGATTGGGAGGCGTCTTCATTCCGCAAAGGTTCCGCCATGTGGGGGCTCAAGCGGCGGCATGGCACCGACGAGGCGGTAGTCTGGGTGCGGGATGGGCGGCGCGTTTATGCGGCGACCGAGTCCATTTCGGAGACGGACTTTGCGACAATGTTCTGGGTGTTCGGTCCGCTATTGATGCTTTCGGTCGTTTTCGTCACGCTTTCGGCGATCGCCAGCGTCTATTCGTACGCCAAGTCGAGGGACGATTTCATCGCCGCCGCAGCGCACGATCTGACCACGCCTCTGGTGGGGATGCGCCATGTGATCGGCAAGGACGACGAGGAGGCGGCCAATCTGAACGAGCGCATGATACGCCTTGTCGAGAACATACGCGAATTTCTTTCGAGCGGGGGACGCAGAAGGGTGCCGCGCAAGGAAGTGTTTTCGATAGGCAAGGCGTTCGATACGGCTTACAGGATATTCGCGGCAGACTATGCCGAAGAAGAGTCGGGACCTGTCGAAGTCATCGGCGGCAAGAATATCGAGGTTTGCGCCGACGAGGACCTTTGCACGCAGATTTTGTGGAATCTGCTCGGCAACGACTTGAAATACGCCGCGCCATTCGGCAGGGTATGGGTCAAATTCGAGACTAGCGGAAGGTTCGCGAAGATATCGTTTGCGGACGAAGGCCAGGGCATGACGCGCAAACAGATGCGCCGCGCGTTCGATCGCTACTGGAGGGCGAAGACCGTTTTGGCGTCCGGCAGAGGGGGGTTCGGCATAGGGCTTTGCATGTCGAGAGAGTTTGCGCGCGCCATGGGCGGCAATCTGACGGTGGCGCAAAACGAGCCGAAAGGATGCGTTTTTTCGCTCACAATACCTTTGGCTTGAATGGTCCTCACTCATTACGCTCACGAAGCGAGTTCCTGCCTGTCGGAGAATGCAATGCAGTCTGTCAAATATCTAATGGCGGATTGGTAACGTTGTTTTTTTTTGCGCCATTCGTATTTGTCGGGATAGAAACTGTATCCGGACAAATTGTTGACAACGGAGGTTTATGCGCGAAACTCTTCGATGTGTCGCGTAATTGGCGAGATATAGGGGTACTGGTAATCGAGCGTTTGAATGAACTCCGATGGTTGGGTTACCGCTACCGCTTATTACGGCTTCGCGCTCTTAAACCGCTTTCAAACTCGTTTTGGCGCTTCGCACTAAGAGTTCGCGCATTCTTCGCATCGTTTTACTGCGTACATGCGTGCAAAAATAGTACTACTTTTGCGCATAAGTAGTACTACTTTGCATCATTACACATTGGAGTATGGCTGGCGGTAACTGTAGTGTCCGGCTGGCGGTAACTGTTCTGTCCTCCGGACAAATTGTTGACGACGGAGGTTTTATGTGCGAAACTCTTTAATGTATTGCGTAATTGGCGAGATACAGGTGTACTGGTAATCGAGCGTTTGAATGAACTCAGATGGTTGGGTTTACGATAACGTTTTTCACACCGCCCTAGCGGCTGCTGTCGCAGTTCGCTACGCTCAGCGGATATTCTCCGCGCTCTTAAACCGCTTTCAAACTCGTTTGGCGCTAAGCGCGACCACGGCCTTTCGCCGACACGAAAACGCCCGCTACGCAGGCTGCACGAAAATCTGTCTCACCATATCCGCGCAGCGGTGACGCGCTTCTGC
>ONWT01000048.1 GCA_900321575.1 uncultured Lentisphaerota bacterium | reverse complement strand
TATGATACCGCGCAAGGGGGTAAATCACTTTTTTTGCAACTTCTTGCGTTAATTGCACGTTTCTGCCGATTCGACGGTGTTTTTCTCCTCTACAAGTATAAAAATCTTTCCAGTAGATACTCTCTGCCGTAAGAAACATTACCGGTATATCCTGAAAAGGGTAAAAAGAAGAGGGCGGAACTTTCGTCCACCCTCCCTTTTGCAATCTGCCAATGACAGAATTAGGCGACCGAGCCGCCCGCAGCCTCAATCTTTGCCTTCGCGGAAGCCGAGCAAGGAACCTTGACCACGAACTTCTTAGTGAGCGTGCCAGTTCCGAGAATCTTGACTTTCGGACGCTTGTTGTCCGAGAAACCTGCCTTGGCAAGAGTCTCGACAGTAATCTCCGCGCCGGCCTCAAATCCCTTTTCGAGATCAGAGACATTCACGCCGAGAGTCTTGGCGTTGAACGCAGCATTGTTGAAGCCGCGCTTCGGGAGGCGACGCACGAGAGGCATCTGACCACCTTCAAACATAAGCTTCTGCTTGTGGCCCTTGCGAGCGCCTGCGCCCTTATGACCACGAGTAGATGTCTTGCCCATGCCCGAGCCGCAGCCACGGCCAACGCGCTTACGACGTTCACGGGCTCCCGGGGTATTTGTAAGACTATGCAGTTCCATTTCAGAATTCCTTTCCCTTACGCACGAACCGCGGCAATCTCTTCGGCGCTGCGGAGCTTCATGAGCGCATTCATAGTGGCCTTGACCACATTGAGACGGTTCTTGGAGCCGAGCGACTTGCCTACAGCGTCACGAATGCCGACTGCCTCAAGGACGGGACGCATTCCGCCGCCGACGATCAGACCTGTGCCGTCTGGAGCCGGCTTCAGTATTACGCGACCGCCGTCGCAGACACCTTCGACGTCATGAGGGATGGTCTTGCCGTGCAAGGTAATCTTGCGCATATCCTTGCGAGCAGCCTCGCCGCCCTTGCGGATAGCATCGGAGACTTCATTGGCCTTGCCGAAGCCGACGCCGACCCTGCCCTCTTTGTCACCGACTACGATAACTGCCGAGAAGCTCATGCGGCGACCGCCCTTCACGGTCTTCGCGCAACGATTGATGAACACTGTGTGCTCGTCAAGTTCGTCCTGCTGTTCGGGACGCTTGTCACGATTGAAAGCCATGGTTACTTAGCCTCCTCATTGTTTTCGCTGATCTTGAGACCGGCTGCGACAGCAGCCTCCACAAGCGCCGCGACGCGGCCGGTGTATTTGCGTCCGCCACGATCGACGACGACGAGAGAGATCCCCGCTGCCTTGGCAGCTTCCGCCGCCGTCGCACCGAGAGCCTTCGCCGCCTCGAGATTCGCGCTCGAACCCTTGATTGTGCTCGCCGAAGCGAGCGTCTTGCCGGCATCGTCGTCTATGAACTGAACATAGATGTTCTTGTTGGTGATGCAGACCGACATACGCGGACGCGCAGCCGTACCGACCACCTTCTGACGCAGACGCAGATGGCGCTTCTGGCGCTGTACTTTGCGATTGAAGCTCATTAGGCGACCTTCTTTCCTTGCTTGCGGCGGATGTGTTCGCCGACATACTTGATACCCTTGCCCTTATAGGGTTCGGCGGGATAGAACGCACGGATGCGCGCAGCGGCTTCGCCAACCTGCGCCTTGTCAACACCCGTAATCGTTACCTGCAAGCCGTCGTTTTCGACGGTTACCTTCAGGCCTTCGGGGACAACAAACACCTTCGGGGAAGCGAAGCCGAGCGAAAGCGCGAGTTCCGTACCCTTGAGGACGGCCTTAAAGCCGGTACCTTCGATGGAGAGTTGTTTCTTGTAGCCTTCCGACACGCCAACAACCATATTGTGGATCAGCGCGCGGGCGAGACCGTGGAAGTTGCCGTACTTTTCGTCGTCGGCGCATTCGACCTTGACGCTGCCGTCTTCCACCTTCGCCGTGATGCCGTCATGCATCGTATAGGACAGCTCGCCGAGCTTGCCCTTGACCGTAACAAGCTGACCAGCGACGGCGACCGTAACGCCATCGGCGAGCTTGACGGGTTCTTTACCGATTCGAGACATTGTCTTGAGACTCCTAATTATTAAGCAACAGTGCAGATAAGCTCACCGCCGAGCTTCGCCTTCTTGGCCTCCGCCCCGGACATTACGCCCTTGGAGGTGGAGAGAATCGCGAGGCCCATGCCGTCGAGAACGGCGGGTATCTTCGAAACCGCGACATAGTTGCGCAGGCCGGGCTTCGAAACACGCTTGATTTCCGTGATGGCGGGAACCGCCTTGTCGGAATACTTGAGCGTGATGATGAGCTGCTTCGGGAATTCGCTCGTGGTGACGGCGTCGACGATATAGCCGGCCTCCTTCATGACACGGGCGATTTCGCTCTTGAGATTGCTCGCAGGCGTCGACACGGAGTGAAGGCGAGCCTTCTGCCCGTTACGGACGGTCGTGAGCATATCGGAAATGGGATCTGATGTCATTTTATTGATTCCTTTCCTTATGATTACCACGAGGCCTTGGTCACGCCGGGGATGAGACCGGCCACAGCCAGTTCGCGGAAGCAGAGACGGCAGACACCGAACTTGCGGATGTATGCGTGGCGACGACCGCAGCGCTGGCAACGGTTGTAGGCGCGAACCTTGAACTTGGGCGTCTTCTTCTGCTTTTCAATGAGACACTGTTTAGCCATGATTAGTTCCTCCCTGCGAACGGCATTCCCATGGAGACAAGAAGCTCCTTGGCGGCCTTGGGGTCCTTGGTGCTGGTCACGAACGTGATGTCCATGCCGGAGTGGGCTGCATTCGTCTCCACCAGTTCGGGGAAAATCGAATGTTCGCGAATGCCAAGCGTATAGTTGCCGGCGCCGTCGAACCCGCGGTTCGGGACTCCGCGGAAGTCGCGGATTCTGGGAAGCGCGCTGGAGATAAGGCGGTCAGCGAACTCCCACATGCGCTCGCCGCGCAATGTGACCTTCGCGCCGATAACCATACCCTCGCGGAGCTTGAAGTTCGATATGGACTTCTTGGCCCGGCAAAGCATGGGCTTCTGACCGGTGATAGCCGTCAGGTCGTCCACAAGAGCCTTCTGCTCGTCTTTGGAGACGATGCCGAAAGCCATGTTAAGGACGATCTTCTGAAGGCGGGGAACGAGCATCTTGTTGGTCGTACCGAGCTTCTTTTCCAGCTCGGGAACCATGCGGCTCGCGTATTCGTCTTTGAGTCTTGCCATGATGACTTGTTCCTTTACCTTAGAGGGCCTTGCCGCTCTTCACCGCGACACGTGCCTTCTTGCCG
Source organism: uncultured Lentisphaerota bacterium (assembly GCA_900321575.1). Lineage (GTDB taxonomy): Bacteria > Verrucomicrobiota > Kiritimatiellia > RFP12 > UBA1067 > UBA1067. Next base: position 915 of record ONWT01000048.1, on the reverse strand, counting down.
TCCTTCTCGCCGGTGCGAACGCGCGTTCCGCACTTCTTCTCGGCATCGTAGGGCATAAGCTTGCACAGACGGATCGGAAACTCGCGTTCGATAAGGCCGCCTGCCTGGTTTTCGGTGCGGCGCACCGCCTTCTTGTGGACATTCAGGCCGCCGACAATCGCCGTGCCTTTCTTGGTGTCCACGCTCATAACCGTTCCCGTCTTGCCGGCATCATTGCCGGAGATGGCGATTACGGTATCGTTCTTCTTGATTCTTGCGATAGCCATTTTCGTTGCTCCTTGCGTTAGACCACTTCCGGGGCCATCGAGAGTATCTTCATATAGTTCTTCTCGCGCAGCTCGCGGGCGACCGGTCCGAATACACGCGTTCCGATCGGGTTGAGCTTGGAGTCGACCAGCACGCAGGCGTTCTGATCGAAGTGCACCGTCGAACCGTCTTCGCGGCGGATCGGCTGACCCGTGCGGACGATGACGGCAGTAGCGACAGAGCCCTTCTTTATTGAGCTGGTGGGAGACGCCTCTTTGATGGCGACGCGTATGACATCGCCGAGGTGGGCATACTCCTTGCGCTGTTTGAGGATGCGGAAGCACATCGCGCGCTTGGCGCCAGTGTTGTCCGCAACGACCAGGTTGGTGAGTTCTTGTATCATTTGCTCACACTCCTTACTTGACTATGCGCCAGCGCTTCGTAGCCGAGAGCGGGCGGCATTCCATGATGGTGACCGTGTCACCGACCTTAGCCGTGTCGTCCTCGTCATGCACGTGGTACTTCTTCGTGCGCGTGACGATCTTGCCGTACACGGGGTGGCGCTCGCGGTACGAGACCGTGACGACCACGCTTTTGGCGCCCATCTTGGACGCGACGATGCCCTTGCGCAGCTTGCGCGCGCCGCGGGCGGTTGTGGTTTCCGTGCTC
>ONWT01000045.1 GCA_900321575.1 uncultured Lentisphaerota bacterium | reverse complement strand
GGCGGCGTTTCCGGGTTGTCCGCGGTCGATATTGCAGACATCGACCGTGCTTCAGCGGGCTGTACCCGCAAACGGCAAGGGGCGCACTATCGCCACATGGCTTGACAGGGCAGGCAAGTCCACCGGCGACGCCGCATGGATAAAGACGGATGCAGGTTTCTGGATGACCCACGTGCTTCTCGCGGACGGCGACGAAGACTACAAGGCGCAACTTTTGGCGGCCATGTGCGGTTCGGTTGACGCCTCGCTTTGGAGCGCAGAACGGTTCGTCGAGAAAGAGCGCGTCCGCGCTGCCGCGTTGCGTGCCATAGCTGAAAGGCAGAAGGGACGCAACGGAGAGATACATGCCGTATGGGACCATTCCGGCTGCGGGCTTTATCCGGGCGACTGGAAGCGCACCATAAGCCTTCTCAAGGAATCGAACGTGACGGATTTGTTCGTGAATGTCGCCGGCGCGGGGTTCGCGCATTATCCGTCGCAGGTTTTGCCGCGGTCGAAGACATTCGCGCAAGAAGGCGACCAGCTTGCCCAATGCGTAGAGGCCGCGAAAGGCAGCGGAATACGCGTGCACGCATGGATTCTCTGTTTTACCGCCACGCGGGCGTCGCCGGAGAGACTGGAGCAGTTTCGCGCAAAGGGATGGCGTCTTAAAGACCGCGACGGAAAGTTGACTGAGTATCTCGATCCATCAAGAGAGGAGGTGCGCACTCTTCTTCTGAATGCGATGGAAGAGATAGTGTCTAAATACCATGTAGACGGAGTCCATCTCGACTTTGTGCGCTGGTACGAACGCAGTGTGAAACCGAAGAACGCTACGGCTGTGATAACGCAATTCGTGGCGGAGGCGCGCCGAAGAGTGAGGCATCCGCATTGGCTCACCACGGCGGTGCTCGGCAAGTATCCCGCGTGCATCGCGTCGGTCGGGCAGGACTGGGATTCGTGGCTTTCGGGCAATCTTGTGGATTATGTCGTGCCGATGGACTATACGGAGTCGCTGCCGCAATTCGAGACGTTCGTAAGGCAACACGCCTCGTCGGCATCTCACGCCAGACGCACCATCGCAGGCATTGGCGTTACGGCCAACGAGTCGAGACTCGATGCGAAAGCGGTAATGGACCAGATAAACATTTCGCGCCGCTATGGATTGGCCGGAAACGCCTTGTTTGATCTGGATGTGACGCTGCAGAAGCAAATATTGCCATATTTGCGGCTTGGCATATGGCAAGGAAGAGGTGCCAAATGAGACAGATTGACGATGAGGAGAAGTCATCCGCGTCCACTCTCTCTGACATGGAGATATTCATTTTTCCCGAGCTCATGTTTTCATTGGTGCTGGCGAACATAATGTCGCCTCGGCTTTGGAAATGGCGCGAGTTAGCGTGGTTCGCGGGCATCCGCGAAATGAGGCCGAAAAAACGCCTTCAACGATTGCGCCAGCACATAATGGACAATTACACTTTCAATCTAGACCTCGATACGTGGGGGCTGACGACGCAAGAGCGCGAACTCAAGCGTTTCGCGCAGTTCCTTTCGCCGGAAGATATCGCCAAGTCGAACGCCTTGTTCGGATATCAGGGCGATGTCTATTATTACGATATAGACATACGCCGCCATTTCGGCCTCGACAAGTATTCGGGCGATACGATACCGTACTGGAAGACCGAGACAATAGAGGCGATGGATGCGTTTCGCCACAAGGAAGGGCATACCGTCGGGGCGGGAGAGTGTGTTTCGCTTGCGGGGCTTTACGCGGCGGCGGCGTTCGTGGTTTGCGGGCTTCCCCTAGAGTCGGTGTATCTAATGGCGACGCCTTTGCATTCGCAGAATTTTGTGGATGTCGATTCAGGCATATTGACCAACAACCGAAGACTTGTGACGCGGGCGATGTGGTCTAACGGAACCGTGATTTCACGGCAGGCCCGCCGTGCCATGGAACATGAGCGGGTGACGATAGTCTCCCACGCAACCGGCTATATACATCTGCTTTATCCGGAGGCGACAATCGACCCGAATGCTTATGCGCATTTCTCCGAAAGGCTGAAGGCGTTTCTGGAGCCGCCGGAAGATGCTGTAGACAAGCGTCTTGTGGCGCCGAGGCTGCCTGATGCGGGGAAAGTGTCGTTTGTCCCGTCCGGCGAGCCCTTGGGCCTAACACCGGAGATGGGCTATCCTGAAATAGCGGACAGGCTGGAGTCGTTGCGTGCGACAAACCGCACAGCGGCTTTGGCGCCATATGCGGCACACGATCTCGGGCGCGTCGAGAGCGCTCCCTTTGTCAAGGCGGCGTTGGAGAGATGTCCTGTGTCGAAGACGGCGCTTGAGGGGCAGGATATTGTCGGTCGAGTCGCGAAATTGGCCGACGAGTCAATATATGACGGAACTGGCAGGTGCGCGAGTCCCGATGAAGTATGGAATTTTGGCCGCGGCGACGGTTTCGAGAAATGCCTTCTTGTGGCAAATGCCATGTCGCTTAAAGAGGGCGAGATCGCAGTCTCGGGCGGCGAGGCGGCACTGGTTGCGCCGGACCGGAACGGATCGACGCGCGAGATATGCCGGTTCAGGAGCGTGAAACGTCCGTCGTCCCGCGTGTTGCTTGGATGATGTCGAGGGCGAGCGACGAAGGAATATGGTATAATGAACGCAATGTCAGCAGAAGATAATCTCGAGTCTCTTTTACCGCAGGCCAAACCTATGGTGCTTCTTTCCGGCTATACGCCGCCGCAGGATGCGCACATGGTCGACGCATGGGTGGAAGTTTCGCCGGCATCGCCGTTTTACGAAATTGAATTGGGCGGTGTGCCCGGATGCGTCGCGTTGGAGTATATGGCGCAATCCATGGCGCTGTGCGTCGGTTTGCTGCGGCGCAAAAACGGGCTCAAGCCTGCGATCGGATTTGTGCTGGGCTCCAGGAAGTTCGCCGTAACCATTCCGTATTTCAAGTCGGGCGAGAAATACGATGTGCATGCGGAAAACACTTATCAAGACGAATCGTTCGGCTCGTTCGATTGCGTCATTCGCGATGCCGCCGGTATTGTCGTGGCATCGGCGCAAATGACCGCGTTTCAGCCCGACGGAGAAATGACCCCGGAGAAATTGGAGGAGTTTTCATGAAGAAGGTTATTGTCACCGGTTCCAGCCGCGGGATAGGACGCGCCATCGCGATATGCCTGGCGAAAGCCGGATACGACCCTGTTTTGCACTGCGTCAGGCGCCCCGAGGCGGCAAAGGCAGTAGCGGAAGAAGTCAAGTCTCTTGGCGGAACGGGAGAGATTCTCAAATTCGACATATCCGACCGCGAAGAGGCCAAGGCGGCGCTCGATTCGTGGGTCGAGGCGAACGGCGCGCCATACGGCGTGGTGCTGAATGCGGGCATTGCCGACGACAACGCTTTCCCCGCCCTTGAGGACGATCAGTGGGATCGTGTCATCCGAACGGATCTTGATGGATTCTACAATGTCCTTAAGCCTCTTGTCATGCCTATGGTGCAGGCAAGAAACAGGGGTCGCATAATTGCACTTTCGTCCATATCGGGCGTTGTTGGCAACAGGGGGCAGGTCAATTATTCCGCGGCGAAGGCAGGTGTCATAGGGGCGGCGAAAGCCTTGGCGATAGAGCTTGCCAGACGGGGGATAACCGTGAATTGCGTGGCGCCGGGGGTGATTGAGACGGAAATGATAGACGGCGTGTTCGCGGATGAAGTTCTGAAGGCGATACCCATGCGGCGTTTCGGCAAGCCCGAAGAAGTCGCCGCCGTGGTAAGGTTTCTCATGTCGGAAGAGGCCGCCTATGTTACGCGGCAGGTAATACAGGTCAATGGAGGTATGTTTTGATGCGGCGCGTAGTTGTAACAGGTTATGGTATCGTAAGCTCCCTCGGCAATTCCATAGAAGCCGCGTTTGGGCGGCTTAAAGAACTTCGCAATTGCGTGGAGGCATCTGAGGCGCTAAAGGGGTACAAGGGGCTTCAAACCTGTCTTTGGGCGCCTGCAAGATTCGAGCGTCCGCCCGAATACACGCGAAAAGTTATAAGAACCATGTCGCCGGTTTCGATCATGGCTCTGAACGCCACGGAACAGGCGCTAAGTCAGGCCGGGCTCCTGGGCGACCCGGAGGTGAGGGGCGGCAGAATGGGTGTGGCGTACGGCTCGTGTTCGGGCGGCGTGGAGGCGAATGCCGATTTCTATACGGTGCTTGTCAACAACGAGGTCAAGAATGTGACAAGCGCGACATACATAAAGATGATGGCCCACACATGTGCCGTCAATCTGTCTGTGCATTTCGGCACGACAGGGCGCCTCTTGCCGACTGGGACGGCTTGCACCTCCGGTTCGTTGGCGATCGGCGAGTCGTACGAATCGATCGCGTGGGGCAGGCAGGATATGATGATTGCCGGCGGCGCGGAAGAGTTCAGCCCTACGCAAGTGGCGGTGTTTGACACTCTTTTTGCGACATCGCGCCGGAACGATTCGCCGGAGCTGACCCCGCGTGCTTTCGATTCGGAGCGCGACGGGCTTGTCATTGGCGACGGAGCAGCGACATTGGTGCTTGAAGAGCGCGAGCACGCTTTGGCTCGCGGAGCGGAAATTCTCGCCGAGATCGTGGGATTCGGCACAAATACGGATGGCCGCCATGTGACGCAGCCGAATCCTGAAACGCAGGCCAGGGCAATACGCTTGGCGCTCGACAGCGCGAATCTTTCGCCAAGGGATGTCGGCTATGTGAATGCACACGGCACGGCGACCGAACTTGGTGATATCGCGGAGGGCACCGCTCTAGCGTCCGTGTTCGGAGAGGCGCGTCCTCCGGTAAGCACGATTAAAAACTATACTGGGCATACGCTTGGTGCCTGTGGCGCGATAGAGGCGGCAATGTCGATAGAAATGATGCGGCACAACTGGTTCGCGCCAAACCTCAACCTCGACAATCCTGACCCAAGATGCGGAGAGCATGATTTCATCGTCGGCGGCGGACGGGAAATGGAGGCCGAACATATCATGTCGAACAACTTCGCTTTCGGCGGAGTGAACACATCCCTCATTTTCCGCAAGGCATGAACAAGCGCATATACATAGAGAACTTCACGATTGTCGAGCCGGGTTCTTCGCCGGACGTGTCGTTCGTTCCGCCGCTGGCGCGCCGCAGACTTTCGCCGTTGCAAAAGATATTTTTCGCCCTTGCGAAAGCCGCCGAAATTTCCCCGTCCGCGTTCACGGTTTTCGCCACCCGCGACGGCGAAGATACTTTAACGCGGCGCATTGTCGACGATTACCATGCCGACGGCTCGGTGTCGCCCCACCGTTTCAGTGCGTCGGTCTACAACGCCGCGCCCGGACTTTGGAGCGTATTCGCAGCCAACCGTTCTGCCTATACTGCCATCGCGGCGGGAGAGGATACGATAGAATGCGGTATTCTTGAATCGCTTGAACGGCCTGGGCCAGTGTTGTTCGCGTATGCCGAGGAGACGGGCGGTGGTTACGGGGCGGCGTTTCGCCTTGGCGCGCATTCAGGTCGCGAAGTCGAGATCTCGAACGGGGATGTGTCGCTCAGTCCATTGACCTTTGCCGCTCTAGTCGATTTTCTGCAAGGCGCGACCAATGCGCTTGACGGACGGTATATCGCGTTGCGAAGTGTTTGATGGTGAAAGCGCAATCGTTCAAGGCTTTGTTCCGCGGTGCCGTTTCGATGGCGCTTTTTGCGCTGTACGGCCTTGGCGGGCTTCTGATATCTCCGATAATGACGGTTCTCCGTTCGCCTCGGCTCTGCCAGCCTGTCGTGCGTGCCGTATGGCGCCCGCTTGTGTGGCTATTCCAGATTACGAGGCTGATAAGAGTAGACCGCGGCAATCTGGGCGAAATGCGCGGTTGCGTGATTGCCGCCAACCATCCTTCGCTGATAGATGTCGTTCTCGTGTCTGTCCTCGTGCCCAGAACATTGTTTGTGGCGAAACACGCTCTTCTGAAAAATCCGTTTATGTCGGCCATAGTCCGCAATACGTCATTGCCCGACGATGAAGGCCTGCCTGAAGCCGCCGCGCCATATCTGGCCGACGGGTGGAATGTGCTTGTGTTTCCCGAAGGCACCCGCTCGCCGAGTCCATGGGAGATGCGCGAATTTCATCGCGGGGCGGCGCAGCTTGCGCTCAGGTGCGGCGCGAAAGTCGCTTGCATAGGCATAAAAATGACCGATGCGATTCTCGGCAAGCATCAACGGCCGTGGCAAATGGGGAAGGATACCGTAGTGTATTCTTTCCGCGCAGACGCGCCCGTCCTGGTCGAGCGGGACGCCAAGAGAGGCTTGAGGCCGCAAGCCGCGGAACTGACGCAATCCTTGTTCGGCCGAATTAATTCTCTGCGGCAGTAGCACGGCGCGACAGTTTTTGGTATACTATCAATACATAGCAACAATTGGGACTCTATAATACATGGGACAGTTAGAAGAATCTCTCGAACTTACGCTCGACTTCGCCAAATTGGAGAAGGTCGGGCGCCAAGTGTCCGAAACGCGCGCATCCGGCGCCGTCGAGTGCGATCCGGGCGTGATTCCCGTCGCAGTGCAGAATGCCGACACGAAAGAAGTCATCCTTGTAGCCTACACCAATGAGTTTGCGATGCGCGAAAGTTTTGCCAAACGCAAGCTTATCCTGTGGTCGACGAGCCGCAACAAGCTGTGGTTCAAGGGCGAGACCAGCGGCGAGACGTTTGATTTGGTGGAGGCTTACGTGAATTGCGAGCAAAACTCGCTTCTCTATGTCGTGCGCCCTTGCCGCGGGGGCATCTGCCATACAAAGAACAAGGCGGGAGAGCCTCGCAACTGCTATTACAGGCGGATAGATTTCGATACTTTAAAGCTAACAAACGTAAACGAATAAGAAAGGCAGAAGATGATAGGTCAAGGCATAGTTCTTATGCTCGCCGGAATGGGTATAGTGTATCTGTTCCTGCTGGTGCTGATTGCGGTTACTTTGATGTCAATGAAGGGCATCGCCAAATTTGATTCGATACTTCCCCAAGACGCGCCGAAGAAGAAGGCCGCGCCGAAGGCTGCCGACGATGACGCCAATGTGGCGCTCGCGATAGCGGTGGCGCTCAACGGTTGAGGTGTCGTTTCACGGTTTACGGTTTGATTTGAAAGGTAAATAAGAAGTTATGGCAAAAAAGACAGTCAAGTACATGCTCACAGCGTTTCGCGACGGATTCCAGTCGGTCGTCGGCGCGCGTGTTCTCTCCAAAGATTTCCTCCCCTGCGTCGAGGAGGCTTACGCTGCTGGCGTACGTTGGTTCGAAGCCGGCGGCGGAGCCAGATTCCAAAGCTGCTATTTCTACTGCCAGGAGGATGCGTTTGACGTAATGGATGCGTTTCGCAAGGCGGCGCCCGAGGCCGATTTGCAGACGCTTTCCCGCGGTGTCAATGTCGTAGGCCTCGAGTCGCAGCCCAGCGACATGATCAAGCTTCACGCCCAGATGTTCAAGAAGCATGGCATGAGCTCGATCCGCAACTTCGACGCTCTCAACGATGTGAACAACCTCAAGTGGTCCGGCCAGTGCATTCACGATGCCGGCCTTAATCATGAAGTTGTCGTTACGATGATGGGCCTTCCTCCCGGAATAGACAACAAGGGCACCCATACGCCCGAGTTCTACCGCTATCGCCTGAAGATGATAATGGATGCGGGGATTCCTTTCGACCGCGTTGCGTTCAAGGACGCCTCCGGCACTTCCACGCCGGCGACAGTCTACAATACCATGAAGTTGGCCCGCAAACTGCTCGGCGACAAGGTGCATATCCAGTTCCACAGCCACGAGACGGCCGGCAACGGAGTGGCGTGCTATCTCGCGGCGCTCAAGGGCGGCGCGGACGGAATCGACCTTTCGATGGCTCCCATGAGCGGCGGCACATGCCAGCCCGACATCATTACGATGTGGCACTGCCTTGACGGCGATCCAGACTTCTGCTTCGACTTCGACATCGAGAAGATCAAGAAGGCGGAGGACAGCTTCAAGAATGCGATGAAGAAGTACTTCATGCCGCCGGAGGCAATGAGCGTCAACCCCCAGATCATCTGGTCGCCTATGCCGGGCGGGGCTCTGACCGCGAACACTCAGATGCTTCGCGACAACAACATGATGGACAAGTACGACGACATGATCGCAGAAATGTACGACTGCGTGCGTCTCGGCGGGTTCGGCACGTCTGTCACGCCGGTTTCGCAGTTCTACGCCCAGCAGGCGATTCAGAACGTCATGTTCGGAAAGTTCAAGAAGTTCGCCCCGGGCTACGCCAAGATGGTGCTCGGCTATTTCGGCAAGACACCTGTCCCTCCGGATCCCGAAATCGTCAAGAAGGCTGCCGAATTCATGGCTTCGAACGAGTTGACCAAGCCCTATTCGACGCCCACGACCAAGACGGTTCTTGAGCTCAACGATTCCGACCCCAACAAGGGCGGAGCCGTAGCGAAGAAGGCTCTTGAGGATGCCGGCCTGCCCGTGACCGACGAGAATATCTTTATCGCCGCCGCCTGCAAGGAGAAGGGCATACTCTTCCTAAAGGATCCATCCAAGGCGCCGATGGGCTGCCGTTTCGCCGAAGAGGCCAAGCCCGCCGCCAAGGGTGGCGCCGTTACCGTCACGATCAACGGCAAGGCCTATGGCGTCGAGATCAAGGGCGACGGCAAGGCGGTCGTGAACGGAAAGCCTGTCGATTTCAAGGCGGAGGCCGGAATAAAGGCGGCCGCCCCTGCTGCTGCGGCTCCGGCTGGAGGGCAGGAGGTCAAGGCTCCGGTTCCCGGTACAGTTCTTCGCGTCACTGCGTCCAGCGGAACGAAAGTCGCCAAGGGCGACGAAATTCTCGTTATGGACGTAATGAAGATGGAGACGCCCGTCGCCGCCCCATGCGACGGTACCGTAACGGTAATGGTCAATGCCACCGACAAGGTTGCGACCGGTGATGTGCTGGCTGTCGTCGGCTGAGAGGAATTGACGCGATGAAAAGAATTCTTATTGCGTTCACGGCTGTTGCCATGGCGTTCGGTGCGCAAGCCTCCGGCGATTGGCGCACTACGCTTGGCAAGGTCGCCGATCTGCTCGGCGATACAGGCGTTTCCGGCTTTGTGAAACGCGAAGCTCCCGCCTACATCACCGGCAACTATGCCGAAGAGGCCCGTATTGACGCCGGGCTCGTGGCGGGGATGGATCCGCACGATAAGGGTTACATGACGCCCAATGGCTACTATGACGTTAAGGGCAAGTGGCATGGCGGCTATTTCGACGATTCGGGCTCGTTCGTGGCCGGTCACGAGATCAAGACGCTGTTCGGAATGCCCTATGGCGTGGGTCAGCTAATTATGATTCCGCTCTGCCTTGTCATGATGTATCTCGCGATAGTCAAAGGCTTCGAGCCGTTGCTCCTGTTGCCGATCGGATTTGGCGGTCTTCTCGCCAACTGTCCTCTTGCAGGCGTCAATGCGCCCGCGATGATGCATGACGGAATAGTCTCGATACTTGCGAGCGGCGTGCCCATGATGCAGGGCGGTATTATAGAGCCGGGCGGTTTTCTGTACTACTTCTTCAAGTTCGGTATCGATACGGGCGTGTTCCCGATCATGATATTCATGGGCGTCGGCGCCATGACCGACTTTGGCCCGCTTATCGCCAATCCGAAGATGGCGCTTCTCGGCGGTGCCGCGCAGTTCGGCATTTTCTTCGCACTGTTCGGCGCTCTTGGTCTGGCGGCGCTGTTTGGCGTGGACTTTTTTGGCGGTGTCGATCCCGTCAAGGCCGCGGCTTCGATCGGCATCATCGGTGGTGCGGATGGTCCTACGGCGATTTGGCTGACGTCGCGCCTGGCCCCGGATCTGCTCGGCGCCATTGCCGTGGCGGCTTACAGCTACATGGCTCTCGTTCCGATAATACAGCCGCCGATCATGAATGCGCTGACCACCAAGGAAGAGCGCCTGATCAAGATGCCGCCGCTCCGCGAGGTCAAGAAGATCGAGAAGATATGCTTCCCGCTGATTGTACTGCTTCTTTGCGCGGTGCTCCTGCCTTCGGCCGTTCCGCTGATCGGTGCTCTGATGTTGGGCAACCTTGCGAAGGAGGCTGGGTCATCGGTCGCGCGAATTTCCGACACGATGTCCAATGCGCTCATCAATATCGTGACGATCATGCTTGGCCTTTCCGTCGGTTCCAAGCTCGCATGCGAGAAGTTTCTCTCTGGCACCACCCTCGGTATTCTGGCGCTTGGCCTTTGCGCTTTTTGCGTCGGTACCGCGGCCGGCGTGCTCATGGCGAAGCTTATGAATCTTTTGTCGAAAGAGAAGGTCAATCCGTTGATCGGTTCGGCAGGCGTGTCGGCCGTTCCTATGGCCGCTCGCGTTTCAAACAAGGTGGCGCTTCAGAACGACCCGACAAACTTCCTGCTTATGCAGGCGATGGGGCCGAACGTCTCCGGCGTAATCGGTTCCGCCGTTGTTGCCGGCGTGCTCTACACTCTCTGCCGCTGAACGGCATAGCGTCAAACAAGTCCCATTTCGCGCCGTGTTGTAAAAACAACGGCGCGAAATGGCATAAAGTGCTATACTACACACTCCATATCAGGAGAAAAACTCTATGGCGGATACGACAGGCATAAGAAAATTCGCGGATGCGGCTGATTACAGAAAGCGTTTTGTGATACAGGAGGAGATTGACAAATATCTTCCTGGCGGGCGCCATTTCATCGACGAGGCGCATATAAACCGACTGATCGCTTCGATTGACGGCAAGCCGGCTGATCCCGCGAGAGTGCGCGAGATAATCGCAAAGAGCGAATCCACGTGCGAAACATTGCTTCCGGAAGAGACTGCCGTTCTCATGCAGGTCACTGACCCTGCGTTGTTCGAAGAGATGCGGGCTGCGGCTGATCGGATAAAACACAAGGTTTACGACAACAGGATAGTGATGTTCGCGCCGCTGTACATGTCGAACCTGTGTGTTAACGGGTGCAAGTATTGCGGTTTCCGGGAAGGGAATTCTCTGCAGAAGCGTCGCGTGTTGACGATGGACGAATTGAAAGAGGAGATCGACGTCTTGGCCGGCCGGATCGGCCACAAGCGCTTGATAGCCGTTTACGGCGAGCATCCGACAACCTCTACCGAGTACATCGCAGAGACAATAGAGACTTGCTACAATCGCAAGGTGAAGGCTCCGCGCACTGGCGCGCCGGTCGGGATTCGGCGTGTAAACGTCAACGCCGCGCCGCTGCCGGTTGCCGATCTCAAGGTTCTCAAAAAAGTCGGGATCGGCACATTTCAGGTGTTTCAGGAGACTTACAACAGAAAGCTTTACGAAGAGATGCATCCAGCATGGAGCGTAAAGGGCAATTACGATTGGCGCACGACGTGCTTCCATCGATGCCTTGAAGCCGGTGTTGACGATGTGGGTCTGGGCGTCCTGTATGGTTTGTGCGATTGGCGATTCGAGCTGTTGGCGACCGTAATGCATGCGCGCGACCTCGAACGCTGGTTTAACATCGGTCCGCATACGCTGTCCTTCCCCCGTCTTGAGCCGGCGAGCGGCACGCGCGTTCCCGAAGAGTCGCCATGGCTGATTGACGACGATACGTTCGCAAGGATACTTGTGATCGCGCGGCTCTCTGTGCCGTACACGGGTATGATCGTGACGGCTCGCGAAAGTCCTGCGAGCCGAAATCGCGTGCTTGATCACGGCATGACGCAGCTGGATTGCTCGTCCAACATAGCGATAAAGGGCTACAGCGATTTTGCGAACGAGGCGCATCAAGAGAAAGAACGCCAACAGTTCATGCTCGGCGACAACCGCTCGATCGACGAGATGGTTCGCTATCTGGCTTCGCGCGATACGATAACCAGTTTCTGCACGGCGGGCTACCGATGCGGAAGAACGGGCGGCTGTATCATGGACGCGCTCAAGACCGGCCGCGAAGGCAAGTTCTGCAAGATCAATGCGGTGCTGACATTCCGCGAATGGCTGGATGACTTTGCCAGCGACGAGACGAAGGCCATCGGCGAGCGGCTCATCCAGAAGGAACTTGCCGGCATCAAGGAGTGGCTGCCGAAGTTCTATCCGACCGTAATGAAGCAGTATGAGGCGACATGCAGAGGGGAGAGAGATCTTTTCTTCTGATGGCGGTTGACTTATGCGGCAATATTGGGTAAAATATCACAACAATTTCATCAAAGAAGGAGAAACAAATGAATCGTATTGCTAAAGTCGGTCTCACAGCTCTCGCTCTCGCGGTCGTTTCGCCCGCAGTGGCTCAGGAGGAAAACGCTGAAGGAGGTGCCATTGGGTGGACGCCCGTCGCGGTCGGCCTTGTGTCGCCGGTCCAGTTGCCTTGGGGGTGCGCGCAGTGGGATGTCTTCGGCCTTGATCTCGGGTTGCTCTATATGGATACTGCCAAGGTTTACGGCCTCGGCGTGAATGGTATCGCCGCCCGCAATCGCGACGATGTGATGGGCCTTTCCGTGAGCGGCCTTTGCAACTACAGCGAGAAGAATGTCTACGGCGTGCGTTCCACTCTGGGCATCAATATCGCCAAGGGCGACGGTTACGGGTTTGAAGCCGCCGGCTTTTCGTACCGCAAGAACTTCACGGGCGTTGACTGCAACTTCCTCGGTGCGATGCAGGAGAATGTCACCGGTATCCAGTTCGGCGGCCTCGCCAACGTCTCCCGCGTCCAGAGCTACGGCCTTACTGCGGCTATCGGCGTGAACATCGCGACGAAGGCTTACGGCTGCCAGACGGCTGGTATCTTCAACATGACAGAAGAGCTCCACGGCGCCCAGATCGGTATAGTCAACTTTGCCGAGCAGTGCCCTTGGGGCTTCCAGATCGGTCTTGTCAATATCATAATGGACAATACGATCAAGGTGCTTCCGATTGTCAATGGTTACTTCTGATAGCCTGAGGGGCTGTCATGGCCAAGACAAACAATCCATTTCTGAAAAAAGCGACGGCCGCCGAGAAGCAGACTTCTGGCGGCGTCGAGGGTCGTAAACGCCACGGTCTCGGCCGGGGGCTCGATTCCCTGATACCTTCGTCGAAAGAGGCGGTGGTCGCTGTCGCTCCTGCGCTGGCCAAGCCGCCTGTCGTCGTTACGAATGCGGTGCGTCCTTCCGAGTCCGCATCCGGCGCGCCGCTTGAGTTGAGAATTCTCGACATAGAGCGCAGCCCTTATCAGCCGCGGCGCGATTTCAAAGAGACCGAGCTTCTTGAACTTGCAGAGTCTCTGAAGAACAACGGTCTCGTGCAGCCGCCCACGGTCAGAAAGAATTCAGCCGGGCGCTACGAGCTTATAGCAGGCGAGCGCCGTTTGAGGGCGGCCCAACTCGCTGGGTGGACGAAGATTCGCGTCACTCTTATCGATGCAGACGATCAGACGGCGGCGGTGATGACGACGACCGAGAATCTGCAGCGCGAAGATCTCAATCCTATTGAAGAGGCGGTCAGCTACAAGAATCTGCAAGATCGCTTCAACATGACCCAGCAGGATGTGGCAGAAAAGGTCGGTAAGGGCCGGGCGACGGTTGCGAATGCCGTGAGGCTTCTTGAGTTGCCGGAAGAGGTCAAGACTCTCCTGCAGACAAAGCTTTTGTCGGTAGGCCACGCGAAGGTGCTGCTTTCGGTAGACAACGAAAAAGACCGTATACTGCTGGCGCGCGATTGCGTCAACGACCAGCTTACCGTCCGTGCGCTTGAAAAGAAAGTCAACCGTCTCAATATGCCCGTCGTGGAGAAGCAGCGCGGAACGCCTGACATCCCTGACGGCTATGTGCGCAACCTTGTCGACAAGCTGAAGAAGCATCTTGGTTGTGCGGTGCGCCTTACCAGCGGCATGACTCATGCCAACGGCAGACACACCAAAGGCGTGCTTGAGATCGATTTCTACGACAATGACGATCTCGATCGCATTATTGCGATGCTCGGTCTTAGTGTAGAGTAATATGCTGTCCGCGTTGGTATTGGCGGCATCGCTTGTCTTTACCGAGAGCGATGCCGATTTTGCATTGCAGTGCGCCAGCAATCTTGTCGAAAACTGTACGCCCCGCGACGCGGGCACCATACGCGGGGTGCTCGCCTCCAATTGGCTTCTCGACAATATTTCGCGCAATGGTGTGGATGTCAAACGCGACAGATTCTCCGTTATTACGCCGAAAGGCCGCCGCACGATGTCGAATCTTTCTTGCAGATTCGCGACCAACCCAGATGATGAATGGGTTGTGGTGGTATCCCATTATGACACAAAGCCTTCTGTTGCCTGTCCGGGCGCCAATGACGGCGCGTCCACGACCGGCCTGTTGATGGCACTCGCCAGAATCGTGGCGGAGCGAGGCCTGCCGCGAGGCAATTTGATGCTGATATGGACCGACGGAGAGGAATGCATGAATTCCTATTCGGCGAACGATGGGTTGTGGGGATCCAAAAGGGCGGTCGATGTATTGAAGGAAAGCGGCGTAAAGGTGCGTGCGGCCATATGCGTTGACATGCTTGGGGACAAGGATCTCGATATTTGCATACCGGCCAATGGCGACAATACGTTGTCGTCCATAGCGTGTCACGCGGCGAGACGGGCGAATCTGGGTCCGTGTTTCAGGGGACGCATACGCGAAGTGGTTAAGGACGACCATACTGCATTCCTGACTGCAGGATGGCGCGCAATCGATCTCATAGATTTCAATTACGGAAGCGCCCACGGGCTAAACGACTATTGGCATACGCCGGAAGATACGGTCGATAAGATAAGCCCGGAATCCCTTTACAAGAGCGGCCGCCTTTTGGTTGAGCTGCTGAATATCATACTTTAGGGCATTCCCCGCAAAATGGATGGCCAAAGGGCATTCGTTTTAGCGCCAGAATGGGATCATCTACGGTGTAAGTCCGAATGGGATGGGGGTTTGGCGTATCCAAACTTTGCCTGCCAGTGGTGACGATTCGCCGCAAAAGATTATTTGTGGTATAATATCGATGTAACCTTTTGACGGGTGGCGTGTAGAACAGTTTGAAGACACCAATTACAACTCAAGGAGAACAGACATGTCCGACAAGATATCGGTTGAGCAGTTGCAGCGTAACAATGCGGCCTATGCGGTGAGCGATTTTCGCAATATGGTCAACTACGAGAAGGGTACGAACAAGGGCTATGTCCGGTTCTCCCTCGGCCAAGACGGCAAGCTGAAGCTCGAAAAGTTCAACAACAAGGTGGACGTTCCGCTTTCATGGCGCTCGAACACGAATCCCGCACACAACAGGTCTATGCGCGAGAAGTTCGCGTCGGCCCTCGCAAACGACCTCAAGTATGCCAGTGTCGGCACAAGCATACGCATACAGAACATGGTTCTCGCCCCGTCCAACAGCGAAGGCCGTATCGACCTCGGCAAGGCTCTTTCGCGCCGCGAGGTCATGGCGGCGCTGAACGAGTTCGACAAGGTGTTCAATTCGCCGAACGGGCGCCGGATAATGCTGAACAACTTTTTCAAGGCGGCGATGGCGGAGTTCGGCTTCAGGGGCGATCTCGAGACGTTCAAGCGCGATTTCATGAAGCTCGAGAAGCACGGCCTGGACAACGCTGCGCTCGAAAAATTCTGCGAAGACAAGGAATCGCCGGACAAGCCGCAGCGCGAGAGGATGGTCAAGAGCGAGATGGAGTTCCGCGCCGTCCTGACGCAACTGGAGGGGCTTCTGGAAGGCGCTAAGACGCGCGTCGGCATCGACAACTCCCTCAAAGATCTCGCCCGCGCTGCGCTTGCGAAGGGCGATGCGTTCGGGCTGGACATCAAAAACCAAGAGGGCGGCAAGCTACTCTCCGACATGCGTTCTTGTCTGACGAAGGCCCTTGAAATGCGCGGCATAAGAGACGCGGCCGCGCTGGAGGTCTTTCTCGGCAAGGTGCTCCAGTTCTACGTGCAGGACGGTGTCGCGAACGTGCGCGACTTCGCTGGCGCTGACAAGGCCAAAGAGGAGGAGGCGATAGCCGCCAACTTCGACTTCGAGAACCTCGTAGACCTCGCGGAAGAGTTCGTGAAGGGCGCCGCAGAGGCGGCGAAGTCGCCGGACTCCGTAAAGCCGCTGACCGACAGAGACTACGGGGTTCTCCAGGGTACGATGGAATTTCTCATGGTCACCAAGGAGTCCGTGGACATCAGCGGCCTTGTCATGAAGGAGATTTCGGAAAATGCTGCGGTGAAGCCGGACGAGATCAAGAAGCTGGCTTCCCAAGTGCTTTCGATGAAGAAACTCTTCCGCAGCGAAGCGGCCGTGGACAACTTCGCCGGCCGCTTCGTCATCAAGCATTTCGCCCATGGCGCGGAGAACATGCTCAAGAAGGACGTGACTGCGCTGGACAAGGTTAAAGATTTCGTCAAGCGCCAACTCGTGCCTGCGTTGCAGCTGCAGTATGGCGAACGCTGGGCGAACGGCAACGGCAGATTCACCGAGAACGGGGGCGTGCAGCAGTTCATAAAGATTCTCACCGACAATATCCAGGAGGCGGTCGATGAGCTCAAGTGCGGCAAAGACCTCTACGAGAAACTCTACAGCTATACGCTGCCCAACATCATAAACCTCCACATCGACAATGCGGTCGAGCAGGGGGGACGCATGCACTTCGTCGGCGACGGCGATCTGCAGGTTTCCTGCTCGCAGGTGACCCGCACCGCGATGGCCTACAGGGATTTCAAGGAAAAGAATGCCGCGTCTCTGATGACCAAGGCGCTTGACGGCTTCAAGAAGATACTCTCGCAGCAACTGAAGAAGGGGAACATCACGGACGACCAGTTCACCACGCTGCTTTCCGACTTCAATATGCGGATCAAGAGCGCCTACAACCGCGCGATAGACCGCTATTTCGAGGAGTCGCCCGCGCCGCTCGGAACAGGCAACATACTTGACGATGTCAAGGACAGGGTGCGTCGCATGGTGCAGCTCTTCCAGGAGGAGAAATCGTCGGTCATCGCCGAGATGTCGCTGCGTCTCAACACTGCCATACTGGCTCATTCCATCGGCGATGTGGCGGGGCTCAAGGCGAAGCGCAATCTTATGGACGCGACGCAGGCCGTCGACCAGTTCATGCAGTCCGTTCAGGGGCGGAATCCTCCGCTCGACAAACAGCTCGCCGGACCCGCCTTGCGCCGCGGGCTCGAAAAGCTGTACTTCCAGACTGTCGACAAGATGCTGAAGGGCCGCAAGGTCGCGAAGAATCCGGTGGACGAAAAATTCGTCGCCGACGTGCACAAGTCCTTCGCCAAGCTCGCCGCGGCCTATTTGGAGAAGGCCGAAAAATACGGCAGAAAGCTTGATGACGTTTTGCGCAAGAAGGTCGTGGAAGTCATAAACTCGCTGATCGACAGGGACGGCGGAAAGACCATGCGCGACAACGCCAATCTCGGCAAGGAAGACCGCAAGGCTCTTGTGGACAGCCTGGCCAAGGACGTTATGCTCTCCGAACAGGGCCGCGTCGCCGCCTTCAAGCGCCGCTTCCTGGAGCACCCAGAGATCTACGGCGAAGAGTCCGCCGAAACCGTGGTAGATCGCGAGTTCGATGTCGATTACACGCAGCAGAACCTCGTGAAGACGACGCTCCGCGCAGCGAAGGAACGCCTGTTCGCTGTCGCCGCATGGGCCGACGGAAAGAACGAACAGGGTCTTACGCTCGGCGAGAGACTGCTCGCCGGCGAGAAGCTGCGCCTCCAGCAGGCGAATCCGGAGCTCGGCGCCGCAGAGATTGCGAACATCGCGAAGCCACAGGTGACAGCCGTAATAACGCGGATAAACGATTTTCCGCTGCTGTATTCCATCGGAGGCAAGTCTGGATTCGACGCGCGGGTCGAGAAGGAGCTTACGTCCGCTTCCGACGCGAAGATGAAGGCCTACCTCGACTTCCGCACGCAGTTCCTGAAGCTTGCCCAGAAGAGTCTCGACAATTATTCCAGCCTCGGCAAGGAGACACTCGACAAGAGGCTGGAAATGGTGTTCATGGAAGCGAGTTCTCAGAGCACTCCGCCGGACGTTAACATCACTCTACGCGCCTTCGACGATATGCTTTCCGATATGATGAAAGGCATTATCGACAAGAAGTTCGCTTCGTATCTTGCGTACAGCAAGGCCTACACCGAGGCGTTCGAGAATACGATGCCGGTCCTGGACGAGAAGATCGCCGCCCGCACGGCGGAATTGAAGGAGAGTGGCGCGAGCGATGAGGATATCGAGTTCTTCCGGGAGAAGATTGTGCCCGTTTTGCGCGACAGCCTGAAATTCGAGTTCAGCGAGAAGCCCGGAGAGTGGCTTGGCGAGGCAGGCAAGGCGAAGGCCGCCAAGTTCTTCGAGAAAACCTTCGATACGATGAAGCAGGACATTGCCGCCATGAGGCTCAACCCCGCGAACGACAAGGAATTCGAGGAAAATCTGAGCTTCATGCTTGATAACCTAGGCTTCGCGGAGTTTATGGACGATCCCACGACCAAGGCGGCGGTCAAGGCCAATGTGACAACCTGGCTCAAAGGCGAAGGGGTTCAGGGGCTCATGTCCGAAATGCGCAGGGCGGTGATGACGCTCCGCGTCTACGGCCGAGGCACCAAAGCCGCGCCAGCCGCGGCGGCGAACGAATCGCTGAACAGGTTCTACGGCGAACTCCGCGCCGCCGTCTCGGGCATACAGAGCCAGATTCTCCTGGGCGATTTCAGCAAGACCCAGCTGGAGCCCGCCAAGAAGCTCTTCGAACTCTGGCTTGAGCAGTATGACCTGCCGAAGACGGAGATCATGAGGAACAACAAGCCCGTCACGCTCAAGCAGGAGGCGATGGAACACTTCACCGAGCGCGTGCGCGAGCTTCAGCAGCGCATCGCGACCGATCCGACAGTCAAGGAGCCGCTCCTCTCGAAGGAATATATCGAGTCTTTCCTCAAGTTCATAAACGAGCAGGGAACCGCGCTGATGCTGCTTGAGATGAAGGACAGGGTAAAGGCCCTCGAAACTGCGCGTCTTACGGAGGAACTCGGAGAAATCTTCGACGACGTCGCCGCCAAGAAAAGGCAGGATTCGAACAACGTGCTTTCGGTCATCGTCGTGAACAAGTTCACTCTCGGCAACCTTTTCGACGCGAACATGGAGATCATCGAAAAGGAGATGCTCTCTGAGACTCTGACGCTGGAATCTCTGGCGCGCTGGCGCGACGGCATCGAGGAGCGCTTCGCGAAGCACATGTGCAACAAGAACGCCTTCAAGGCGTCGTGTGACACACGCGTTCTCCATGTCCGCCAGCTCGACAACCTCGTCGCGAATTCGCAGTCGTTCGTCTTGGACGCCTTGCGCGAGCGTTTCGCGGGCGAGGATATCGTGTCAAGCGAGAAGATATCGCCCGAGACGAAAGACGCAGGCGTCATAAAGCTTGTCAACAACCTGATGTTCACGTTCCTCCAGCAAGTGTCTTCGAAGGCCGACGCCTATATGCGCTCTGCGGTAAAATTGAGAAATCCGCTCGGCGCACAGAAGATATTCCCTACCGATACGGAGGGCAATCCGGCGCTGAGCAACGAGTTCCGCGCCCTCGCCCGCGCGTGCGTTAAAGCCGCGTGCGAGACGAAGGAGTACGCCACGCTCGTCAAGAAGATCGACAAAGAACTCGGAATCAGGCGCAAATAACCGCCATATAGCAAGACAACACCAATTCAATCCACAACATATGACATACAAAGAACTTATCGAAGAGACAGGCGCCGAAATCGGCCTCGAGGGCTTCACTCCCGACGCCGATGGCGTCTGCGTGATAGCGTCCGAAATCGGCGAAATCGCCATAATGGACTGCTCGGAGGGTGGAGTCGAGACGGTATTGCTCAACGCAGCCGTCTCGGATGTTCCGTCGGACGCCGATGCGGCGCTTTTGGAGGCGCTCAAGGCCAACTGCGGCTTCACGGGCACGAAAGGTTCGACGCTTTCGATTGATCCCGAGACGAAGCGGTTCGAGCTTACCCGCTACGAGGTTCTGCAGGACCTCAATCCCGACAAGCTGATCGCGATGATCGAGGACTTCGCAACGGCGCTTGTCGATCTGCGCAAGCGGCTCGACGGCAACCGTCTAGCAGACTCGCCGAGGGAGGCGTCGGAGTTGCCCGACATTGAGAATTTCATGAGGGTGTGAACGGCATATAACCTTCGCCCCTCGCGGCAACGCGGGGGCGTTGCGTGGTGCGGGAGGATATGGTATACTTTCCCGAAACCAAGGAGACTAGCAATGAATAAACTGGCTTTGGCCGCTGTTGCGGCACTTTGCGCTTGCGGTTGCGCGAAAAACGACGGCAATGCGCTGAAAATGATTACCGAGGCGACTTTTCCGCCTTACGAGTTCCTTCGCGGGCAGGAGATAGTCGGCATCGATGTCGAGATTTGCCGCGCAGTCGCCGAGAAGCTCGGCAAGGACTTCAAGTGCGAGACGGTCGATTTCGATTCCGTCATACCCGCCGTGATCTCCGGCAGGGCCGATTTGGCGGCGGCGGGGATCACCGTCACCGAAGACCGTAAGCAGAATGTGGATTTTTCCGACCCCTATGTGACTACAGGTATCGTGGTCGTCTATTCCAAGGCGAACCCCTATACCGGCCCTGAGCAGCTCAAGAACAAGCGTATCGGCGTTCAGGGCGGCACGACGAGCGAGACGTATGTTCTCGAACAACTCGGCCAGGAGCCCGAAAGGTCCCGCTCGCCCGCAGAGGCCGTAGCCGCATTGAAGGCGGGCCGCGTCGATTTTGTGATTGCCGACATAGATCCGGCAAAGAACTGCATAATGGGCGAGGCCGACCTCGCTTTGAGCGGCTTTGTCACCAGCGAGGATTATGCCGTCGCGATACGCAAGGGGCGCCCTGAGCTGCTAAAGGCCGTCAACGAGACGATCGCCGAGGCGAAGGCCGACGGCCGCCTCGCGAAGTGGATAGCCGACTATACCGCCGAATCCGACGCGCTTAAAGCAAAGTGAGCGCTTTTCTCGAAGATTTCGCGCTTTGTTTCGTCAAGAACGGGCGCTGGCAATATCTGGTGAACGGCCTCGGCGTCACGCTCGAGGTCGCGCTAGCCGCGATAGCTATGGGTCTTGTCGTGGGGTTTCTGGTCGCTGTCGTGCGCTCCAGCCATGACAAGTATGGGCACTTCCCCGTGCTGAACTTTCTCGCGAAGACATATCTGACCGTGATACGCGGCACTCCCATGGTCGTGCAGCTGCTCATAACGTATTACATAATACTGAGGAGCGTCGACTCCAAAATCGCCATTGCGATTCTCGCCTTCGGGCTCAATTCGGGCGCCTATCAGGCCGAAATAATCCGCGCCGGCATAGTCTCTGTAGACCCCGGCCAGATGGAGGCCGCCAGAGCGCTTGGGCTGTCGTATTGGCGGGCGATGACGAGGATAATCCTTCCGCAAGCGGTCCGCAACGTTCTGCCAGCCTTGGGCAACGAATTCATCGTGCTGATGAAAGACACCTCCATAGTCGGCTATATCGCGCTAATCGATCTCGCCAAGGGAGGGGACATAATCCGCTCGCAGACATATTCGGTATATCTGCCCTATCTCACCGTGGCGGGCGTCTATCTCGTGCTTGTGATGACGTTCACCGCGCTGCTCGGCAGGCTGGAGAGGCATTTGCGCGCCACGGGCGCCGATCCCGTGCACAACGATTCGTGAAAGGATTACGGTATGCAAGACGCATTGCTCAAGATTTGGGGGCTCAAGAAGCGGTATGGCAGTCTGGAGGTGCTGAAGGGCGTTTCGACCGACATACACAGCGGCGAAGTCGTGGTCATGATAGGCCCGTCGGGCGGCGGCAAGTCCACCTTCCTGCGCTGCATGAACCTGCTGGAAACGCCTGACGAGGGGCTCGTGTATTTCGACGGCGTAGACATAGTCTCCGCAGACGAGGCGCAGAAAAACCGCATCCGTTCCGAGATGGGGATGGTTTTCCAGCACTTCAATCTCTTCCCCCACCTGTCCATTCTCGACAATATCACCCTCGCGCCGCGCCTTGTGCGCAAGCTCAAGCCCGAGGCCGCCGAGAAGAAGGCTATGGAGCTTCTCGACCGCGTGGGCCTGGCGGACAAGGCCAAGGCGTATCCGCAGCAGCTTTCGGGCGGACAGAAACAGCGCATTGCGATCGTCCGTTCGCTTGCGATGGAGCCGAAGGTGATGCTTTTCGACGAGCCGACCTCTGCTCTCGATCCGGAGATGGTGGGCGAGGTTCTGGATGTGATGAAAGACCTCGCGAAGAACGGCATGACTATGGTGGTGGTCACGCACGAGATGCGGTTTGCGCGCGAAGTCTCCAGCCGGGTGCTGTTTCTGGAGGGCGGCAGAATAGCCGAAGAGGGCACTCCCGCGGAGATATTCGGCTCGCCGAAAAGCGATCGGCTCAGACTGTTTCTCGGCAAGGTCAGCATGTAAAGAAACAAACCATTTCAAAGGAGGCAGATATGGCGGCTTTGATACGCAGAGCCGCAGACTGCGCGGGGATTCGGAGGTGCTTTGTTTATTCCTCCGCCCAATTGTTGTGTTGGTTGTGTTGTGTGCCGTGGAGTGCGTGTTGCGTGGTGTGTTGTGTGCCTGTCAATGTTGCGGCGTTTTTCGCGCCGCTCACCGCTCGGTTCATCCTGGGGCGAGCTGATTGCCGCATCGACCGCTCGACAATCACGAGATTGTCTTCGGGTCGT
>ONWT01000019.1 GCA_900321575.1 uncultured Lentisphaerota bacterium | reverse complement strand
GGGTATCAAAATGCGTGTATTTTCCAATCGAAAGTCCAAGGACTTTTCGCGACAGGGCCAAAGCGTTTTCCGCACCATATTTGCAAGCTTGCAAATATGGTGCGGAATTCACTCTCAAGAAGCATCCGTGAATCGTGGTTGAACCGTGCGAAGAATATCCGCTGAGCGCAGCGAACTGCGACAGCGGCAGGTCAAAGGCAAAGGCGGGCGAGGAGCGCTATGACCGCAGTATCGGTTCGCAAAATGCGCGGGCCGAGGGAATAGCGGACAAACCCCCTCTCCTCCATAAGCGCGACCTCCTCATCCGTCCAGCCGCCTTCGGGGCCCACGGCCAGAAGCAGCCTCTCCGCGCTAGGCGTCTCCGCCACGGGCGCGCTTTCCGCGCCATAGGGATGGGCCACAATGCGGCGTCGGGACGAAAACTCCGCATCAAGGTCCGTCTTGAGCCATTTCTGGAAATTCCTCACGGTCGAAAGCCGCGGCAATGCCGTCGTGCCGGATTGCATGAGCCCGTCCACCAGCAAGGGACGGTAAATCTCCTCCTTCAGCAAGGTCGCGCCCCAAAAATCCTTCTCGACTTTCTTCGCACCGACGAGCACGAGGCGTCCCACACCAAGGGCGGCGAGTTGCGGCAGGAGGCGCTTCATGACGCGCGGTCTCGGAGGCGCGAGAATGAGGTCGACGCTTGGCGGCAGGCTCTCGCCGTCATGCTCGAGGCGCACGGTGACGGAACCGTCGCCGCCGATCGCGAGTATTTCGCCGCTGCCGACGGGTCCGTCGATTTCGCCTGTCTTGAGCCGCTGGCCGACGGTGCCGTGCAGCACATTCAAAACATGCTCGGCGCGGACGCCCCCGAAGGTGGCGAGGCCATGCGAAATCTCGTTCCTCTCGAAGAGGATCCGGTTCATTTCAGCCCTTGCTGGCGGAGCAGCGCGTCGATTTCGGGGTCGCGTCCGCGGAACTCGCGAAAGACCTCGAGCGCATTCTTGCTGCCGCCTAGACCGAGAATCGTTTCGCGGTATTTCGCGCCAAGGCGCTTCATCGCCGAGTCGTCCGTGAGAGAGGCCTCTTCGAACGCACCGTAGCAGTCGGCGCTCATAACCTCGCTCCACTTGTAGCCGTAGTATCCTGCAGAATAGCCGCCGCTGAAAATATGGGTAAAGCCGCAGAGGAAGCGGTCTTCCGGGACGAACGGCATGCCGAAGTGCACGAAGTTGTCTACTTTGACGGCGTTCGCGTCGGCCACTTCGTCTGCGGAGTGGAGAATCATGTCCGTCTTGGCGAACGCAAGCTGGCGGCGGCATACGGTAGCGGCGCGGAAATTGCGCGAAGCCTTGACCTTGGCCTTCAGTTCTTCGGGCAGCTCTATGCCAGTACGGCTGTCGAGGCACCAGTTCTCCATAAACTGGCTGGCGACTTCGACGGCATCCCACTCGACGAGGCATATGCCGGAGGCGTCCTCTTCGTCGACGCGGGTAAGCATGCACTGCAAGGCGTGGCCGAACTCGTGGAAGAGCGTCTCGACTTCGCGCATCGGCATATAGGTCTTGCCGTTCTCGTCCGGCGCCTTCAGGTTGAGCACCATCAGCGCAAGAGGCAAACGGCCCAGCCGCGCAACCTTGTTGCCGAAATCGTTCATCCAGGCGCCGCCCTGCTTCAAGCCGGGGCGCACATACGGGTCAAGGTAGAAGTGTGCAATCTCGCGGCCGTTTTCCTTTACCGCGAAGAAGCGCACATCGGGGTGCCAGACTGTCGGCTTGGAATCGCCGGCAAGCTCTTCGACCTGCACATTGAAGAGAAAATCCACCATGCGGAAGAGTCCCT
Source organism: uncultured Lentisphaerota bacterium (assembly GCA_900321575.1). Lineage (GTDB taxonomy): Bacteria > Verrucomicrobiota > Kiritimatiellia > RFP12 > UBA1067 > UBA1067. The sequence goes on along the minus strand of ONWT01000019.1, from coordinate 26,702 downwards.
TGAGCACATCCGAGAACTCGAAGTGGCGCTTGAGTTCCTCTTCGCTGTAGGAATATTTCTTTTCGCGGAGTTTTTCGGCGAGATACGCGCCATCCCAAGGCTGAACCTCGCCGTCTTCAGGGCTTTGCATCGCGGCGAGCTCGTCCTTCTCGGCGCGGGCGACGGCTTCGGTGGCGTCGTCGAGATCGTCCACCATCTTCATCACGGCCGCGATGGACGGGGCGCACTTCGTCGCGAGAGAAAGCTCGGCGTAGTTGGCGAAGCCGAGAATGTCGGCGCATTCGCGGCGCAGGGCGATGAGGCGGGCGATTCGCGCTTCGTTCTCGGGAGCGCGCGTCGAGCGGGCCCGGCAGAGCCTCTCGCGGACTTCGCGATCGGCGCAGTGCTTCATCGTTTCGGTATAGTTCGCGTCGTCTATCGTGTAGGTCGTGCCGTTCTTCTCATACTTGAACGCGGCGGTGGCATCGATCACGGCGTTGGAGAAATCGGCACCAAGCTTGGCAAGCTCGGCCTGTATCTCATTGAAGCGTGCCTTTTTCTCGCCCGCAAGGCCTACGCCCGCGAGCTCCGCGCCCTGTATCATCTTGTCCAGAATGCGTAGCCGGACTGGAGAAACCGCCGCGCCGTTTTTCTGCGCCTCGTCAAGCGCGGCGCGCACGGCCTTCGATTTGGCGTAGAGTTCGGGCGACTGCGAAACGCGCAGCGAAAACTCGACGAGCTTCGGCTGGAAAGTCTCCTCGACCTTGCGCCACGCGTCGCTGTTCATCACGCCCAGCATGTGGCAGACACGGCCCCACACGGACCAAAGCTCGCGGACTGCATCGTCGAGCTTCCACACGAAATCTTCGTAGAGTGTCGATTTGTCGGCTTCTATCGCCTTGACGGCGGCCTCGGCCTTCTCCATCAGCGAAGGCAGCATTTCGGCGGCGGCTTCGGGGGTAAACGAGGACCAATCTGGATATTCTGACATCTTCTCTCCTTTTTTCCGTTTCGGCGTCAAACCGAGGCTCTATCGCAAAGTGCGGACACGAAAAGCGCTTTTATGGTGTGCATTCTGTTTTCGGACTCGTCGAACACCTTCGAATACTGTGACTCGAAGACTTCGTCCGTGACCTCAAGCGCGCCCGTGTCTTTCGTGACTTCGGTATTGAAGTCGTGAAAGGCGGGCAGGCAGTGCAGAAACATAAGCTTGCCGCCGAGATTGCCGGTAGCGCGCATGAGGTCCATATTTATCTGATAAGGTCTCAGCATGGCGATACGCTCGGCGGCCTTGGCCTCTTCGCCCATCGAGACCCAGACGTCGGTATATAGCACATTCGCGCCCTTGACGCCCTTCACGGGGTCGTCGAACACGCGAATGTCGACACCGTTGCGCTTGGCGACGGCTTCCGATTCGGCGAGTATGGCTTCATCGGGCCACAACGCTTTCGGGGTGCAGCAGACATAGCGCACGCCAGCCTTGGCGCAGCCCATCATGAGCGAGTTGGCGACGTTGTTGCGCCCATCGCCGACATACGCGACGGTGCAGTTGTCGAGACCGCCGAAAGTCTCTTTTATCGTGAGCAGGTCGGCGAATATCTGTGTAGGATGGTAGTCGTCGGTTAGGCCGTTCCACACGGGCACGCCCGAATATTCGGCGAGCTCTTCGCACGTCTTCTGGGAAAAGCCGCGAAAGAGAATACCGTCGTATATGCGACCGAGAACGCGCGCTGTGTCCTTTACGCTCTCCTTCTTGCCGAAATGTATGTCGGAGCGCGTCAGATATTCCGCACCGCCGCCTTCGTCGCGGGCGGCGATTATGGACGAGTTGCGTGTTCGCGTGGAACTTTTCTCGAATATGAGGGCGATATTCTTGCGCTTGAGCAAATCGCCGCGAACGCCCGCCTTGCGGCGGGCTTTGAGTTGGGCCGCGAGATCGACGAGATTGAGCATCTCCTCGTCGGTGAACGACGTGAGACGCATCAGCGAGCGGCCCCTAAGACTGTCCATCCATGTCAACATAGCGCAAATACTCCTTGAGATTGTGAATGTGTATTATATCAAATTCGCGGAGCTTCACCTAGCGCGTCTGTATTTCGTCCGGGGGATTGAGCTTTATCTTGCCGGACGCTGTTTTGGGAAACGGCGTAAAGCGCGTTTTGACGCGAGATATGCGCATATAGACGGGCAGGGACTTGTTGAGCTCGGAAACGCCATGGCGAACAACTTCTTCGCAAGACTCTTCACAGTATATGTTGGCGACGATTTCGCGCGTCGCGCCATCGCCGGTGACGAGCGTCTCCTGTACGCCTTCAATCGCGTATATCTTCGCCTCAAGCTCCTCAGGCGCGACCTTCTTGCCGGACGACAGCACGATGGTGCGGGACTTGCGGCCCGTGACCCAGACGTAGCCTTCGTCGTCTATGCGGCCTATGTCGCCTGTATGATACCAGCCATCGGCGTCGATCGCCTTGGCCGTCCGCTCTGGCATGCCGTAATAGCCTTTCATGACGTTGGGTCCGCGAATCAGCAGTTCGCCTTCGGGCGAAACGGCGGTCTCGACCTCGGGGTGGCGCGCGGCCAAGCCGGCGCTGCCGTATTTCGGCTCGCGGGCGGACGGAGAAAGCGAATAGAGCGAGGTCGTCTCGGTGAGGCCGTAGCCGGTGATCACCTTTACGCCGAGAGCCGCGAGCTTGTCGCACGTGCGCCTCGGCTGAGGGGCGCCGCCGGTGAGAATCCAGCGAATCGGGCTGCCGAGCGCTTCCGCCGCCGTCGCGCCATGCTGGGCGATCTTGTTCGCGAGTATTTCGGCCAAGGCCGGCACGAGAAAGAGGAAATCCGCCCGGAAACGCTCCACGGCGTCGTATATTCGCCTGAAATCGGGGCATACGCCAAGCGCCACGCCGCTGACCAGCATCAGATAGGTCGTGGCGATTCCGAATATATGGTGCAGAGGAAGAAGCATCAGCGACCTGTCGCCGCGCCCCATCGGCAGCAGCTCGACGGCGGCCTCGCAGAAGGTCTCTATTCCGCGTATGGTGAGTTCGACGCCGCGAGGCTCAGAAGTCGTGCCGCTGGTGAAGACGATGGCGGATGTCTTCTCGACGTCGACGCCGTCGCGATCCCATATGGTTTTCAGCCCGAGCTCTATCGCCTTGCGGCTCGCGTTCAGGAAAAAGTCCGTCTTGCGCGAGCCGAAGCCGCCGGTTATGAGGCCAGGCATTTCAGCGGCGACCTCGCGCGACTTTGCGGAATAGAGCGACGAGTGCACCAAGACGCGTGCGCCGACTTCCTTGAGACGGCGTGCGATTTCGCGGGCATCGAGATTGACGTCGACAGGCACCGCAGTCGCGCCGGAAAAGAGACACGCCGCGTGGGCGACCATCCATTCATAGGAGTTCTCGCCGAGTATGCCGATTGCACGGCGATTGACATTCGCCTCGATTATGAACGAAATCACGGCAATGTCGTCCGTAAACTGGCGCCACGATATGGGCAGGTACCTGTCGCCGCTGGCGACAAGAAACGCGGCATCGCGCGGATGGTTCTCGCGCGCATTCTTGAACTCGTCAAACAGATTTATCTTTCGCATATCGGCACCTTTCTCCTGGCCCCAGGCAAATCCATCACAAATCGCGGCAAAGCGAGCCCGCCAATCGACTCGGCGCATTTTCTCTCTATCGCCCGCGCTTTGGAGAGAGAGACCCTAAATCGGTCGATCCCCGGGATAGGATCGCACATGAAGACATAGTAGGGTCTTATCCGTGCGGCGGTGAGCGCACGGAAAAGCCGAAGCATTTCTTCGGCAGAATCATTGACCCCTTTGAGAAGAACCGTCTGGCAACTTACAGGCACGCCTGCTTCGACAAGTCTCGCTGCCGCTTCGCGCGCTTCGGCCGTAAGTTCGTCCGCGCAATTGAACTGGGTATTGACCCAGACCTTGCGCGTTCGCCCGAGGGCTCTGGCCAGCCTGGCCGTGACCCGAAGCGGATTCGCGCAGACGGCCCTCGTGCAGACGCGAACGACCTCCACCTGCTCTAGCGCGGCGAAAGCCTTGACGAATTTCATGACTTTCGCGTCCGGCAGCGTGAGAATATCGCCGCCCGAAAGCAGCACGTCGCGGACTTCTGGATGGGCCTTCACGTACCCGATGCACCTTTCGAGATCGGCATCGGTCTCGACTATGCGTGATTTGCCGAAAATGCCTTGGCGTGTGCAGTGCCTGCAGTTGACGAAACACTTTTCGGTGGTCATCACGAGAACCCTGTCGGCAAAGCGCTGCTTCAGGCCCTTCACCTTGGCCGCCGCCCCCAGCTCGCCGAAGGGATCTGCCTCATAACGCTCCTTTCGGGCCGGAGCGGTTTTGGGCCGTTCTCCGTCGAACACCTGAAGCGCAAAGCGCGGCGACTTCGCGGCAAGGCGCATCGCGTACGGGCAAGCGTATTCTGGAAAATCACGATTCATCGTTAAACAGAGAAGCCGAGAGAAAACAGAACGCAAGCGCATGATCGTGCATCGTTCTTACCGTGACCGGCAAATCCCGTCCCTTGAGATTTCTGAAAGCCTCGCCCCAGGCGCCGTTGAGCCGCATCTTCAACTCTCCGGTGTCGGGATCGTATCCGCTGACGTTCATCTCCCTCGGGCTGTACCTTATGCCCGTTCCGAGCGCCTTGGAGACGGCCTCCTTGGCGCACCAGAACCGTATTATCGCGAGCGACGCATTCGCCGCCCCGGCCGCGAGTTCGAGTTCGTCCGGCATGAACACCCCATCGGTAAACTCTTTTGAAAGGTCGCGCGCGGTGGACTCGACATCCACTCCGATGCGGGCGTTTGCGGCGGCCAACCCTATGACGAACTGCGAGGTGTGGGCGATCGCTATGTCGAGACGGACGGGCAATTGGTCCATCCACGCCCCGACGGCGTACGGCTTGCCCATATCGTCGGCGAATATCGTGACATCGGCGTCGCTCCAACGCGCTTGATAATAGTCTTTGAGAAATCTGCGGACGGCTTCCTTCACGGCGATTCGGCCGAAAAGCCATTCGGTGCGGCGCGCTGTCGAACCGGGCATGCGGCGGAAATCCTTGCGCTCCTTCGCGCCAAGCACGATATGGGAAAACGTCTGAAGCCAGACTTCGTCGTCGCGCTCGAATACTGGATAAGGCACATCGGTCACGAACGCGCTCGAGACATCCAAAGCAGGATTGCCCAGCTGCTCAAGAGAGACAGGCTTAGTTATGAAGCTCGTCGCTGGCTGCATTATCAGATCGCGATACTCCCTGCGGACGTGTTCGACGCGCTCTTCCCAGCCGCTGATGACGGCAAGAGCCCCGCCATCGCCATCCGAAACGGTTATGTCGCAGAGGTGGCTCTTGGGCGTAACGCCCGTCAACCGCAAATAGCACTTGACCTTGGAGCCCTCCTTGGGCAGAGGCGCCATGAGGTCGAGACGGCGCATCCTAAACGGCGACGAATAGGCGTCATCCATGCGCTCATGGCCGATCCAGCGCGAGAATCTCTCGTGGCTGTGCCAAAGCGTGTAGCCGCTGACGATGATTTCAAGCAGCAGAGGGTTGACCAGCCAGAGCGGAAATCTCGTATACGTCACACACCCGGCGAGCTGTGGAACCTCGACCTCGTAGTCCATGCCCGTCTCGCTCCAGGTTTCGGCGAAGGTTATGCCCCTCAACCGGTGACCGCAGGAAATCCGCGCGGGATATATGTCTCGCCCGGACCAGTGCACCGTTCGCGGCTTGAACTGCGGCACGACACTGACAGGTTGCGCTTCGGGCGGGGTCTTCGCCAGCACGAAAGTGGCTTCGACGACAGGCCAGGTGTAGGCGCTACCCGGCGAATCGTCGCGCAGCTGAACCTTGACCGCCGCGAGATCGGCAACCCCCGAAGCGACCCGTTCGGCACGTATGAGAACCGTCAACGCGCCATCCTCGAACGCCACTGAGCGCCTGCAGGTCAGATCTTCTATCGCCACAAGAGTTCTGTTGGGCACCAGCATGGCCGCAGTCTCGGCCATTATTTCGGCGGCAAGCGGCATCGAAATCTGGACCAGTCCCTTCAAAGATGGCTCCGAGTAGGAGAGCTGAGTGCCGCCAAGGGCAAAATCGCCGATGAATGGGGCGTCTTTTATGCTGTAGCGCTTCTTTATCTCAAGCGACACGCCAGGGCTGTGGTTCAGGGTATCTGCGTCCGACACGAGAGGATTTAAGGCGCCAAAATCGAACTGCCTCAGTCTCCTGGCCTGAGCCGCCACCGCCGCGGCTCTGGCGGCGGCTTTGGCCCCGCGCCCTTTCGGTTCGGCAAAGGCCGAGGCCGTGCCAAGGGGCGAATCGTCCGACAGCAAAGTCAATCTCGGAAAAGCGCGCGAAAGGCGCATCTCCGTTTCGCGTCTCGTGGTGGCGACTAGCGACGAGTCGAAGTCTAGCGTGCGGCAGCCTTTTTTGCAAAGCGCCTGCGCGACATTCACGCGTGCCCCTAGCGCAACCAGCTGGGCAAGGGCATGCTGCATCTGCGGCAGGCCGCGCCTATGGATGGAATTCGTCGCAATCGCCGCGTGCTCCACATCCTTAAGCGCATCGTCTATCGCCGTTGTCATGAGTCCCCTGGGGCCGACCTCGAGAAAAACGCGATAGCCGTCGTCATACATGTGCCTGACCGTCTCGCCGAATTGCACTGGCGAAGCCCATCTCTCGGCCATGGCCGCGCGCACCTTCTTGAGACGGCCCGTCATCGGCGCCGCCGTTGCGCACGAATACACTGGACACACTGGATCTCTCCTGAGCCACCTGTCGGCCAGCTTTCGCACGGCAGGCACCAGCTTCGCGCACATCGGCGTGTTGAAGGGACGGTCTACGGCAAGCTTCATGGCCCTTATTCCGGACGCGGCGAAACGGGAGATAGCCTCTTCGGCAAAGTCGCAGTCGATCGCATAAGTCTTCTGGCGGGGCGAAAGGCTTATCGCGAGCGTGACTTTATCGGGAGGAAACGATGCAAGCACGTCATCAGCCTCATCTTCATGGCGGAGCAAAAGCGTGACAACCGCTGTCTTCGGCAGACCGGCATGATCGACGGCCTTGTCTACAATATCGTATATCTCGCGAAGAAAGAGTATCCTGTCCTGGCGCGACATGTTGCGTCCGATCATCTCGGCGCACGACACGGACGCCAAATCGCCGCCGGCGAAACCGGTGACGCCGTCGGGCTTGAGTCCGCATCTGGAGAGAAGTCTGCGAACGGCCTCGCAGCCGGCATATGTCGCCACAAGAGCCTGCGCATACGCGCCGGAACTGAAGATATCGGCGTCATGCCTGTAATAGGGGGCTGGGGGAAATACGAAACTCGAGGGAGTGAACTCGCCGCCGTCCTGAACTATCGCCTCCTCCAGCTCCTCGAACGCGCTTCTGCACGATTCGCTTGCGATGGCGAGATCGCTCATCATGTCAGGATAAAACGACATAACCCCCGGGAACACGAACGCCAGTTTGCCGCCGCCTTCGCCGAGGAGATGAGAACCATACCAATACGTCCCGCTCTTGTCCCTCAGGCGCTTCAAAGAACCGCCGCCGATTCTCGCCACCGCAGAACCCAATCTCGTGCGGAGATCGCCGAGAGACTCCACAACGAACGCGATCACCGAATCGCCTTCCGTCTGTGCGCAAGTATAGGCGACATCGGACAACTGCGCCGCAGGAACCCTGTCGATAAAGGACGCTATCTTCTCCATCGTGGCGACAAGAGCCGCCGTGTCTTGAGCCCTTACAACAACAAGTTCGCTCATTCCCGCACCTCCGGTTCCTCTTCAAGAATGACCGTCGCCGATCTTCCGCCGACAGATGCGGTGCCGATGGGTCTTACCGGATCGAAATTCGCGCCAAGCACGACAGCCCTTCGCGGATTCGACGCATCGCCTTTTATCCAAGGTCTCGCATGGTTCAGCAGGTATGCGCTCGACGAAAGATTAGATATGGAGGCCAGCGGATTATCCGTTTCGACCTGAGGCGGCAAAACCTTCTTGTGGAGCGCGAGTGCTGCTTTAAGTATCCCCGCCGACATCGCCGCGCGCATCGTGTGGCCGATATTGCCCTTCACCGAACCGAGTCCAACCAGAGGCGCGCCGGGGCGATGCTCACCCCAAATAGTATTTATCGCCTCGACCTCGCGCCGTTCGCTGGCGGCGATTCCGTTGCCGTCGCCCTCAATCAGGCCGACTGTTCTGGGCTGTATGCCGGCTCTCTTCGCGGCAACCATGAAAATCGCGGAAGGATCGTCATCCGGATTGTGGCCTATCGCAACCTCCTTTATGAGCGCATATATGCGGTCATGGTCTCTCAGGGCGTCTTCTCTCCGCTTGAGGACAAAGAACGCACCGCCTTCGCCGGGTATCGTACCGTCGGCATCTTGCGAGAAAGGCTTGAGCTCGTGTCTGGACGAGAAATCAACCTCGCCGCTGAGGCCTTCAAGATACGAGCGGCTTAGCGGCGGCGTCAAAGCGCCGGTCAGCGCGACATCCACGCGTCCTGAACGGAGATCGCTCACCGCATCCATAAGCGTGGCCGCGCCAGTAAGCACTCCGGCATCCATTATGGTGGCCACGCCGCCGAAAGAGCACTCTCTCGCCAGCCAGGACGCAAAGCGATAGCCCGAGCCGAGCAGGAACGAAGCGGCATCCGGCGGAGGCAGCGATTCCAAGAGCTTGCCCTTGACTTCATCAAGAGACTCTTCAGGGGCGGTAGGGAAGAATCTGCGAATCACCTCCATCGTCTGATCGAGCACGAATGTGTGCTGCAGCCAGTTCACGGTCGACGCATTGAATGCAGGGGCGTAGCCGAAGCGGACAGACCCGTTTACCGTTTCTCTGGAGTGGGGACGCATCGAAGCGTCGGCAAGAGCGTCAAACGCCAATTGCGTGGCGAAATAGAGGTCTTGGTTTTCGCCGGCGTTCACCTGACGCGGAAAATTCTGCATCGCGGGTACGCACGAATACAATTCGCCAAGCTGGGCAACGCGCACCGGGAAGACACGGTCGAACACGTTGCGCTGACCGAAAGGCAGTTCCACGTCCGGGCCGGGAAGAGTCAGCATGCTCTTTTGCTGCATCACGACATCCCAAAACGCAGCAGTATTCGCGCACCCCGCAAAACGGCAACTCATGCCGACTATGGCAATGGAGCTTTCCATGGTTATCTCGCCACCTCCTCTCCGAGTTGGGCCGGCATCGGCAAGGTTGATATACCCCGCTCACGCAGCCTCGCGTTGACGCCCAGCCACGCCTGGTAAAGATGGCTTAACGGAACCTTCTCAAGGCTCTCTTCGGCATGATTCCTGAACTCGCGCTCGCTTTGCTGCCGCTCTTCCAGAAAATCCATGTACTGACCGACGGTCTCTCCGGACGCCAAATGGCTTCGCATCTCGGCGCGCAGCCACGCGATAATGTTCTTCAACTGCCGATACTCCATCGGTTCGCCGTCGACATATTCGACGGATCTGTCGAGTTCCGCCTCGAATGAAGCGATCTCCGAAGCCGTCATAAGCGGCGGCAAGGCGGCGGAGCCCGGTTGGGCATAAGCCGCCAAATAGCGATCGAGCGGAGAAGAGAGAACCCCCTCCCAGCCGGAGAACGCCCCCGCCGCTATTCTGGAAGCGTCCCCATACAGCTGCTGGCGCGGCTTCGGTTCGCGATCGGCGGCGGCCCCTTTTGCCGCAACAAACAGCGTGAAAGCAAGCGCAAGGGCGAGCGCGGCCACTAGGGTGCCAAGCGCCCATGGGCGCCAATTCAGCGGGTCATCCCCCAATATGCGGTAAGGCCTTATGCCCTGTTTTCTCAGTATCGTGTAGGCTGATTCCCGGTTGCGGGCCTTTATCCAGCCCGATCGGTTCTCGTTATCCTTGGTCTGATAGAAATACTGATACTTCATTTTTTTCGCATGAACAACGGGAGTGCAATCTCGTAAAGTTCCTGGTCGCGCTGAACCTTTTCGAACACCGCTTTTGGATTGATGTTGTACCCGGCCACGAAACTGCGCTGGGCGGCGGACTTCCGTCCCGTCTTGTACTGCAGTTTGGCTAGTTCGACCCAAGACATGGCGTCTTTGCCCGGTTCTGCCTTGAGATATTTTTCAAGACAACGTTCGGCATCGGCATAAAGCTTGGCTTCGAGAAGTATTGTCGAAATCGCTTTCAGGGCGAAAGGTTCGTCTATGCGATCCACGAGCGGTCGCACCAATTGAGCAGCAGTCGACACCTTGCCGATTGCGTAGTAGGCGTGGGCGAGGGCGAAGGTTTCCGGAGACGACAGGCGCCCGTCGCGGCGGACTTTCTCCTCCAATGACGAAATTTGCCCCACGAGTTCGCGCATTCTGCGGATAAAATCGCGCATTGCCGCCGTCCGCTTATTGCGCGGGTCAAGCAAATCGGTATAATCCATCAGTTCCAGCGCGACATTCCACTTGAAATCCTTCATGCCGGACTTGGCGCCCCACCTTCTGAGCGGCATCTCGACGAGACACTCGCGTATGTATCTGAAGGCCGCCTCGGGCGATGCCGGATACAGCATGCACGCCTCGCGAAACGCTTGGGCCGCCTCGTCATAGCGCCCTTGATGGGCGTAAAGGCCTGCTATCGACGCACGCAACTTCGAAAACGACTTCTGCGCCGCAAAGTCGCGACGGTACATCGGGTCTTTCAAGAGCCTACGGGTGTACCAATCCCAGAAGTCCTGGTCCTTGGCGGCAGCGACCGTGTCGTAAGGAGTGGCGTCCTTGTTTATCTTCATTATAAGGCCATGAGGCGAAAGATACGGATACATCCAGTTTATCACATAGCTTTCTTCTATGTAGAACGAGTGTCTGAGCCTGTCATGATCGAACATCATCTTCGTTATGATGCCGTTGATCTCCATGACGCCGAGCGCACCGGTAACCTGAACCTTGCCGTTCTCTATTCTGAGATCGCCATTGGCCTGCCGCACGCCGCGATGCACCTCGTCGACATATATGCCGAAGGCATCTCCCCCGTCATCCTTCGATGGTATCCATATCTCGTCTCCGTAAAGATCGCGTTCCACGCTCATGTATGTTTCGTCAGCGAGGGCGTTTTGCGTTATGAGATAGATATCCGGCCTGAAGTTCGCCGCATATATCATATATGTCGGGACGAATCTGCCAGGGTCCGTTCCGCCGAAGAAAATCGAAAACGGCTCCATCGGCGCGGGCCAATCGGGGTCGGGCAAGGGCTCTTCGTCGGCCACAAGCTGCTCGTTGATCGCCTTTGCGCCATCAAGCTGATAGGCGCCGAACTGCCACCCGAACGTATGGCCGTTCTGTTCACAGCCGCCGAGCTCGAACACCATGCGGTCGTCTGTGTAGTTTTGCACTATCGGATACGCAAAAGCGACCGCAATCGCCAACGCGGCGAAACAGGCGGCATAGCGCAAAGCGCTCTTGAAAACGGGCTTACCTCGGGCCGCAGCCAGAGCCCGCGCTTTCAGGCCAAGAGCGCCAGCGAACACGAGGCCGTAGCCGATCCACAACGCAATCATCGCATGCGACGAGATGAACTTCACTTTCTGTATGAAACCGTCCTGCAAATCGCCCTTCACGTTCGCCAGAAGGATCAACAAGAACGACATCATCAGGAAGCACGCGGCCGCGGCGCCCATCCACCGCCAAAACGTCTTGCGGCGCTCTTTGGCGACAACCCATCGCTCCGCAATGAACGGAACGGGCGCGAACAGCAGCAGCATATCCGTGAACTGGACTTTCACATCCTCGAAATAATGCACCATCTGATTGCCGATGAAGTCAAAGAACTGGCCAATGCCGGTGAACGACGGCACTCCTATCGCTTCGTACTGGCCGCGCATTATGGCATGCTTGAAGCCTTCCCAAGTTCTCGGATAGCCCCAATTCATCGGCGGATTCCGCAAATCGGACACTATCGGCATATACGCATAGAAACTGACCCCCAACTGCGCAAAGAATGCGGCGCCCGCCACGCTTCTGCCGCAAGGCAGCGTCAGCCAAGCAAGAGCCAGCAAGACGAAGTTCCACGCTATCGGCCAGCCGAACCACCAGCTTTGAGGGTGAGTAAGGCCGTTCATCGCGCCATGGCGCAGAAGAGTAAAGACCGCTATCTGAAGCCCTGCTACAGGTATTGCGAAACACAGGCCTTTTTTGGTCAGCGAACACAGGGCAAAGAGCAGCACTATCAGAACCCAGAAGACGAACGTGGATTTCAGCCACGGATATTTCACGCCTGTGTACCCGGCACTGCCCGCTTCGGGCACGGCCACGGCAAAGACGACCGCAAGAAGCGCAAAGCCCGCCGCGATTCCGAGATATCTGAGAGTCTTCGGTTCGGAGATCTTCTCGCCGCACTCGAACGAGGCAAGCACCGACGCAACCGCTGAGAACGCTATCATGGCCGCGATAAACGCATATCTCCACGGCTCGATCAGCGGAGCGACCGGCGCATATATGCCGGACCATGTGTTCTTGCCGGTAAACACGATGGACGAAAGCAGCAGTAAAACAGCGCCTGCCGAGCCGGCATACAAAGCGATCTTGCGGGCTTTTGCCGCTTCCCCCCGCTCGCGCATCACGGCAGCCGCCACGAGAGCCCCTATCAGAAGGGCCAGCGAAACGATTATGAAAAAGGTCGACGGACACGACGAGGTGGCCGTAAGTGCGACATGTTTGTTTATGGCATCGACCTGCATGTTTCTGTCGGCGCGCACAAGCTGACCGATCTGAAGCGTCTGGTAGGTTAACGCGACAGGTATGAGATATATGAACACATCACGGAAAAGTGCAATATTCGTCATCAGAATTATGATGGCGAGCGGCACTATGGCGAACAGCAGAACCTGATAGTTGGTGAGACCGAGGCCAAAAACAAAAGCCGTCAAAAACAACACTTTGTCGGACGGCTTGCGCATCCACCGGTACGAGAGCAAAAACACCCACATTAGGAAAAGCGCGTTCAAGGAATATATTTCGACAATTGTCGACTGGGACCATTCCACTGGCGAAAGCGCGAATGTAAGCGCGCCTGCCACCGCTCCGCCGAACGACAGCAAGCCGGACGTGCCGGACTCCTCGCCGTCATCCCCGATAAAATCGTGCGCCGAGCGACATATCAGCATGGCGGTACACCCTGCAGCGAGCGCACCAGCGACGGCAGAAAAGCAGCTTATCGCCCACGCCGGGGTTGGGTGGCCCATATATGTCACCCAGAAGAACAGCTTGCAGAACAACCAGCTGCAAAGAGTCCAGAACGGATATCCTGGAGGATGCGGCACTCCAAGGTGCGCCCCGGCCGTAGCCAGTTCGCCCGAATCTTCTAGTCCCACAGAAGGGCCGAGCGTAAAAAAGTAAACGACAAACGCGAGCAAGGTGGCCGTCCAGAAAGCCGCCCAATCAAGCTTGGTGAAGAATCTATCACCCTTGTTCAGTTTCATATATTGATATTATACCAAAAAATATACGCCTTCGGAATATTGAGGCGTGAAACAAAGTTGATTTCCGACTCCGGCAAAGCGGCGGTCGGACATTTGCCATTATGGGAGAATGGCCGAGGCATAACGGTCGTGGCCGGCATAATCGCGCTCGACCATTATCTGTCCAAAGCCATACTCGCCCATCATCCGCTTGAGCGCCTCGCCCTGACCCTCGCCTATCTCGAAAAACACCGCCCCGCCGGGCTTGAGCACATTCAAGGCGTCGCCCAAATATCTATCGTAGAAATCCAGTCCGGTCACGCCACCGTCAAGCGCCATGCGAGGTTCGAAATCGCGGACTCTCGGATCAAGCGTTTCGCACACTGCGCTTTCGATGTAGGGCGGATTGGATACGAGCACATCAACTACGCCTGGCTCATCAAAATCATCGAGCCCATCCATCGCCAGGAACTCGACCCGAGACCCCAATGCGCATTTCTCAGCATTCTCCCTCGCCAACGAAATCGCATCTTCGCTCAAATCCGTACCGAGAAAAACGCCATCTTTCTTGAATTCATGCGCAATGCTCAATATTATCGCCCCCGTGCCTGTGCCGACATCGACGACGAAAGGCGGTTCCGGACCGGCTCGGTTAGACAAGAACTTCAGTACGCGCGACACAAGTTCTTCCGTCTCGGGCCGCGGTATCAGCGCTCTCCGATCGCACTTAAGAGTCAACGAGCGGAAGTCCCACTCTCCAAGGACGTACTGAAGCGGCTCTCCGGCGACAAGCCGCTTCATACCGCGCTTCATCGCTTCGAGGTGGCGTTCGTCCGCATTGCGATCCAAGGCGCTCGCCAGCAAACCGCGCGAGCACCGCAACAACCGGGCGGACAGCAACTCGGCGGCGACTTGAGCGTCAGGAACCCCTTTCGCGTCAAGATAGGACGCCGCCTTGTTGACTGTTTCCCGCCACAGCATATGTCAGAACGGCATATCGTCCAAATCGTCAGGATCGGTCAGATCCTCCGGCTCGACCGGCGCGGGCACTGGCTCGGTGGAAGTGCCGTCCTCCCGCAATATCTCGAGCTTGAGACCGGTGAGATCCGTAAAGTAACGATCTTTGCCGCTTTTTGGATCGTTCCACACGCGGCCGTCTATCGCAAAGCGAATCTTGGCGCGTTGCCCCTTTTGGACATTGTCCAAAACATTTGTCGCATCCTTCTTGAACGTGAACGCGATGTGGTTTGGCCACTTCGTTTCTGTGCCGACATCATCCGTCAGAACAATGTCGCGCTTGGTGAAGCCACTGGCGAAAGTCTGCGTTTCAAGCACCTTTTCAACCACACCCGTATATTCATATATAGCCGCCATATTGATTATCTCCTTTAAATTTCAGGTTCAGCGAATCTTCCACTTTATGTTCACGGAATCCGTAACCACGATCGCCCGCAACTCGCCGAGCTGCACAGACTCCGCTTCAAAATCGCCTGCGCCCATGGACTTCATCGCAAAATTGGCGTAGCGCGGCATGCCGCCGCCGCTTGTGCCATACTCGATTAGTTCGATTCTGCCAAGCCGCACCCCTGCGGCTTCCGCCAAAGACGACGCAATCTCCTTCGCGTTCTGAACCGCCTTGACGCGAGCCTCATTCTTGGCTGCCACTTCGTCGAATAGCTCGAAGCTGACATTCAACTCGTCCACGACCCCGCTATCGAGAATCGCCGCCGTGAGCTTGGCGAGCCTCGCCCTGTCCACCTTGGCCGAAAATGTATACCCCTCGTCAACCCTATACCCGGAAAACACGCGTTTACCGTTCTCGTAGTCATATTCGGCGCGGCCGTATATGCCTGACGTGACAACTTCGTTGGTGGCCACTCCAAGCGACTCGAACACTTTCGACAGCGCAAAGGTGCGTTCGTCGAACAGACGGCGAGCCTCTGCCATCGCCCTGTCTGCAGCATAAACAGAGAAGGTGATTTTCATCTTGTCTGGCTGCACACGCACGACACCCTGGCCGGAGACTGAAACCTCTCCAGCGAAACCTACGGCGGCGGCTATCACAACCAGCACGGCGACCAATGCTTTTCTCATTTCGCAAACTCCATGATTTTCGATTTGTGTATTATACCATACTTGCCGCTCCATGTCAGCGAGTTCCTAAGAGGCGGCACCGACTTCGCAAAACTCGCACTCGGGATGCAGCTTCAGGCAGTAGTCTCGATGTATTTGCAGCAAGCCCTGTATCTTGAGCCCGTTTGAAGCATATGCGGTTAGCGGATTGCAGTCACGTCCCAAAAGCCTGAATGCCGTAATCCTTACGGGTTCTGAAACATCTTCCGGAGGTATCCATGCTGGCGGAGAGAGAAGACGGCCTTCAGCTATGGCAAACGGAATAATCACATTGGCCATCAACGCCCCCGCCCTGCCGCGCCCCATGACACCCCCTGCGCAAAGTACGGCAACCATTCGACGGCAATTATCCGGAGAAAAATCGCGCTCGTCGAGCAAGGAGAGCACGTCGCCGGCGGCAAATAGACGGGCTGCTGACCTTAAACGCACGCGTGGCGAATTCGCAGGTCTGTGCAAGCCGCAATGCCAGTCGACAAACTGCGATGCCGCAAAAAATGCCGCTTCTGCGTTCTCGGGCTCCGCGAGAACATTACTGAGCGGCACAGCTTCCGCGATCTTCCTGAAACCTTGGGGGCTGCTGCCATACCCCAAAGCGTTCATGATGTCGGAATAAAACAGTTGCTCCCGCGCAGGTCTGCACGCTTTGGGAGCGCCCAAAACCCTTGATATGCGCCGCGCCTTCACCTTCAATCGGTATGCTCCCGCAGCGCCGATGACTTCAGATGCAAGACGGGTATCATGCCCCAATCGCGTAAAGCACGGTCTTGGGGCTGCCGGATATCGTCCAAACGGATAGGCAGTCACATCTATCTGTTCGGGAGCGAATCCCGACTCTGCCGTAAGGAATCTCCCAAGTCCGATGGAGACGGTGTCTTTCGGCAGCCCTGCAGGGGGCAACCCTCCGCGCCAAGTCACATGCGCAATCACATTTCTGTACGCCTTGTCGCCCGAGTGAGAATGAGACACCCAGTCTCCAGGCTTCAGATGAACTTCCACATCGCCGATTACACGATGCCCGCCCACGTCAAGAATCGCATTCTTGAAGTCAGGGCCGGGGCCAAGGTTCCATCGTCCGGGATGTATCACCGTAACGCATTCGCCCTTCATCGAATAAAGGCGCTCCGGCCTGATTGCCCTATCATACCACGCGGCCTGTACATGCCTCTCCGTCAGGATCTCGCCGTCCAGCCGCCGGTATAATCTGCATTTCTCAGTCAATTCCATATTTCACCCCCATCTCACGAAGCGCTCTCTCAGGCCGAATATCTGCACCCTCTCCACGTGGTCCACTTCCGGGCGGCCGCCTTCGGGGACTCCGTATATTTCCACGACATCGAACCTGTACGCCCCCAGCCACTTGTTGCCGCGGCGCCACGCGTTGAACGCCTTGCGCAGATTCGTGCGTTTCTTGCGGTCTACCCCCCGAATCCTGCTTTCGCAGGGGACATGCCTGGCATGTTGCTTGACCTCGACGAAGACCATCGTGTCCGTAGACTTGTCATATGCGACAATGTCGATTTCAAGCTTGCGATTCCATGGGCAGGGACGCGAGTTGCGGTCGACTATCAAGTAACCTTTTTGCCTGAGAGCCTCGACTGCCACATCTTCGCCCCATTGCCCATGGACAACGCCAATATTCCCATCAAGCGACTGCGGCAGTGCCATTGCGCATAGCCCTCATCTTGCTTCTGTAGCTGGAAACATCATGCGGAATCACCTTGGGTATTCCAAAGCATATGATGCCGATCGAAGCCTCAAACGACATTGCCAATCCATATGCCTCTGCAGGCGAGAAAAGAATTCTCGCACATGCGTCTCGACCGCTTTTGTCGGTCGCGTTCTTGTATACTTCAAACATAAATCCGTGTTTGGGCTCTTGTATATGCCGCAACTGTATTTTCGTCAAAAAGCCAGGGGAACTGTGAATCAAGCCTTTGCCATCCTCTATGGATTCGCATTCTCCGCGGAAAACCTGCAGTATCCTGCAAAGGTCGGAAAAATCCAGCTTTATCGTAATGCGGTTTTGCCAATCGAATCTGGCGAAACGGCGATAACCGTCTCCAGGCGCATCGCTCTTTGCGTCATCTGGCGCGATCTGGTTGGCGAATGTGACCATTATGCTGCCGTCGATATCATCGTGCGCAGGATGGAGCTCCATCTTGACGGCACTCCCTGTACCTCTCCCATTCGGATGGTAGATGGGCAGTGAAGGCCGATATCCGCGATTGACGGAGTCTGTCGCCATTGTCGAGTTTTCTGTATTCATCTGCATGTTCCTTTCTTTTGTGTTTTACGGGAGCGCAACACGCGTTACGCCCAAAATGATCTGCCGACATCATCCAGCTGCCGATATTGGGACGCTTCCATTATGTCATCGAAGCCTACCGCCTCGGCGCCCCGAAGGTCTGCTATCGTGCGCGCGACACGAAGTATCCTGTCATAGGCCCTGGCGGACAAATTGAGCCGCTCTATTACGCGCCTCAACTCGTCAAGAGCTTCGTCCGACATTTTGCATATTTGCGGAAGATCGCGGCTCTTCGCTTCAGCATTGCATGTTACGCCGGACATGCCGCGGTATCTGGCGGCCTGTATTTTTCGGGCGGCCAGCACTTCTTCCCGGATTTCCCTGCTGCTGCGCCCGGGCAAAGACTCCCTCAATTCTTTCAAAGAAACTGCGGGAATGCCAACTTGTATATCTATACGGTCCAGCAACGGACCCGAAACCCGCCGCTGATACTTCAGTATTTGCGATTGCGTGCAGCGGCATTCATGCGTAGGGTCGTTGAAGTACCCGCAAGGACATGGATTCATAGCGGCTACAAGCATAAAACGCGACGGATAATCATGCGCGGCAGCCGCCCGCGACACGCCTACATGGCCGTCTTCCAGAGGTTGTCTCAGCACCTCTAGCGCCTGACGCGGAAATTCCGCAAATTCATCGAGAAACAACACCCCCCTATGAGCCAGCGACACCTCGCCAGGAACAGGCTTTGTTCCGCCGCCGAGCAAGCCGATGGAACTCACCGTGTGATGCGGGGCGCGAAATGGACGGCGAGTCACAAATCTGCCGCTCCCCTTCGCCGCCCCCGCGACCGAGTGTATTCTGGAAACTTCCAGAGCCTCCTCTACGCTAAGCGGAGGCAAAATGGATGGTATCCGCCGCGCGATCATGGTCTTTCCCGCGCCGGGCGAACCTATCATGAGTATGTTATGCCCCCCTGCCACGGCAACCTCAACCGCGCGCACCGCCATATGCTGCCCTTTAACATCGGCAAAATCGTCACCGGCTTCAGCGCCGCGGGCTACAAGAGAAGCGAGGTCTGTGCGAACCGGCGGTATGGCGATTTCTCCGTTGAGATAATCCACCGTCTGACGCAACGTCCTCACCGGCACGACATCAATGCCATCGACTACGCTAGCCTCTTCAACATTGTCGAACGGGACAATCGCCACCTTCCTTCCGATCCGCTTGAGCTCCATGACTATGGGCAGCACGCCATTCACGCGACGCACTTCTCCAGACAGCGCGAGTTCCCCCACGAGACCGAAATCCGCCAGATTCTCGTTAGCCAGTCTGCCCGTTGCCTTTATCAGACTGACTGCAATGGGCAGATCGTACAAGGGGCCTTCCTTCTTCAAATCGGCCGGGGCAAGGTTGACGGTCACGGAATATTCGCGCTTGCTTGAAAAGCCCGAATTCCTCAGCGCCGTGGACACTCTGTCCTTGGCCTCTTTGACCGCGAGGTCCGGCAGCCCGACTATCGCGAACGAACTCGTGCCCTCATGCGAGAACACTTCTATCTCGACTGCGCGGGCATCCGCGCCGTGTATTGCGCCGGAATAACACTTTGCCAACATGGTTTTCTCCTTTCGATTCGCCCTTCCCCCGAAGGACGAAACCATTATGGCATATTTCCGAGAAAGAAACCTTACGCGAACCTTACGCGAACCTTACGATGTCCGTAAGGTTCAGAACATGATTCAAGGGCGCCAAGTCCAGGTGCTACGCCAGATTGTGCGCGTCTATGTCGATTGCGCAGCGCAACGCTTTCGGTGGCGGACGATGCGCCAGTATAGTGCGCCAGGCGGCGACAATGGCTTTCGCGCTCTTCGCCCGGAGAACGATCTGCCAGCGATACCATCCGTCCGCCTTTTCGAGAACGCTCGGCACCGCTTCCGAAACCACGAGTCCGGCTGAGCGGTTCTTTTCTGCAAAAGCCGAAAAAGACTTTGCGTACATATCGCTCCATGTCGACACTAGTTTGAAATCCTGGGCCTTCAAAGCCACAACCGCCAAATGGCAAAATGGCGGGAAGAAATTCTCCTCGCGATCTTTAAGCTCGCGTTCGGCAAACTTCGCGTAATCGCCCCTTGCCGCCGCAGTTATCGCAGGTGCAGACGGCTCGAAACACTGAACGACGACCTCGCCGGGCAACTCTGCGCGCCCCGCGCGCCCGGCGACCTGGGATATCAGTTGATAGGTTCTCTCCGAGGCGCGGAAGTCCGGCATATTGAGCGAACTGTCCGCGTTAAGCACGCCCACCAGCGTGACATTGGGAAAGTCCAACCCCTTTGCGATCATTTGCGTGCCTACCAGGATTTGAGCCTCGCCGCGCCTGAAAGCCGAAAGTATGTCGTCATGCGAACGGCTGCGCGATGTGGAGTCGGCATCCATGCGTAAAATCGCCGCTTGGGGAAAACATTTCGCCAGCGTCGCTTCGATGCGCTGAGTCCCCGTGCCGCGATAAGTCAGAGCCGACGCTCCGCAAGCCGGGCAAGTGCGCGGAGTGGGCCGCCACCCTCCGCACACGTGGCAGCGCAGACAGTCGTCAACCCTGTGGTATGTGTAGGCGAGATCGCATGATGGACACGTTATGACGCGTCCGCAGGCTTCGCACGCGACAGAGCGCGACCATCCGCGCCTGTTGAGAAAAAGAATCGTCTGTTCGCCTCGTTCCAGCCTGAGGCGTATCGCATCGAGCAAAACCCCCGAAAAGAACGAGCGTCTAGGCTCCTCTTGCATATTCACAAGATGCACGATAGGCAGCGAACCGAGTCCGGCGCGACGAGTCATGGTTGCGCAAGAGTACTTTCCCCTGCGCACATTCATCCACGTCTCCAGCGATGGCGTCGCCGAGCCGAGCACAACCGCGGCGCCCTCGATGGAACCTCGAAGCACCGCGACATCACGGGCATGGTAGCGGGGATTATCTTCCTGCTTGTAGCTTGGCTCGTGCTCTTCGTCTACGACCACGAGCCCCAGATTGGCGACCGGAGCGAACACCGCGCTGCGGGGTCCCACTACGACACGCGCATCTCCCCGGCGTATGCGGTGCCACTCGTCATAGCGTTCGCCGTCCGACAATCCCGAATGCAATACTGCGACCTTGTCGCCGAAGCGTGAAGCGAACCGCCGCACCGTCTGCGGCGTCAGCGCGATTTCCGGCACCATGACTATCGCCCCGCGCCCCTTTTCCAGTTCGGCGGCGATCGCCTGCAGATACACCTCGGTCTTGCCGGACCCTGTGACGCCGTGAAGCAGAATCGTCCGTGAAGGATGCGCAGCGGACGGACTGTCTCCTGGCGCCGGCTCCGCCAGTTCCTTTATCGCCGCCAATGCAGCCGCCTGCTCTTCGTTCAGCGGCAGAGGTCTTGAAGGCATTACGCGGCGCCCGCCCATCGGATCGCGCCTCCTCGCCCGCGCCACGATATCGACAGCCTTCCTCGAAGCGAGAGCCCGCATCGAAGCAGGCGTCGTCTTGAGTTCGGCGCAAAGAGGCGCAAGCCACCCGCCGCCCAATCGCACTATGTTGTCGTACAGCCACCGCTGGCGTTTGGTCATTGCGTCCAGAATTTCCGGCGTAGCCGAAAGCGGAGAGACAAACAGCTGCTCTTTGGCGCGCGCATTCTTCTTCAGCACCGCGGCCGGCAAGGCCGCCCTCAGGACGCTTTCCAACGGTGCGGCGGTATAGGCGGCTATGCGGCGGACAAGCGCAAGCAACGCAGGGGAGAAAAACGGCGTCTCGTCCACTATGGCCGTCACGGCCTTGAGCTTGCTCCTGTCAACCGTATCTGTGGGCTCGGCGGCTATCTCCACCGAAAAGCCTCGCGCCTCCCTATGCCCGAACGGAACGGAAAGAAGCTGGCCGATGGCCAGCTTCTCTTTCAGCGCTTCGGGCACTTCATAATCGAAGAGCCTGTCAAGCGCAAGGTCTATGGCGACCTTGACTGTCACCGCTATATCTTAGAGCGGGAGGAACTTGAGCGCGCTCGCAAGAGCCGAGTTGTCGAAGCTCTGGCGATTGAAGATCACAGGCAGCTTGGAATACTTGGCCTTGATGACCTGAGTGCCGCCGCCCTTGCGAACCATGACCCAAGCCTTGTTGCCGAAAGGCGTGGAGGTGTTGTTGCCGCCGGCCTTGCCGCACTCGACATCGCCGGACGAGGAACCGTCGTAGCTGCTGAGCTTGGCCTCAAGCGCCGCGTAATCGACGTTGCGCGTGACAAGCGCGGGAACGACATCGGAGACTTCGCTCGCGAGGTTCTGGATGACGAGCCAGCCGACGTTCTTCTGCTGAAGGGTCGAGCCGGTCATGCCGGGAACGCCGCCGCCGGAGAGGCAGCTGATGTCGACATCGACGAACGGCTTGCGGACTCTGGCGTCCTTATCGAGGTCGAAGAGATACTTGAAGAACTCGGTGGAAGTCTTCGCGCCGATGACATTGGCGTCTTCTTCATCAAGACCCTCCGTGTCGCTCTGGGGCCAGACGGCCTGCAGGCCGGCGCCTTCGCGCTCGGTATTGCACTGGGTGATGGCGACGAACAGATTGCGACCGCGCATGGCCATGGCCGAAGTGTTCGCCGAAAGCATGGCGGAGGAAATTGCAGGGAAGAGAGCGCCCATCAAAATACCAAGAATACCGATAACGACGAGCAGCTCGACGAGAGTAAAACCTTTGGACGTATTTTTCATTTTGTTCCTTTTGGATGTTTTGTTTTGTTGTGAATATTATCTCACAAATCCTGCTTGTGCGCAAGTGCCTTTTTGAGGTACGGCGAATATGCGGCGGTGTACGTCACCAGACTGGCGACGGTAAGCACGATGAGAAGCGCCTCTACGAAATAGCAGCTCGCGAGCCACGCGCAGTGGCATTTCTCCGGCGCAAAAGAATGGAACGCCAAATACATGTATACCCAGCCCGCTCCGGGAAACGACAGCGCCGTGCGGACCTTGCCGAGCCACATCGCGGCGACATCGGCGCCATACATCGTCCCCACCGTGCGCATGAAAGTCACCCATGTGTCGCGCATCATGTAGAGAAGAGTGAACGCGAGCAGGAAGATTGTGTGCAGATCGCTCTCGCCCTGCCTTGCCGACTGCCAGAGCAGCGCCGGAAACGCCACAATGTAGAAGAACTTGTCCATCAGCGGATCCGCCAACTTGCCCAAATCCGACACGACTCCCCACTTGCGCGCCAGGTAGCCGTCGAACAGATCGGTCATACCCGACGCGAACATCGCCAGCACGGCAAACGCGCCGAGCCAGAACCCGCCCAGAAATTCTTGCGCTACTGCGAAGCCCAGCCAGGAGAAAATCAGCGGGACTCTCGCAAAAGTCAGCGCGTTGACGAGCCTGGATTTGGCGGCGCGGCTCACTTAAGCCCTTCCGACACGACGGCCTGCATCACGCTTAGCGCCTCTTGCAGCTGCGAAAGCCGCGACTTGAGGGACTGTATCTCCAGCTCCGCCTTCTGGAAATTCTTGCGCGTGGCGAAAAGCTGCTTGAGGATTTCGCCAGGGTCAAGGTCGAGGTCGCTGAGCTCCATGCCCTCCGGAATCGGCACCAGCACCGACTTGCCGCAGTCTGAACAATTGATCTGCAGCCCGGCCCCGCGATAGTCGATCACTAGATTCTTGCCGCAATGCGGGCAGTCGAACACTATGTCCGTGTCGCGAATCTCCGCAGCCAGCGGGTCGTTGTTCTCGGCAATCTCTCTACCCTGAATGTCTTCAGCCATTGTAAGCCTCCTTCGAATTTGATGCTATTATATAATAAAAACCGCCGTTGCGCAAGTTGGCACGGCGGTTTTTTGTCAGACCTTGCGCAATACGTCAGGCGTTCTTGGCGACCTCGACGATGGCCTTGAAGCCAGCTGGATCCTGAATCGCGATCTCGCTGAGCATCTTGCGGTTGAGCACGACACCCGCCTTGGTGAGACCGGCGACGAGCTTCGAATAGCTGATACCCTCGGCACGGGCGGCCGCGTTGACGCGGGCGATCCACAACTGGCGGAAATCGCGCTTCTTCAGCTTGCGGTGCTCGGTCGAAAGGCGCATCGCGCGATCGACAGCCTCGGTGGCGGTGCGGAAAAGTTTGGAGCGGGCGCCATAAAAGCCCTTCGCCAGTTCAAGGCGGCGGCGGCGGCGTTCGCGGGAAGCGGGAGCATTCGTTACACGCATTGTATTCTACTCCTTTTCAATTAGCGACCCTGAAGCGCACGCGCGTAGGTCTTGGTTACGGTGGAATCGGTTGTCGTACGACCGCGGAGATTGCGCTTGCGCGAACGGGTCTTGCCGTTGTTGAGGTGGGCCTTGCCACCCTGCGAGCGCATAACCTTGCCCGTGGCCGACATTTTCATGCGCTTCGTCGCGCACTTCTTGGTTTTCATCTTAGGCATTTTCTTGTTCCTTGATTTGCTTCCTCACCGTTCGGGCAGTCGGTTGTTGGCCCGATCCAGACGGAAGAGTGTGTTTCACACGTTTTTGATGGTGGAGATAAGGGGAGTCGAACCCCTGACCTTCTCAATGCCATTGAGACGCTCTACCAACTGAGCTATATCCCCAAAATTGAAAACGGCGTATATTATCTCATATTCGCCGTTTCTTGTCAACCGTGAATTTTAAGAATTCGCGGTGAGCGCGGCAACGCCCGGAAGAGTCTTGCCTTCGAGGAACTCGAGGGACGCGCCGCCGCCTGTCGAAATGTGGCTCATCTCGGCGGCCTTGCCGCTCTTCTTCACGGCGCTGACGGAGTCGCCGCCGCCGATGATCGAAGTTCCGCCATTGGCCTTTACCGTGGCGACCGCATCGCACACGCCGTACGTGCCCTTGGCGAGAGGAGCGAATTCGAAGCAACCCATGGGGCCGTTCCAGACCACGGTCTTGGCGCCCTTGATCGCCTCGGAGAAAAGCTCCACCGACTTCGGCCCAATGTCGAGACCCATCCAGCCGTCGGGAATGTCGCCCTCGCACACCTTCATCGTGATGTCGCTGGCGTCCTTCTCGGCAGGGAACTTGTCGGCGATGACATTGTCGACGGGCAGAAGAAGCTTGATGCCCTTCGCGGCCGCCGCCTCCATCATCTCCTTGCAATAGGCGACCTGCTCGTCTTCGCAAAGCGACGCGCCGATCTTGAGTCCCTGCGCCTTCTTGAAAGTGTAGGCCATTCCGCCGGCGATGATGAGCGTATCGACCTTGTTGAGAAGATTCTTCACGACGGCGAGCTTGTCGCTGACCTTCGCGCCGCCGAGAATGGCGACGAACGGACGGACGGGATTCTCCACCGCATCGCCGAGGAACTTGAGCTCCTTCTCGAGCAGGAAGCCGGAGACCGCAGGCTGGATGTAGTCCGCGATGACGGCCGTCGAGGCGTGGGCGCGGTGGGCCGTGCCGAACGCGTCATTGCAGTAGATGTCGCCGTAGCTTGCGAGCTTCTTGGCCATCTCCTGGCGGGCGGCCTTGAGCTCGGCCTTCTTGGCCGCGAACTCCTCGTCGGTGAGGTGGATGCCCTTCTTCTCGTCATCCTTCTTCACCTTGCCGTCTTCCGCCTTGTAGAAGCGCGTATTCTCGAGCAGCACGACCTCGCCGGGCTTGAGCGCCGACACCACATCGTCCGCAGCCATGCAATCGGGCGCGAACTTGACCTCCATGCCGAGCTTCTTCGAAAGCTCTTCGGCGACGGGCTTGAGGGTGAACGCCTCTTCGTAACCCTTGCCTTTGGGACGACCGAGATGGGACATGAGAACCAGCGAGCCACCCTGCTCCAAAACATACTTGATGGAAGGGAGGGCCGCCACTATACGCGTATCGTCCGTAATCTTGCCGCTGCCGTCCTTCGCCATCGGAACGTTGAAATCAACACGCATCACGACGCGCTTGCCTTTGAGCTCGACGTCGCGCAAAGTCTTCTTGTCCATTTCTCAATCTCCTTAAGTTAGGTAATTTCGGAAAATCACTTGGCCGCCGTCTCGGCCTTGGCCATCTTGTTGAGCTTGAGCTGAGCGCGGCTCTTCTTGCGGTCGGCCGTGTTTTTCTTGATGATGCCCTTCTTGACAGCCTTGTCAAGACCGGACACGAACTCCTTGAACTTCTTCTCAGCCGTCTCCTTCTCGCCCGCATCAGCGGCCTTGAAGAGCTTCTTGTGCGAATCGTGCAGCTTCGACTTCACAGTCGTGTTGCGCTTGTTCGCCTTAGCGTTCTGACGGTCACGTTTTCTGGCGGCACGACCGCCCTTGATATTAGCCATATTTCTCTATACTCCTCATTTGGGAAAGTTTGAGTGTGTATTTTACCTTATTTCGCCGCAAAATGCAAGTGCCCAAAGTGAAATGCATCTGATCGGAAACAGCATTATCTTGCAAGGGGCGGCGAAAGCGTGCGGAATTTTACCGGTTTTTCTTCGCTTTATGCTCCATACGACTCACGAAATGGCTTTTCCCATTTCGTCGGCGCGGGCGGCGGAATCTCCGCGTCGGCGTAGCGCTTGCGAAGTGCGCGGTAGACATCGCCGACGATGCGTCCGGCCTTGATGGATGATCCATGTCGTAGACCCAAATCTCCGAGAAGTTGCAGGTCACGATCCAGCGGGCCTTCTCTGAGAATGGCCGCGCAATGTTTTATTCAAGCGCCTGTTCGAACGGGGGCTTGCCGCCGTGCACACCATTCGCCCAAATGGTTCGGCAAGTCCTTCACCTGACTGCTGCGATTCTTCCGATCTGCCCCGCGCAGCAAAGGACCTTGGAGTTTAGATCCAATAGTCCGCCTATCGTTATTCCTTTCTTGCTGGTCACACGCGCAAAAGTAGTACTATTTATGGACAAAAGTAGTACTACTTTTGCACAAAAATAGTACTATTTATGCG
>ONWT01000012.1 GCA_900321575.1 uncultured Lentisphaerota bacterium | reverse complement strand
GATCGTCGAAAACATCGTCAACGACATCGACGAACAGGTCGTGCGGATCGTACGCACGTTCAACGACGCATTCTCCAGCGTGTCGGGTCGCCGCGAGGTGCGGCAGCTTCTGCGTTCCATCCTCTGGGTGCGTTACCAGATCAAGGACCAGGAGGTCTTTGAGAAGGCATACAACTACGTGGAGATGTACTATTGAAAATAAGCGTCGCGGCGGCGGGACTTTCCCCGTAGCGCATATCCGAATGTAATATCTTTTTGCGGCCCCCCTTGCGCGGTGCGGCAGAATATGATATACTACACATCGTTTTCCGAAATGGGGAAGTAGCTCAGTTGGTAGAGCATCACGTTCGCAACGTGGGGGTCGAGAGTTCGAATCTCTTCTTCTCCACCATTTTGAGGCCGGCTATGCAAAATCAAACAATCAACACGAAGATCATAGACGGCAAGCAACTTGCTGACAATTTGCGCGCCGAGATCGCCGAAGGCGTTTGCCGAATCAAGAACGAAAAGGGTTTGACGCCGGGGCTGGCGGTAATACTTGTCGGCGACAACCCTGCGAGCGTCAGTTATGTGACCGCCAAGGAACGCGCTTGCCGCGAGGCCGGTATGTTTTCGCGCGAAATCAGGCTTGCCGCAGAAACGACCGAAAGCGAAGTCGTCCGTCTCATAAACGAGCTGAATGGCGACAGCGCCATACACGGCATTCTCGTGCAATTGCCGCTGCCGAAGCATATTTCGGAGAAGAGCGTCATAAATGCGATCGCGCCGGAGAAGGATGTGGACGGGTTTACGCCGGTGAACGTCGGCCGTATGATGATCGGCGAAGATTGCTATCTGCCTTGCACGCCGCATGGCATAATCAAGCTCATCGAATTTTCCGGCATGGATATTCGCGGCAAGCACGCTGTTGTCATAGGCCGCAGCAATATCGTGGGCAAGCCTGTTGCGGCGCTTCTGTCGAGGCGCGAGACGAATGCGACTGTCACGCTGTGCCATACGGGCACGCCGGATGTCGCCCGCTTTACGAGAGAAGCCGATATAGTGGTTGTCGCCGCAGGCCATCCGGGCACGCTGACTGGCGATATGCTAAAGAAAGGCGCGGTTGTGATAGATGTGGGTGTAAACAGAATTCCCGACGCGACGCGGCCCAAAGGGTTCCGTCTTGTCGGCGACGCCGATTTCGAGAGCTGTCAGGGGGTCGCCGGCGCGATAACGCCAGTGCCCGGGGGTGTGGGGCCGATGACGATCACGATGCTTCTTTGGAACACCCTTGAATCTGCTAGGCGGGCCGCAAATGCCTGAACTGCTGAGACTCGACAGGCTTTTGCTCGGAAGATATCCGGAATTCTCCCGCTCGCGCATAGAGGGGTTGGTTAAAGCCGGCTTCGTCACGGTCAACGGCGCCGTGGCCGAGAAGGCCGGCATGAAGGTCTCGGACGACGACGAGATCGAACTCGAAATTCCGCCGCCTGTGCCGGCCATACCCGAGCCGGAGGAGATTCCGCTTGACATACTTTTCGAAGACGACGATATTGTCGTCCTGAACAAGGCGCCGGGAATGGTGGTGCATCCAGCGCCCGGGCATTTTACGGGGACACTTGTGAATGCGCTGCTTTGGCATTGTCCGGGACTGGGCGGCATTGGAGGAGTGGCGAGGCCGGGAATCGTGCACAGGCTTGACCAGTACACGAGCGGGGTGATGGTCGCAGCGAAGACGCAAAAAGCGATGGAAGGGCTCGTGAAGGCGTTTTCTTCGCACACTGCGGTGGAGAAGACGTATCTCGCTGTTTGCCGTGGCGCTCCGCGTCTTGCGTCGGGGCGTATCGAGAATCTGATCGGGCGTCATCCTGTAGACCGCAAGCGAATGGCTATCGTCGAGAAGGGCGGCAAAAGGGCCGTCACGAATTGGCGCGTGGTCAAGGCCGAGGGGGGCATTAGCGTTATCGAGTGTGCAATAGAGACGGGGCGTACTCATCAGATACGGGTTCACATGGCGTCTCTTGGCTGTCCCGTGATAGGCGATTCGGTATACGGCAAGAGCGCTCTCGACAAGCGCATCGTCCCTGCACCGGCGAGGCAGATGCTGCATGCCTGGAAGCTGAAGTTGTGGCACCCGACGGAAAACAGGCAGATGGAATTTGTGGCGCCAGTGCCAGACGACATGAAGGTTTATCTATGAGCGATCATATCATCAGAGTGAAAAACCCCTGCGAGCCGATACCGGTCGATATCTCGCGTCCGCTTGAGGTGGAGGTCGGGTGCGGCAAGGGGAAGTTCTTGACGGCGCGCGCGGCGGCGAATCCGGACTGCGATTTTCTGGGAATAGAGCGGATGCTCGAACGCGTCAGGCTTTTCGACGGCAAGTGTCGCCGCGGCGGTATCGACAATGCGAAAGTGCTGCGTTTGGAAGCGCTGTATACGTTTCACTATCTTCTTCCGGCCCATCACATACGCACGGTTTACGTGTTCTTTCCCGATCCGTGGCCGAAGAAGAAGCATCACTCGCACAGATTGTTCGGTACGTTGTTCTTGAATGCCCTGTGGAAGCGTCTTGAGATCGGCGGCAAGTTGGAGTTCGCGACGGACCACAAGGAATATTTCGAGACGGTCTGCGAATGTTTCGCCGGGGACAAGCGTTTCGAGCGCGTAGAGCCCATGGCGCGTCCGAGAGAAGTCTGGACCGAATTCGAGACTATGTTTCGCGAGCAAGGGCTGCCGATATATTCGGCGGCATGGAAGTCGCTCGACGGCGATGATTCGCCTCTTGAGCCGTTGACGATTCCGCCAGAAGCGGAGCCGAGAGAAGGTATCGTGCGCAGAGTGTAGCTTTGTCGTCCATTATCGCCCGCAAAGCCGCCAAAACCGCATATTTGGCGGGTCTGTCCATTTGACCGCGCGTATGGGAATTTGGTATAATGCACGGTATGAAAATCATAGTGCCTCCGCAAATAACCGGCGCATTCAAGATGCGATCCGGCGATGCCGACAAGTATTCCGTCGGCACGGTTGCGGTGGTTGGCGGAAGCGACAGGTACGCCAACGCTCCGGTCATGGCTGGTCTTGGCGCCCGAGTAGCGGGCGCGGGGCTCGTTTCGCTAGTGGTTCCCGCAGTTTCGCGCCTTGCGGCTTCAGCATTGGTGCCTGAGGCGACGTTTGCGCGTCTCACGCCAAACTGCATCCCGCCTCGTGCGGATGTGGTGGCGATGGGCATGGGTCTTGGGGTCGATACAAACTCCGAAATCGTTGTTTCGCGGCTTTTGTCCGGCTCAAGCGGCAAATTCGTGCTGGATGCCGACGCTTTGACGATTCTTGCGGGGTGGTATGGCAAGCGGGACGGCTACGAGCCGGCAGAGAAGCAGGAGCTTGTCTTGACGCCGCATGAAGGCGAGGCGGCCAGACTGCTCAACAAGCGCCGTGAAGAAGTGTCGGCGAACAGACTCGCTTGCGCGAAGGAGATAGCTTCGCGCTATGGAGCAACGGTTGTCTTGAAAGGCGCGAATTCGATTGTGGTTCCGCCGGATTTGGGCAGGGTTTACGAGAACAATACGGGCAATCCGTTTATGGCGCTTGGCGGCATGGGCGATCTTTTGGCTGGCATGATTGCGGCGCGTTGGGCGTATTTGAAGTGCGATGCGTTCACGGCTGCGGCGTCGGCCGTATGGCTTCACGGCCTTGCGGCAGACTGTCTGGCCGCCAAGGCGGCGGATTTTTCGGTCGTGAGCACTGCGGCGCAGGCCGGTGCTCTAAGGGTGCTTTTGGACAGCGGACGGAACGAACTTCAAAGCGGAGGCTAAATGAAAGTAGATTACGACGGGCTCATCGAGCACTTGAGGAAGACCGATGTTTCATTTGGTCTTCTGACGATGCAGGCGACATCCACCACAGGAAGGCTCATTGAGGCGTTCCCCACGCGGCTCAAGAGCCTGTTCTCTGCTGAGCACGGCTTTTTCGGCGCGAGCGGGGCCGGCGAGAAAACTGCGAGCTCGTGGCATCCGTATTGGGATCGTCCGATACACTCCCTTTATGGAGAACATAGACATCCGACCGACGAGATGCTGGATGGCCTTGGGTGCATGGTCATCGACCTCAACGACATCGGCGTCAGGTGTTACACGTATCTCGCGACAATCAAGAACGTGCTTGAGACGTGCGCCAAGAAAGGACTTTCAGTTGTCGTTCTCGACCGTCCGATTCCGCTTGGCGGAGTGCTTGACGGGCCCATGCGCAAGCCGTCGTATTCGTCGTTTGTCGCTCCGCTGAACATACCGTTCTGCCACGGCATGACGCCTGGCGAATGTGCCGTTTGGATAAAGAAGAGCGAAGGGCTTGATGTCGAGCTGACGGTCATAAAGATGCTGGAATGGAATCATTCTATGCGTTCGCCGTGGCCGAACTTCATACCTCCATCGCCTGCCATACGCAGCTGGGACAGTGCGGCGCTTTATCCCATGCTGGTGTTCACGGAGGCGTATCCGTCAATCGACTGTGACCGCGACGGAGCGTTGGCGTTTCGCGTAATCGGCGCTCCGTGGCTGGACCAGCGAGGGCTGATAAACGATCTTACGCCAGGGTTGGCTAGCTGCGGCGTAGGCATAAGGCCTTTTCGGTATTCGCCGCGTTCCGGACATTACAAGGGGCAGAATCTGAACGGAATTCTGTTCACGATATCGAATGTAGAGGCTTTTTATCCGGTAACGGCAGGCATGCTCGTCTATACGGCGCTTGTGCAGCATCACGGCTCGAAGATGGCCTTCGGCGCCAACAACGACTGGTTCGACAAGCTGTTCGGGTCCACGGAAATACGCGATACGCTGCAAAACGGCGACCTCGGCGAGTTGTTCCAGAAATGGATTGACGAACAGGACGAGTATCTCAAGACGCGGGTTGATTTGTACCAGTAAAAGAAAGCAATCGGGAGTCAAACAAACAAATGAAAAAGGCGTTCGTAAACGGGCAAGAGATATCAGGCGAGGCGGTTGGCTTCGAGCTTGACAGGCTTGTGAGGTTCTATATGAGCCATGGCATGACGATGGAGGAGATCAAGAAGAATCTGCCCAAGTTGGAGGAGAAGGCGCTTGAACAGGCGATTGGGGCGAAACTGCTGCTCGACCGTGCGGCCCAGATAGAGTTGCCCGTGACGGCTGCCGACATCGACGCAGAGGTTCAGAAGGTCGTTACGCAAGTCGGCGGAGAAGAGAACTACAAGAAAGCCCTTGCGGCACAGCACATAAGCGAGACGGAATTTCGCAAAGAGCTGGAGAAGGGCGCGCGGGTCAATATGCTCGTCAACCAGGCGTGCGCGCATGTAGCAGATCCGACCGAAGACGAGGTCGCGGCGTTCTACGAGGCGCACAAAGAAGAATATGTCGAAGAGCCCAAGGTTCTTTGCCAGCATATTCTCGTAAAGAGCGAGGCGAACGATTTGCCCGAAGCAAAAAGCGCGGCGTTCGAAAAGATACGCTCAATACGCGAACGCATCCTGGCCGGAGGCGATTTCGCCGCCGAAGCGAAAGCCAATTCGGACTGTCCTTCGGGGCAGGAGGGCGGCTCGTTGGGGTGGTTCGGCCGCGGGATGATGGTGCCCGAGTTCGACAAGGCCGCGTTTGAGATGAAGAAGGGCGATGTCTCCGATATCGTCACAACGCAGTTCGGCTACCACATAATCTACAAGGCGGACGAAAAGGGCGGCGGCGCACAAACTCTTGTGGATGTTCACGATCAGATAAAGGATTTGCTCCGCCATGAGGCTCGCGGACGCGCCATGGACGCATTCGTCGCCGAGTTGCGCGATCAGGCGAAGATAGAATACAAGTGAGGGGCATGACGATGGAAATAACCTCGCCCAGCAACCCGAAGCTGAAATATGTGGTCCGCTTGAGGAGTTGCGCGACGCGCGAAGAGTCCGGCGAGATGATCGTCGAGGGCTATCGCGAGTGCCGAAGAGCGTTGGACAACGGCTATAGGCCGAGGGCGATATTCCACTGTCCGGATTTCTACCTGAAGAACGAAAACGAGCCGGCGATTGTAGAAGAGTGCAAGAATCTTGGCGCAGACGTGTTCACGTGCTCGAAGATGTGCTTCGAGAAAATCGCCTACAAGGAGCGTCCTGACGGACTGCTTATGGTCGGGCCTCACGTATCGATACGGCTGACCGACCTGAAAGTTCCGGAAAACGCGCTTGTGATCGTCACCGAGGCGATCGAGAAGCCCGGCAATCTTGGTACCATATTGCGTTCGGCCGACGCCGCGAAAGTCGCGGCCGTAATCGTTTGCGATCGAGCGACCGACATACACAATCCCAATGTCGTGCGAGCTTCGACAGGCACCATGTTTTCGGTGCCGATAGTGGAAGCTTCCAGCGAAGAGGCTCTGGCGTGGCTCAAGGCGCGCGGCTTCAAGATATTGGCCGCCACGCCGCACGCCGAGAAGCTGCACTTCGAGGTCGATCTGACAGGCAACGTCGCCATAGCTCTTGGCGCGGAACAGTATGGACTTACCGCGAAGTGGATGGATGGGGCCGAGCTTCGGGTTCGGATACCGATGCTGGGCCTTGCCGATTCGCTGAATGTCTCGGCTGCGGCGACCATACTTGTCTACGAGGCTGTTCGCCAGCGAATAGCCGCAGGCATCGACCATGTGCCAGAGTTCGTTCCCTGGCATGGCGAAGGCCGTCACGATCACTAGGTTGAGGATTGGGCCATGAGATTTGCCTGTCCTTTGATGCTTGTATTGGCCGCAGCCGTGCCTTTTGTCGGCTTGTGGTGGAATTTCCTGCGGGCGCGCCGCGAGAAATCGCTTGCGAAGCTGACGCTTGACGTTCCTAAATCAAGGTGGTCGTCACTGCAGTCTGGTTTGATCCTTGCGGGACTATTTCTGGCGCTGTTCGCCGCCTCGCGTCCGCAATGGGGCAAATCGCAGGAACGGTTCGTGGCCAGAAGCCGCAATGTCGTCATAGCGATAGACGTGTCGCGCTCGATGCTCGCCGAGGATGTTCGCCCGAACAGGCTGGAACGCGCAAAGGCCGATGTTGCTGATCTCATAGACTCACTTGAAGACGACAGATGTGCGCTTGTGGCGTTCAGGCGTACTGGCGTGGTGATATGTCCTCTCACGACAGACCATGGCTATTTGAGAGGTGCGCTTGAGCAAATGTCTCCCGAAAGCGCGCCAAGAGGCGAGACAGATCTCGGCAGCGCCATTCGCGCGTCATTGGAGGCGTTGGATCCCGCAGCCGACGACCATAACGCGATAATCATGATTTCCGACGGTGGCGATCTGCGGGGCGAGGCTGCGCAGTATGCGCAACTGGCGAAGAAACGCGGAGTGCCGATTTTTACTGTCGGCATAGGCGACCCCAAATCAGGCGCTACGATTCCGGACGAGGTCGGCAAAGGCCCGCAGAAGTACAAGAACGAAACCGTCGTTGTTGCGCTGGACGAGTCGGCGCTCAAGTCGATTGCGGAAATTTCTTCAGGCCGTTATGTGCCGCTTGCCACTGCGGGGACGGCTGAAACGACGCTTGGCGCAATCTACAGGCGTTTTATGCGGCAAGTCGCCGCCAAGGAGCAGAGCGAAGAAGAGAGTCGCGCGGCGGAGCGCTTCAATGTGTTTCTTGTGCCTGGGTTGTGCTTTTTGATTTGCGGTGCGATGCTCTCAAAAGGGCGTTTTTCTAAACAAGTTCGACCATAATGGAGTCGCAGATCTCTGTGCCGCGTTCCGTCAACCTGTAGACAGAACCGCTTTTTGCCAGAAGATGCTCGGCTGTAAATTTGTCCAAGACTCGTGTCCATTCTGGGTGGTTGGCGGCGTCAAGACCTTCGATAGTGCGAAGGCGGAAAATTCGCCGCTCCTTTTCGTCCGCTTCGGGAGTGACAGTTTCGCGTTCGCCGGAGTTCGTACGAGTCAATCCAAGCCTGCCGTGCGCGCCTTCTCCGAGCCCTATATAGTCTTCGCCGCGCCAAACGGCCATGTTGTATCTGCATTCTAACCCCGGTATCGCGTAATTCGATATTTCGTAGCGCCTGAGTCCAAGAGATGCGAGATAGCCTGAGATGTGTTTGATGCGGTCGAGAACAGCATCGTCGGACGGCAATTCAATGGAATCAAGCTTGCGGGACAGAATCGAGCGTTCTTCCAGAATGAGCGAATATACGGAGCAGTGGACGAGCCCCCATTGCGCAAGGCGCTCCATACGCGAGTAGTCGCACGGCAACGGGTAGCCGACAATGAGGTCGATGCCCGCATTGTCGAAGTGGTTTTTGATGAGCGAGAAGGCGTATTGCGCAGTGTCGAACGAGTATCCGCGGCCCATGTGAGCGAGCGTCGCGTCATCCAATGACTGCACTCCCATCGATATGCGATTCACGTTGCCTTCTTTAAGGAGTTCTAGTGTGTTGGCATTTACATCTAGCGGATGCAATTCGACCGAGAATTCGCAATTCCCGGCAAGACGCGGACGAAGAGCCTCGAAAATAGGCCTTAAATCGCACAGTGCCGGCGAGCCACCGCCAAAATACACGGTTTCGAATATTGTTTCGCGCGGCAGATCGCGAATCTCCTTGGCGATGGACGCAACATAAGTCGCGCGGGTCTCGACAGACGAGCCCGCGCGCGAGTGCAGAGCGCAATATGTGCATTTGCGTCTGCAGAAAGGAAAGTGAACGTAGAGGTTCAAGAGAAGATGTTCCGCAACTCGGCGACTTTGTCGAGCCGTTCCCACGGAAATATTTCACGGCCGAAGTGCCCATAGGCGGCAGTGTCTTCGTAGCACCATCCTTTAGGCGAGAGCAGACCGAGATCTTTGGTGAGCGCATATGGTCTGAAATCGAATACCTTGCCGGAGGCGAGCATTTTCTCCAAGCGTTCGTTCGTCACGCCATTCTTGGCCGAACCGAAGGTCTTGACGCAGAAACTCACCGGCTTGTCAATGCCGATTGCATATGCAACTTGAATCTGGCATCTGTCGGCCAGGCCGGCGCCCACGATATTCTTTGCCGCATAGCGCGCATAATAGGCGGCTGAACGGTCTACCTTAGAAGGATCTTTGCCTGAAAAAGCGCCGCCGCCATGGGCGGCCATTCCGCCATATGTATCTACGATGATCTTTCGGCCAGTTAGCCCGCAATCGCCGCAAGGCCCGCCAATGACGAATTTACCTGTCGGATTGATAAGAAAGCGGGTCTTGGGCGTAATCAACCCGGTGTTGAGCAGAAAATCGCGCGCAAGCTCTTTTATTATGTTGTAGTTGGTTTTCTTCGCGCCTTGGGCAGTGGTCTGATGCGATATCACCACGGTGTCTATCCTGACAGGACGGCCACCCTCGTACACGACAGACAGTTGGCTTTTCGCATCTGGCCTGAGCCAGGAAAATTCACTTTCGCGGCGCAAATCTGCGAACATCTTCAGAAGGGCGTGCGAGTAGACTATTGCCGCCGGCATGAAGTTCTCGGTCTCGTTTGTCGCGTAACCGAACATCATGCCTTGATCGCCTGCGCCTTGCCTCTCTTTCGCAGCGCGTGAAACGCCCTTGTTTATATCAGGGGATTGCCCATGGATGTGGGAAACATAGTTGAAGGTATCCCAGCTGAAATGCTCGTCGGGCGTGTCGTAGCCGATTTTCTTGACTACTCTGCGCGCAATCGCGGCTGTATCTAGCTTCTGGAAACCTTGGCACGTAATTTCGCCCATATTGACAACAATATCGGGCCCGACCATTGTCTCGCACGCTACGTGGGCGTTTTTGTCGGCTTTAAGGCAAGCGTCAAGAATCGCATCGGATATTTGATCCGCTACCTTGTCGGGATGACCCTCGGAAACAGACTCCGAGGTAAAAACATGGCTATGCAACTTGTTCATAATTCGGGAAGTATTATACCATATTTTGTCGGTTTTGTCTTTCGCGCTGAGGCAAGTGGATAAAAATGATATATTACAGCACTTTTCTACGCATTATTTACGAAAGTTAAAAAACTTTGGCTCTCCCCCCTTGCGCTGATAGGAAAGGAAATGATATACTACGCACCTGTTCGCCCCGATAAGGGATAACTTGCGAGCGTTGATCTTTGAAAATTGGATGCTTGAGAATGTGTCCCTAGTGCTTCTTCGCCGGCAAGGCTGAAGAAGATTCGGAAGGGACATGGAACAAAGATGTTTGTGTGAGAGGTCCAGGTCGAAACTCAAAAATTATTTTCTGAGAGTTTGATTCTGGCTCAGAACGAACGCTGGCAGCGT
>ONWT01000007.1 GCA_900321575.1 uncultured Lentisphaerota bacterium | reverse complement strand
TCCCCACACGGCCATCATGGCCTTGCCGCCGGCGACGCCGCCGTACTGCACGAGGATAGCGACGATGTCGCAGACCTTCTTCATGCCGACTTCGACCTTCTTGAGATCGCCCTTCTTGACGGCATCCCAGATCTTGTAGTAGATGCCGGCGGAATAGTTGTAGGTCGAGCCGATGGCACTCTTCGCGCCGAGAGCGACAGCACCCGCGAACCATTCGTCGATGCCCCACGTGATGTCGTACTTGCCGCCCAGACACCTAATGCAACGCTGGTACATGTAGAGATCGGGATAGTTGAACTTGATGTCGGCGAGGTTCTTGATCTTGCCGTCGGCCGCCAGAAGGAACTTCTCCATGTCAAAATTGACGCCACTCATGCCTGTGTGGTAGTAGTAGAACGGCAGCTTCGTCGAGGTCTTGAGCGCCTCCTGCAGATAGGCGACGAGAGCGTCGATCGAGCCGGGCTTGAAGAAGTTCGGCGGCACGATCGAGGTCGCGTCCATTCCGCACTTGACCGCATATGCGCCAAGCTCCTGCACATCGGGTAGAGCGAGCGCGCCGATATGCGCGATGAGGTAGAGCTTACCCTTGGCCGCCTTCACCCACGCATCGAACACGGCTTCGCGCTCGGCTATCGAGCAGCAAATGCCTTCGCCGGTCGTGCCGGAGATGTATACGCCGGTGACTTTCTGCTTGATCAACGTCTCGGCCTGCTTCTTGACGAGGGCGAGATTGACGCTGCCGTCAGCGTTGAACGGCGTGTGCGCCGCCGCGATGAGACCCTGGAGTTTCTTCATTTTGTTTTCCTTTTTGGGATTTGTTTATGGGTTAAATGCATTGCCGTCATTGATACTCTATCCATTTCTCGCGCTCGCGGCACTTCGCGAGAAATTCCTTGGTCGTCTGCCACACGACAGGCGACAGCATTATGATCGCTATCAGGTTCGGAAACGCCATCAGCCCGTTGAACACGTCCGCAAGCCCCCACACCACCGAAACGGTGAGGTACGGGCCTATGCCGACCACGAGTATGTAGAGAAACCGATACGTCATTATCACGGACTTTTTCTTGCCCACGAGATATTCGAGGCATCGCTCCGCATAATAGTCCCAGCCGAGAATCGTCGTGAACGCGAAGAACCCGAGCGAAACCATGATGAACAGCTTGGCCGTGTAAGCGGAATTCGGCAAGAAGCCGAGCCCCTTCGTGAACGCCTCGATCGTGATGTTCGCGCCTTCGAGCCCCAGCTCGGGACGCCACGTTTCGGCGAGAACGATCGTAAGCCCCGTCATAAGGCAGATTATTATCGTGAAGAACGTCCCCATCATGCAGACCAGGCCCTGGCGCGCAGGCTCCCTCGTGCGGGCCGCGGCCGCCGCGATCGGCGCCGAACCGAGACCGGCTTCGGTCGCGAAAATGCTGCGGGCGATTCCCATCTGCATCGCGATGAATATCGAGCCCACCGCACCTCCAGTCGCCGCTGCAGGGTTGAACGCCGAGCGGACAATCGTCTGCACTGCCCACAGGATGTGCGAAAAATTGCCCAGGATGATGAACAGGCACATCACAAAATACGTGACCGCCATGAACGGCACGATGAAAGTGGACACCGTCGCTATGCGCTTCAGCCCACCGATGAGCACCATCGCCGTCGCTATCGTCACGATCGCTCCGGCAACTACGGTGCAGACCGGATATGTCGTGCCGAAAAGATGCAGCCCCGTAGTCGCATCGGCGGCATTGAACGCCGGATTGAAAAAGCGCTGCACCGCCGACGTGATGCCGTGTATCTGCGTAATCGTGCCGATGCCGAACAGCGCCGCCAGAGTTCCGAACACCGCAAACATCACGGCAAGAGGCTTCCATTTGGCCCCGAGGCCCCTCTCGATGTAGTAGAAAGGCCCGCCGAGGACTTTGCCGTCACCATCGACTGCGCGATACTTTACGGCCAAAAGGCCCTCGGCGTATTTGGTGCCCATACCGAAGAACGCCGCGACCATCATCCAGAAAAGCGCCCCTGGACCGCCCATGCCGATGGCCGTGGCGACACCGACTATGCTGCCCGTGCCGATCGTCGCCGAGAGAGCCGTGCAAAGGGCGCCGAAGGCGGACACTTCACCGGTCGCCTCGGCGTCGGTCTCGGTGCGGATCATGTAGTAGAACGCACGCTTCATGTGGAAGAGGTGCTCCATCCGCAGAAACGCTGTCACCAGAAACCCCGCAACAAGCACGGTCAATATGAGAGGCATGCCCCACACATAGCCGTTCACCGTGTCCACCAAACCGGACAGTTTCGTGAGCCATTCGGACGAAACTTCGCCGGTCGCAGCAGCAAACATCGCGTTCATTCTGTCCCCTTCCCGTTGATGAAAAGTTTACTTCTTCTGCAAAGTCTTCAGCGTGAGCCCCGTCAGGTCGCGCCCCTTCTCGTTGAAGATCAGCGAGCAGACGTACGCGACAAGCACGCAGACGACGAGACCGATTCCGCCAAGAAGGAACGGATGGAACTTCAGCCCGAACACGTCGCAGTGCAGAATCTCGCAGCTGAAGCACACGAAGTAGTTGGCCGCGAGTCCGCACACGGCGGCGACGCCCTTGATGCGCGGCATGAACACGCCCATGAAGAAGAGTCCCGTAAGTCCCGCAGTGAGCATGGCGATGTATTTGTTGAAGTTGTCGAACAGCGCGCTGGACTCCATCCTCGCCAGCGTAAGGGCCGCCATTATGCCGATGATGCCGACAACATACGTGCATATCTGGCCGCAGCGAATCTGCGCCTTGCCGGGAATGTCCGGCTTGAAGCGCTTGATGAAGTCGGTCACTACCGCGGTGGAAGCCGACGAGAGGTTGGCCGACAAGGTCGAAATCGTGGCGGCGAACACCGCGGCGATCACGAGACCTGCGAGCCACGGCGGCATTTCGGTCGCCATGAAGATCGGCAGCACCGAATCGCCCTTGGGCATTGTTACGTCCATCGCGGACGGATTGGTGTGGTAGAACGCGAAGAGCGCCATTCCGATACCGTAGAAGACGACCTGCGCAAAGACCGACATGCAGCCGTTGAACCAGAGCGAGCGCTTCGTGGCGTTCTCGTCCGGCGTGGCGATGTAGCGCTGGATGACGCACTGGTCGCTCGTGTAGCTGGAGAGGTTCGAGATCAATCCCTGGACGGCGACGACCCAGAAGACGGGCTGGGTGAAGAGCAGGCGGAAGTCCCACATCCTGTTCTTTCCGTATTCGTCGGCAACGCTCCAGAAAGTGGCGAAATGCTCGCCTGCGCCGCCGGTCTTCATGATGAGCAGCACGAGAACCGAAACCGCGCCGCCCATAAGCACTATACCCTGCACGAAGTCGCTCCAGATGACGGCCTCGAGACCGCCCAGCGAGCAGTAGATCATCGTCAGTATGCCGCAAATGAGAATGCACGCGTCGATGGAGATTCCCGTAACCGCGTTCAGCGCGATCGCGGGAAGCAGCGTCACCACGGCCACGCGGCAGACCATGAACACGACAAACGCCGCCGAACCGAAGAGCCGCACCCCGAGATTGAAGCGCTTCTCAAGATATTCGTAGGCCGAAGTTATGCCGAGGCGGCAGAAGAACGGCAGATAGTAGTATATCGCCACCGGAGCCATGCCGATGATGAAGAACGCCATCACAAAGTAGCGCCAGTCCTGCAAATACGCCTGGGTCGGAATCGCAATAAAGGTTATGGACGAAAGCATCGTCGCGAATATCGACATGCCTGCGACGTACCAAGGTATGCGGTTGCCTCCGCGGAAGTAGTCGTTCTCGTCCTTCTTCTTGAAGATGAAGAAGCACGCCATGCCTACCATGAGAAGCGCGTAGACGCCGACCACCGCCCATGCCATCGCGCCGAATTTGCCTGTCTTGCGGAAGCTCGCCACCGAAACCGCGCTCGTCCTCAGGGCCGGCGCCATTTCGCCGCCCGCCAATATGAGCGTATACTGCTCGGGCGTCTTGCCCGGCCTGAGCCCTGCGGCGGCGCCGCAACGCGGCGTGTCGCCCTCGGCGAGCTCGCCGTATTCGCACCACGCGTCCGTCACGCAGTTGTAGGCGAGTATCTTGCGCTGCCAGCCTAGCGCCACCGGATTGGTCTCGGTCGAGCCGTTGATCGCGCGGGCGACCCAGCCCGTCTCGCCGAAGCCGCCGATGAGCAGCACGTGCTGGTGGCCGCTCGGCAGAAACGCCGCGCCGATTGTCGTGGTGTTCTCTGGCAGCGGCGAGAGGGTCTTCCACTCGCCCGAAGAGATGACATACGCGTAACCGTCATGGAGCGGCGCCTTCGTCTCGACGTCAAAGCCGCCGTAGACGACGAGGCGCTTTTCTTTCTGGTCTCCGTTCTGGACCGCGGCGACCATCTGCGAGCGCGTGGCTCCAGGAACCTCGGAGAGCAGCTCCCACTTCTCTCCGCCCTTGAGCGACAGCGCGAACAGCTCCTTGCCGGAGACCACGTACACCTTGTCGCCGTCGCACGCCGCCGCCCCCATCACGACAGGATGCGGCAGGTCGGGCAGCTTTTCGACACCATCGCCCGTAAGGATGAAAGCGTCCGCATAGACGTTGGCGCCGTCGTATCCGCCGGCGCAGAACACGCCGCGCGGAGTCTCGCACGTCACGCCCTCGCCTGCCGCATGAGGCAACGCGCCCGAACAAACCCATGTGCCGTCCGCGGACCTTATGTTCACCGCGTCGAAACACGTCTTTACGCGAGAACCGTCCGCCCCGACCGTAAAGTCGGTTCCGCCAGCCACCAGAAAGCGTCCGTCAGGCAAAAAGCCAGCGAACGGCCTCGCCACGCTCGCGGGCATCGCCTCGGGAGATTTCCACTCCACGCTTACGGGCGTGGCAAACGAACAGGCCGACGCCAGAAGCGCGGCGGCAAACAGACTTGACTTCATTTTCACGGACCTTTCCAATCGAACTTGTACCGAACCGGCCTCAGCGGGCGAGAAACTCGCGGGGCTCCAGCCTGCAGAACCTGATGGTAGCGTAGCCTGCGCCTTCGAAGAGAACTCCGACTTCGCCGTTCTTCAATATCGTCATGTCGGAATACGCCGCCCCCGCGGGCTCGATGCAGACGCCCTCGCTCCAGGTCGCGCCGTCATCCCAGCTGGTGCGCAC
This sequence comes from uncultured Lentisphaerota bacterium, assembly GCA_900321575.1. GTDB lineage: Bacteria > Verrucomicrobiota > Kiritimatiellia > RFP12 > UBA1067 > UBA1067. Next base: position 4,668 of record ONWT01000007.1, on the reverse strand, counting down.
GAACAGGTTTCTGCGCCCGTTCGCCTTGCAGTTCGAGAAGAGCAGCACCGCCTCGGGAAGGTTCGCGTTCGGTTCGCCGCCCGGCTTTCTCGCGCACGCGAGGGGATAGCGCAAAAGCTGGCCGTTGCAGGCGGGGTCGATGAGATTCGTGTCGTAGACCGACTGCCAGGTCTGGCCCTTGTCGGTCGAGCGGTGTATCTCGCGCCCGCCCGCTCTGCCGCGCGAGTTGATCATCCACGAGCCGTCCTCGAGCTCGGCGAACTTGCACTCGTCGCCCTGCTTCGCCGGGTTGCCGAAATGCTTCCATGTCTTGCCGTGGTCGTCCGACCCGAACAGCGCCACCTCGGTCGGGCCGCCAACGCGCACAAGCGTATGCATGAGCGTGCCGTCCTTGAGCTGCACGCCCGAGCCGGAGGTGATGAAGATGAAGCCGCCCTGGCCGCGCTGGCCGCCGAAGTTCCATCCCTGGAAGGCTATGTCGTTCGAGATGTTGCGCGGCTCGGACCACGTAAGCCCGTTATCCTTCGACTCCTGCACGAAGAACTGGTACACGCCCTTGTTGTTCGCGCACTCCCAGACGTTGTAGAAGAGGAAGATCGTCTTCGTATCGGCGTCGACTATAAAGCTCGGGTCGGACGCCGCCCAGCGCTCTTCGTCGTTCCACGTCCACTTCCACGTATACTTCGGATCGCTCCACGTGGTGCCGTTGTCGGAAGACCTGCGGCAGCTGATGTTTATCGGCTGGCACGAGTCGAGATCGCCGCCGTGCTTGCTACGCGCGTCGCAGACGGCCACGAGATCGCCGTTGGGCGCAGTGCAGATGGCGGGTATGCGGTAAACCGCGATGTCGCCGTCGCCGTTCTTCCAGAGAGTAACCTGCTCGCTTACGGCGAAGACACTCAAAGAGGCCGCCGCGAGCGCGATGGACAATAGACACTTATGCATATTAAGACTCCTCCGATATTTAAGATAAGTGTATTATCCCAAACTTCTCCGCATTTGTAAAGCACGAAATGCGAAGCCCCCCGGAAAAGAAAACCGAGCGCGGAGGAGTCTTGCGTCAGAAATGGCGCACTTTCGGCGAAAAGCCTGCGGCTTCTTCGGGCGAGAACTGCGCGAAGGCCATCACGATCAGCCTGTCGCCGACCTTGCCCTGATGCGCGGCCGCGCCGTTGAGACAGCACACGTGGCTGCCGCGTGGCCCTTCTATGGCGTACGTCTCGAAACGGTTGCCGTTCTCTACGTCGGCCACGAGAATCTTCTCGTAAGGCACAATGCCGACGGCTTCCATGTCGTCGGGATCGAGCGAGAGCGAGCCCTCGTAGTCCAGACACGCCTCGGTCACCCGTATCCTGTGGAGTTTGCCCTTCAATAGCGTCAGTGTCATGCTCCAAGCCTCTCCTGTATCATCTTATCAGTGACGACGACCTTCTTCATATCCTTGTTGCCAGGCGCCTCGTACATGACATCCGTCATCAGACGCTCCATCTCGGCCCGAAGCCCTCTCGCGCCCGTCTTTCTCGCCAGCGCCTTCTTCGCGAGCGCCCTCAGCGCGTCCGGCTCGAACTTGAGCTCGACGCCGTCCATCTTCAAAAGCTTGGCGTACTGCTTGACCAGCGAATTCTTCGGCTCCGTCAAAACGCGCACCAGATCGTCCTCCGAAAGCTCTTTCATGGACGTTATCACCGGCAGACGCCCTGTGAACTCGGGTATGAGACCGAACTTGACGAGATCTTCCGGCCTTACGTCCAGCGGCTCGTCCGCGCTCCCGGCCCCGCCTTCGCGCTCCTCGCCACCCTCCGCGCCGAAACCTATCGCGCGCTTTCCCGTGCGCTCGCCGACGATTCTGTCGAGCCCCACGAACGCGCCTCCGCATATGAAGAGGATGTTCGACGTATCGACCTCGATATATTCCTGGTCGGGATGCTTGCGCCCGCCTTTCGGAGGCAGGCGGCATATCGTGCCTTCAAGAATCTTCAGCAACGCCTGCTGCACGCCCTCGCCGGAGACGTCGCGCGTGATGGACACGTTGTCCGTCTTGGACGCTATCTTGTCGATCTCGTCCACATATATTATGCCGCGCTTCGCCAATTCGACATTGCCGTCGGCGTTCTGCAGAAGATAGCGCACGAGGTTTTCTACGTCTTCGCCCACATAGCCGGCCTGCGTGAGAACGGTCGCGTCGCCGATGGCGAACGGAACGCCCAAAATCTTCGCGAGCGTGCGCGCGAGCAGCGTCTTGCCCGTGCCTGTCGGCCCTATGAGGAGTATGTTCGACTTCTCGATCTCGACTCCGTCGTCCGCAGTCCCCTTGGCCGCCGCCTCGAGACGGCGGTAGTGGTTGTGCACCGCCACCGAGAGAACCTTCTTCGTCTCGTCGTGGCCGATGACAAACTGGTCGAGAAACTCCTTGATCTGCCGCGGCGTCGGAGTCGGCGGCAGATCCGGCGCGCCAGACATACGCTTCTCCGCGCGCTCGACCATCTCGTTCGCGTGGCGCACGCAATCGACGCATATGTTGCCGTCCGCCCCAGGTATCACCGCGACCTCGTCCGAGGTGCGCCCGCAAAACGAGCAATGCAACTCGTCGCTTTTCTTGCTTCTGCCCATTCTCGCCTTTCTCAGACCGGCTCGACGACCTTGTCGATCAGGCCCCATTCTTTGGCGTCTTCAGCGCTCATGAAGTGGTCGCGATCGGTGTCGCGCACCACGTTCTCGATCTTCTGCCCAGAATGCCTGGCGAGTATCCCGTTGAGAATCTCCTTGAGGCGCAGAATTTCGCGGGCCGTTATCTCTATGTCGCTCGCCTTGCCTTCGGCGCCTCCCCACGGCTGGTGTATCATTATGCGCGCATTGGGCAGCGCGTGGCGCTTGCCCTTCGTGCCGGCCGTGAGCAGAACCGCCCCCATGGAAGCGGCCTGGCCGATGCAATATGTCGCCACGGGACACTTAACAAACTGCATCGTGTCGTATATCGCGAGCCCCGCCGTGACGCTGCCGCCGGGCGAGTTGATGTAGACGTTTATGTCCTTTTTCGGATCCTGCGACTGCAGAAACAGCAGCTGCGCGCAGACTGCGTTGGCCATCTCGTCGTTCACCTCGCCGGATATGAACACGATTCTGTCCAGCAGCAGGCGCGAATATATGTCGTATGTCCGCTCGCCCTTGCCGGTCTGCTCGACTACGTAGGGTATCATGTAAGAGTTCATTTCGAGTTGGCCAGTACGAATTCCATCACCTTCTTGCCGCGCTCCTCCTCCTTAGCCTCGATCTTCTCGGCCTCGGCGATGGCATCGATGATGTACCAGAGGCGCACCTGCTTGGTCGCGTTCTCTTCGGCATCCTTCAGAATCTTGTCGCGGTTCTTCTCGAAATATTCGGCCGAGAGCCCCGCATACTGCGCACGCTGCGCGAGCTGGTTGAGATAGCCGTCCATGGCGCGGCGGACCTGGCTCTGCGGCACGTCGAAATCGCACTTCTTGAGCAGCATCTCGACGGCGTCGTTCTCGCGGCGCGCGGCCTCCTGCTCGACGGCCTGCTTCTCCATCGACTCGCGGATGGTCTTCGCCAACTCGTCCACGCTCGCGACCTTCGCCTTCTCGGCGAATTCCGCGTCGGTCGGCAGCACGCGGCGGCGAAACGCCTTTAGCGTCACACTGTAGACCGCCTTCTTGCCCTTGAGCGGATCGGGCGCGGACTCCTTGTCGAACGTCGCCTTGACGCCGTCTTTCGTCTCGCCGGCCTTCATGCCCTTGAGCGCCTCGAGAATCTCCGCCAGAAAGCGCCCTTCCTCGATCTGCGTCCAGAAGCCCGTCCCGCTGGCTACGATCTTCGCCTCGGGAGCGACCTCGAGAATCGGCTTGCCGTCGACCGTTCCGCTATAGTCGATCTGCACGAAATCGCCGTCGGCGACCGCTTCGCCTTCCTTCGCGTCCTCGAACTTCGCATACGCCGCGCGCAGGCGCTCGACCTGCTCGGCGACGGCGCTGTCCTCGACCTTGGTGTTGGCGGGAGCGATCTTGAGCCCCTTGTAGCTCGGAACCTTGAACACGGGCTTCACATCGACGATAGCCGTGAAAGAACCGCCATCCGCGTCGCACTTGACGTCCGTCACGTCAGCGAGCGCGACCTCCGCCAGATTCTCGGCCTTGACCGCCTCGGAGTAGTGCTTGCGCATCATCACGCGACCGGTCTCTTCCTTCATCTGAGGGGCGAAGTTCTTGCGGACAAGCTCAATCGGCGCCTTGCCGGGACGGAAACCTGGCATGCGGACCTCTCTGACGAACGCCTTCTCGACCTCTTTGATGCAAGTCTTGGCCTCGTCCGCATCAAGCGTCACCGTCAGCTTAACCTGGCACTTGTCCAATTTCTTCGTATCAGTCTTCATTTAATGCAATTCTCCTATGATGAAAATTTAAAGATATATTATACCAAACCGCGCCGCTTTCGTCAAAAGCGGCTATTCTTGGGGTTTACCCAGTTTTTGACTTGTCTCGACAAGGATGCCTGTCGTTCGCGGTTTCAGCGCCGCGCCGCTTCAGTCTTTCGGCTCGGGGTGGGCGATGGGAGGCGTCGGCGAGACGACTGCTGCGTTCGCTCTCGGCGCCGGAATCTGCTGCGGCTATATCATTAGACAAGAAGCGTTTTTTCAGTCAGTCCAGCCTAGAC
>ONWT01000063.1 GCA_900321575.1 uncultured Lentisphaerota bacterium | reverse complement strand
GCAGCAAGTTGCCTTGTCTAGGCTGGACTGACTGAACAAAAGCTTCTTGTCTAACGATATAGCCGCAGCAGATTCCGTCAACGAGAGCGAACGCAGCAGTCGGCTCGCCGACGCCTCCCGTTCGCCACACCCATCACGCTCACGTAGGCTCGCCCGCTCGCTGTGAGGTGTTGTGGTTTGAATGGGCGAAGCGGTGTGATAAGTGTTAACGGCAACCCAACTATCGGAGTTATATTTACCAAGAAAGGCAAAAAGAAAAAGGGGGTTGCCCACTAGACAGGATGCTGCATAAAATGATATAATATCGCCGTTTTTCACGCCGGGTTGGCACAGTGGCGACTGCGCCTCATTTGTAATGAGGAATTACCAGGGGTTCGAGTCCCTTACCCGGCTCCATTTTTATGTAGGGATGGAGAAAAGTGAAAATCAGATATTGGAGGTGACTGATGATAAAGACAGTTTCCACTGAAAAGGCGCCCAAGGCGTTAGGCCCTTACAGCCAAGCTCTTGCGGCGGGCGGTTTTATATGGTGTTCGGGCCAGATACCGATCAATCCGGCGACAAATGCGATTGAGGCCGTGACGATAGAAGACCAGACGCGTCAGGCGATTACGAATCTCAAGAATGTTCTCGAGGCGGCTGGCAGTTCGCTCTCGAATGTCGTCAAGACGACGGTTTTCATAAAGGACATGAACGACTTCGCCGCGCTCAATGGCGTTTACGCCGAGATGTTCGGCGACACCAAGCCGGCCAGGAGCTGTGTCGAGGTGGCGCGTCTGCCGAAAGACGTGAAGGTCGAGATCGAGTGTGTTGCCGTTGAGGGGGCGGCGAATTCATGAAACGCGTCATTTTCGTTCTTGCTGCGCTTTCCGCTGTGGTGGCCGAGAGCGCGGGGCTTGAGTCCGCAGTGCGCAAAGACGATGGCGAGCCGCCTTTCCGTCCGCTCGAGATCGACGCCGAGGGCGTGCCGGTAGAAGGGCTTTTCACCTACAACTTTTGGCGCCTTCAGACGAGCGCCGAGAAGACGAACGGCATGCACCGCCTCTGCAAGATTTGGAGAGACGCGACATCATGCCAGGCGATTCCCGACGGGTGCAAGTCCGAGCTCGAAGTGACCGAGCTCAAAGACGGGCGTTTTCTGGTTGATTGGGTGTTTACGGTCGTTTCCACCAATCTGCCGCCGCTGCCGCGCGTGGGCATAGCCTTTCCCGTGAAGAGAACATTCACCAACGTGCGCTGGCACGGTCGCGGCCCTTGGGAGAATTATCCGTCGCAGCGCAACGACACGAAGCTGGGGGTCTACGCCGCTAACATGAGCCTTGTTTCGGACGCGAGCCACCCCGATTTCGGCTACCGCTCGGCGTGCCGCTGGGTCGAGGTTGTCGAGCCGATGGGCAGGGGTATGCGCATCGACGCCGTGAACGCGCCGTTCGGCTTCAGCATAAGGCCTAGCGCGAACAAGGCGGAGGGGTATTTCGTCCATATCGACGCGTATATCTCCGGCGCGATCGCGCCCGGCCAGCCTCCGCGCAAGCGTCCTGAGACATATCGCCTGTCTCTGCTCATGAGCGAGATTTGACACGGGGATGGAAGACTGGCTTGATCTGAGTCCTGATCCGCAACATGTGAAGATCGAACGCGCCAAGGCGAGGGCCTTGCGCAACACCGACTGGTGGCGAAACCTTCTGGCGAAGGGCGAGTGCCACTATTGCCACAAGAAGTTTGCGCCCTCCGAGCTGACGATGGACCACGTAATACCCGTCGCGCGCGGCGGCAAATCGACGCGGGGCAATTGCGTGCCGTGCTGCAAGGCGTGCAACTCGGAAAAGAAAGCCTACACGCCCGCCGAGCAGATTCTGCAGAAGCTGTTTCCGTCCGGGCAGGAATGATTGCAAATATGGAGAATGCCAAGCTTTTCATAATCGACATGATGCCTTTTCTCTACAAAGGGCATTTCGTTTTTCTGCGCAATCCTCGGATGACGACGACGGGCATAAACACGTCTGCGCTGATAGGGCTGGCGAATGGACTTATGTCCATATTGAAAAAGGAGTCGCCGACCCATGTTGTGCTGGCGATGGACCCCTCGGGCCCGACTTTCCGCCACGAGGCGTACGCACCATACAAGGCGCAGCGCGAGAAGATGCCCGAAGATCTGGCCGATTCGATACCGTACGCGTTCGAGCTGGCGGAGGCGCTCAAGATACCCGTGGTGCGCGTAGAGGGCTTCGAGGCCGACGATGTCATGGGGACGCTGGCCAAAAAGGGACGCGAGGCGGGCTTCGAGGTCTATATGGCGACGCCCGACAAAGACGCCGCCCAGCTGGTCGAGGAGGGGATAAGCCTTTACCGTCCCGCCCACGCTGGCGATGACGCCGAGATATATGATGTCGCCAAGGTTTGCGGCCATTGGCATCTCAGAGAGCCGCGCCAGATGATAGACTATCTCGCCTTGGCGGGAGATTCTTCGGACAACATACCCGGCATTCGCGGGGTAGGCGAGAAGACGGCCGCCGATCTGCTGGAGAAATTCGGCGATGTAGAAGGCATAATCGCCAATGTGCACAAGCTGAAGGGCAAGCTCGCCGAGAAGGTCGCCCTGGGCGCGGAAGACGCGCGAATGTCGCGCTTTTTGACGACAATCCGCACCGATGTTCCGATCGAGCCAGATTGGGAGGCGTATCGCCGCAGCGGTGTCGACGAGGAGAAGCTGGCGAGGGTGTGCGCGAAATTCGAGCTGAACAGGCTCGCGCGCGAGCTTCTTGGCGACAGCGCACAGGTCGCGGCCGAAGAAACCTCCGATAAGACCATGCGCACTCTTGCGGATACGCCCCACGATTACAGGCTGATAACGACCGAAGATGGCGCGAGAGAGCTTCTTGCGGAACTGATGAAGGCCGAAACAATCGCCTTCGACACCGAGACGGCTGCGGTCGAGGGGCACAGTTCCACCGAGGCGCACTTCTGCAAACTCGTGGGCTTTTCGTTCGCGGTCGCGCCGGGCAAGGCGTGGTATGTCACGGCAGACCTCGTGGATGTGTTCCGTCCGCTCTTTGCCGACCCGTCGAAGGCGTTTGTGGGGCACAACGTGAAGTTCGACCGCTCCGTGCTGCACCGCTACGGAATCGGGTTCGCTTCGGTGCCGCGCGATACGATGCTGGAGCACTACTGCCTCGACGCCGCCGCCAGACACGGCATGGATACGCTTTCGGAGCAGTATCTCGGCTACAGGCCGGTTCCGATAGAAGCGCTCATCGGCGAGAAAGAACGCGGCAAGGACCAGCTTTCGATGGCGGCGCTCAGGCCCGACGAGATATTGGACTATGCCGCCGAAGACGCCGACGTGACTCTGCGGCTGGACGGCGTTCTCCGGCCGAAGGTCGCCGAAGCGGGGGCGATGCGCGCGCTTGAGGAGGCGGAAGAGCCGCTCGTGAAGATTCTGACCGACATGGAGCGCGAGGGCGTGCGCATAGACGTGGGCGCGCTGAAGGACTACGGGCTCGCGCTCGACCGCGAGATATTGTCGCTGGCGCAGGGCATATTGGAATATGCCGACCCGGGGTTGAACATCGACAGCCCCAAGCAGCTAGGGGAATTCCTTTTCGGCAAGCTAGGCCTCAATGCGGGCGTCTCGAAGAAAACGGCGACCGGCAATTTCTCGACGGACGAAAAGACGCTGGCGAAGCTTGTGGACGACCATCCCGTAGTGCGGAAGATTCTGGAATACCGCGCGTGCGCGAAGCTGAAGTCCACATATGTGGACAAATTGCCGACGCTGATCGACGAAAACGGGCGCGTGCACACGACATATTCGCAGGCGTTCACCGAGACGGGGCGCTTGAGTTCGTCCGACCCCAACCTGCAGAACATACCCATACGCACCGAGCGCGGCAAGATGATACGGAAGGCGTTTGTCGCGAGGGACGTAAACCACGCGCTTGTTTCGGCGGACTATTCGCAGATCGAGCTCAGACTCATGGCGGCGTTTTCGGGCGATGCCGCGATGCTGGCCGCGTTTAGAAACGGCGAAGACATCCACCGCGACACGGCGAGCCGCGTCTACGACATAATGCCGGCCTTCGTCACGCCTGAACAGCGCGCGAAGTGCAAGATGGTCAACTTCGGCATAATCTACGGCATTTCGCCGTTCGGGCTTTCGCAGAGGCTTGGCGTTTCGCGCAAGGAGGCCGCCGATCTGATAGAGACGTATTTCAGGCTCTATCCGAAGGTACGGGAGTATATGGACCGCGCAATAGCCGATGCGCGCGCGAAGGGCTACGCGACCACGATTCTCGGCCGCCGCCGCACACTGCGCGACATATCTTCGCGAAACGCAACGGCTCGCCAGGCGGCCGAGCGCGACGCGATAAATACGCCGATCCAGGGGTCCGCCGCAGATTTGATAAAGATTGCGATGGTCAAGGTTGACCGCGCCATGAAGGCGGAGCGCCTTCGCGCGAAGATGGTGCTGCAGATACACGATGAACTTGTTTTCGATACGCCGCTGGACGAGGTGGAGCGGCTGAAAGAGATTGTCCGCCGCGAAATGACGGGCGCGATCGACTTCGGCGTGCCGCTCGATGTCGGCATCGGCGTAGGATACAATTGGCTGGACGCGCATTGATGGCGCGTTGGACGAAATAGCAGGGAGGATGAAAGTGAGAAAAGATCTTGAAACGCTAAAGGCGCTCGGCGCCACGGTTGCGGGTCCGAAAGATTACGACGCGTCGATACTGGACGCGTTCGACAACCGCCACCCCGACCGCGATTATTGGGTTACCTTCACCGCGCCGGAGTTCACCACGCTGTGTCCGAAGACTGGCCAGCCCGATTTCGCGACGCTGACGATTCGCTACATACCCGCGAAACGTCTTGTCGAGTCGAAATCGCTCAAGCTATATCTCTTTGGCTTCCGAAACCACGGCGATTTCCACGAAGATGTGATAAACGTGATCTACAACGATCTCGCGAAACTGCTGAAGCCGAAATACATGGAGGTCTACGGCAAATTCGCGGCGCGCGGGGGAATCTCGATCGATCCGTTCGTGAACGGAGGCACGGGCGCGAAATACAAGGCTTTGGCCGAAAAGCGCTTCGCGGAGTGGAAAGGGGTTCGCGACTGATGCGCCATTGGGGCATAACAGGCACAAACGGCAAGACGACGACAGCGTGGATACTCGCCGAATTTCTCGGCGGCGCCTACATAACCACTGTCGAGGTCAACACTCTCTCGCGCCGCTTCAGCACGGGCTACACTACGCCGCCTCTCGCCACGCTGAAAGAGATATACGCTGAGATGGAGAAATCGGGCGCAAAAGATTGCGTGATGGAGGTCTCCAGCCACGCCATACACCAGAACCGCGTAGGCTTCGGCGAGACCACGGTGTTCGACGGAGGGGCTTTCACCAATCTTTCGGAAGATCATCTCGACTACCACAAGACCATGGCCGCATATTTCGACGTAAAGCTCGATTTCGCCCGCAGAATCGCCGCCTCGCGTCCGAAAGCGCCTTTCGCTGTCTGTCTGGACGGAGGCTACGGCAAGGAGATGATGGCCGCCGTTTCGCGACTCGATCTGAATGTTCTTCCCGTCACCCGCGAGGCGCCCGCTTTCGATCTCTCCGGGTTGCAGCTCGTCGGCGACTACAACGAGTCGAATGTGCTTGTCGCCGCCGCGCTGGCCGAGGCGGCAGGCGTGCCGCACGATGAGATACAGCGGCTCATACCGCGCCTGAAACCGCGATGGGGGCGGCTGGAGTATGTGCCATCCGCTTCGCGAGGTAAGGTCTACGTCGATTTTGCGCACACTCCCGACGGACTCGAAAAGGTGCTCAGGGCGGCGCGCGGCTTCACGAAGGGACAGCTTTGGGTCGTCTTCGGCGCGGGCGGCGACAGAGACCCCATGAAGCGCCCTCTGATGGGCGAGGCTTGCGCATGCCTCGCCGACAGGCTTGTCGTGACGAGCGACAATCCGCGTAGCGAGGAGCCGATGGCGATTATAGACGCGATTCTTTCGGGCATAGAAGGGCGCAATGGCGTAGAAGTCGAGCCAGACCGCAGAAAGGCGATAGAATTCGCGATGAAGAACGCAATGCCCGGCGATGTCGTTCTGGTGTGCGGCAAGGGTCATGAAACAACGCAAGAGATAAAGGGCGTGAAACATCCGTTCGACGATCGCCAGATCGTCCGCGAATTTGCGCCGAAGGCCGTGTCATGAAAGTCGATTTTCACGTGCATTCGACCGCGAGCGACGGAACGTTTTCGCCGGCCTGTCTCGCGAACATGGCGAAGGGTTTTTCTGCGTTCGCCTTGACCGATCACGACAATATGGACGGCGTAAGCGAGTGCCGCGAGGCGTGCGCCGCGTTGGGCGTGCCTTTTGTAGGCGGAGTCGAGCTCTCGATAGAGCCCGGCCGCGGTTTCGACAAGTTCCATCTTCTCGCGCTGGGGGTCGATCTTGGCAGCGAGGCGCTGAAGGCGCTTCTCGGGCGGATACTCGAGGGGCGAAACGGACGAAACGAGCGCATTATCGAGAACTTCCGGCGAAAGGGTATCGCGATGGACGACACCATATACGCCTATGCCCATGGCGAGGTTCTCGCGAGACCGCATTTTGCTCGCTGGCTGATGGACCATGGCTATGTTGCGAGCGTGAAGGAGGGCTTCGACCGCTATCTGCTGCCCGAGTCGCCCGAAGAGACGCGCTGCTACGAGGACAGGTGGCATCCCAGCCAGGAGGAGACTTTCCGCGCCGTTCACGAGGCCGGAGGCCTTTGCGTCATGGCCCATCCGAAATATTGGCGGCGTTATTGGAAGTACGGCGAGCCTGAATTCGCGGATGCCGAACGCGGCCTCGCCGAACTGAAAGAAAAGGGGCTGGACGGTCTCGAGGCCGTTTACCAGGCGAATTCCGCCCTTGAGACGGTCGAATTCACGCGCATCGCGAGAAAACTCGGGCTTCTCGTTTCGGCCGGTAGCGATTTCCACGGCAGCAACAAGCCCACCATACCATTGGGCATGGATGTCGACGGCGGCATTGTTGCTCCTTTATTGGAACGCCTTAATTTGGTATAATAACCACTGCATGTCTAACTCTAAACATATTCAAGGAACAGAAGAATAATGAACACCGTATTGGTTGGTGCCCAGTGGGGCGATGAGGGCAAGGGCAAGGTAATAGATTTCCTGACTGAAGAGTCCGATATAGTCGTGCGCTTCCAGGGCGGCTCGAACGCGGGGCACACCGTGGTCGTCGGCGACAAGAAGTATGTGCTTCACCTGGTGCCCAGCGGTGTCCTTCACGACGGCAAGCACTGCGTCATAGGCAACGGCGTGGTGATGGATCCGTTCGATCTCATGAAGGAGATCGAGCAGGTCGAAAGCTGGGGCTTCGACCTCAAGGGGCGCTTTCACATATCCGAGCGCGCGCAGATGGTCATGCAGTGGCATCGCGCCCTCGACCGCGCCGAAGAGGCCGTCCGCCCCGAGGGCAAGAAGATCGGCACGACAGGCCGCGGCATCGGGCCTGCCTACGCCGCGAAGGTAGGCCGCTACGGGATGCGCGTCGGCGACATTCTAAAGCCCGATTTTCTCGATATAATCCGTTCCCATGTCGAGGACGCCAACGTGAAGCTTCGCGCGCTCGGGGCCCACGAGCTGGACGCCGACGAAATGGTCCGGCTGTATACTCCGATGGTGCCCGCGCTGATGCCCTACGTCACCGACACGATACAGTTCCTGCACGAAAGCCTCGACGCGAAGAAGTCCGTGCTGTTTGAGGGCGCCCAGGCTACCATGCTGGACATTGACTTCGGCACGTATCCTTTCGTCACGTCGTCCAATCCCACGGCAGGCGGCGCCTGCACGGGCTCCGGCGTATCGCCCCGCGCGATAGACCGCGTGATCGGCGTGCTGAAACTCTACACGACGCGTGTCGGCGAGGGGCCGTTCCCGACCGAGCTCTTCGACGCCGACGGCGAAACGCTGCGCAGCCGCGGCGGCGAGTTCGGCGCCACGACTGGTCGCCCGCGCCGTTGCGGATGGTTCGACGCCGTCGTGGCCCGCTATGCCCAGCGCGTGAACGGGGTGGATTTCTGGGCGATGACGAAGCTTGATGTGCTCGATACGTTCCCCGTCGTCAAAATATGCACCGGCTACCGCCGCAAGGACGGCTTCGTCTACCAGACTTTCCCTGCCGATCTCGACGCGCTCAAGGAGTGCGAGCCGGTCTACGAGGAGCTGCCCGGTTGGCAGTGCGAGACATCGAAGACGACCGACTACTCCGAACTGCCCGAGAACGCCAAGGCCTACATCAACCGCATTCTCGAGCTCGTCGGCGGCAAGCTTGGCGTGCTTTCGGTGGGCCCCGCGCGCGAGACGACGCTCCGCATCAACATATAAGGCCGGGCTGCACAATGGGCGAGAAGATTGTACTTGAGGGCGGAGCGCTGTGCGTTCCCGACAGGCCTGTGATTCCTTTTATCGAGGGCGACGGCATCGGTCCGGACATAACACGCGCCGCGATGACCGTATGGAACGCTGCCGTCGAGAAGACATATGGCGGCGCGCGAAAGGTCGAATGGCGTGAGGTCTTCGCCGGCGAAAAGGCGTTCAAGAAGTTCGGCAATTGGCTGCCGCAGGAGACGCTTGATGCGTGCCGCGACTGTCTCGTCAGCATCAAGGGGCCGCTCACGACTCCGGTCGGCGGCGGCATACGCTCCATCAATGTCGCCATGCGGCAGGAGCTCGACCTTTACGTCTGCCTGAGGCCAGTGCGCTATTTCAAGGGCGTGCCTTCGCCGGTGAAACATCCCGAACTGACCGATATGGTCATATTCCGCGAGAATACCGAAGATATCTACGCTGGTATCGAGTGGATGAACGGCACTCCCGAGGTGGAGAAGGTCAAGGCGTTTCTTCTCGGCGAGATGGGCGTGAAAAAGATGCGCTTTCCGGCTACGTCGTCGATCGGCATAAAGCCGGTGAGCCTTGAGGGAACCGAGCGCTTGGTGCGCGCCGCGCTCGACTATGCCGTCGCGAACGACCGAAAGTCCGTCACGCTCGTGCACAAGGGCAATATCCAGAAATTCACCGAAGGAGCCTTCCGCGACTGGGGCTACAGCCTCGCGAAACGCGAATACGGCGCGACATTGATCGGCGATGGCCCGTGGTGCGTGTTCAAGAACCCGAAGACCGGACGCATGATAACCGTGAAGGACTGCATCTGCGACGCCTTTCTCCAGCAGATTCTCACCCGTCCCGCCGAATACGACGTAATAGCGACGCTGAACCTCAATGGCGATTACGTCTCCGACGCCCTCGCCGCTACAGTCGGCGGCATAGGTATCGCGCCTGGAGCGAACATCAACTACCGTACGGGCGTGGCCGTCTTCGAAGCCACCCACGGCACAGCGCCGAAATACGCCAATCTCGACAAGGTGAATCCGGGTTCGCTCATACTTTCGGGCGAAATGATGTTCCGCTACATGGGCTGGACCGAGGCTGCGGACAAGATTATCGCCGCTATGGACAAGGTTATCGCCGACAAGGTCGTGACTTACGATTTTGCGCGGCAGATGGATGGCGCGACCGAGGTCAAGTGCTCGGAATTCGCCACGGCCCTTGCCGCCGCGATGTAAGATATGAAAGTCGCTCTGACAGGCGATGTCGCGCTGGACCTGATAGCCCCTTACTTCAAGGAGGCCGGGTTCGACACGTATGTTCCTGCGGGGTTCGCGACATGGCGGCAAGAGCTTCTCGACAAATCGTCCGCGCTCAACCGCTTCTCGCCCGACTTTGTTTTCGACGTCACTTCCCACGACGATGTGCTTTCGCGCGACGTTGCCGGATTTTTCGACGAGCGGATGCGCAAGCTTGCGTCGATGCCGTATTCCCTTTCGGGGATAAAGGCGATAGTCGATGAATTCCGTTTCTTCAGCACGTCCGCCCTCAAGAAGGTTTTGGCCGTCGATGCCGACAATACGCTTTGGCGCGGGATATTGAGTGAAGACGGACGCGACAGCCTTGTGCCCTGCGTCGAATTCCAGCGGGGCCTCAAAGCCTTGCGCGATCGCGGGGTTGTACTCGTTCTGCTGACGAAGAACGACCCCGCAAAGCGGTTCATGCGAGGCAACATGCCTCTTCAAGACGGCGATTTTGCTGTAAGGCGGATAAACTGGGCCCCGAAGGCCGGCAATCTCGTCGAAGCGTGCCGCGAATTGAACATCGGCGTCGACAGCGTCGTTTTCGTGGACGACAACCCTCACGAGCGCGCCCAAATGGCGGCGCATCTTCCCGAAGTGACCGTGGCGCCATGGTGCGGCTGGGGAGAAGACGCAGAGTGCGAGGCGAGGCTTCTCTTGCGCAGGCTTGAGGAATATTACTTTTGCGGATTGGGCGCTACGGCCGAAGACCGCCTCCGCGCCGACAGCTACAGGGCTTCGGCGGCGGCTCGCGAGACCAGGCGGGCCTTCGCGTCGGAGGGGGATTACCTAAAATCGCTCCGGTTGAGCGTCTCGCCGCGTCTGGCCAAAGAGTCCGATCTGGACAGGCTGGCCCAAATGGCCGCCAAGACAAACCAGTTCAACGCTACGACAATCCGCCGCGGCCGCGAAGATTTCGCCGCTCTTCTCGCCGACACTGGCAAACGGGTCTATGTCTTCGAGACGGCAGACCGTTTCGGTCCGCAAGGGCTCGTGTGCTATATCGTGGCCGATCTTTCGTCCGGGCGCATCACCGACTTTGTGATGAGCTGCCGCGCAATGGGCCGTACGCTTGAGCATTTCGCCTATTGCCATGTCGCGCGCGATCTGGGCGCCGCCCCCGCAATAGACTTTTCGCCGACCGGGAAGAATGCGCCGTTCCGCGATTTTCTGGTCAATCTTAAGCCCCAAATGGATTCTTTCTATGAAGAAAGGTGAAACTATCGCACTCGTCAGTCTCGGTTGCGCAAAGAACGCCGTAGATCTCCAGGTGGCCGCGGGCAACCTGCTGAAGAAGGGTTGCAGGCTCTCGCCGGACCCCGACAGAGCGGATACCGTGATCGTCAATACATGCGCCTTCATCGCGTCCGCGCGCGAAGAGGCCGAGGCCGAAATCGCGCGGGCCCTCGCCCTGAAGGCCAGAGGGGCGTACGGGAGGGTCGTCGTGTCCGGGTGCTATCCGCAGCGCTACCCGAAAGCTGTGGCGAAGTTTCCCGGCGTGGACGAGTGGCGAGGCGTGCCAGGCGATTGGGAAGAGCAAAAGATTCCCGGAATGCGCCTTACCGGCAAGGCGTTCGCCTACCTCAAAATCGCCGAAGGGTGTGCACATCGCTGCGCGTATTGCGCGATACCATCCATTCGCGGCAAGTTCCGCAGCCGCCCGGTCGAGAGCATTTTGCGCGAAGCCTGCGCTCTGGTGAAGAGCGGCTGTCGCGAGCTCAATGTCATCGCACAGGACCCCATGCTTTACGGGCTGGAGTGGAAAAAGTCCGGCGGACCGAATCTCGCCGATCTTCTTTGGCGGCTGGACAAGATCAAGGGCGACTTCTGGGTACGCGTGCTTTATTCGTATCCGAGCGAGATAACGGAAGATTTCCTGATCTGGATGCTGACGTCGAAACATGCGGCGAAATACATAGACGTCCCGATACAGCATACCGATCCCGCAGTGCTTGCGAAAATGAACCGCAAATCCGCGATCGAAGCGTCGCGTTCGGCGGCGGAGGTCTTGCGCGCAATCGTGCCCGGCGTGACGCTCAGAACCACGATTCTCACGGGCTTCCCCGGAGAGACCGAGGCGCGCTTCAACGGGATGCTCGCCGATCTCGCGCGTATGCAGTTCGACAGGCTTGGCGCGTTCGCCTATTCGCCAGAAGAAGGCACGAAGGGCGCCAAGATGGGCGGTCGCCCTTCGAGAAAGGTGGCGCAAGAACGCGAGCGCAAGGTCATGCAGCAGGCAAGCGCGCTGTGGCGCGTGAAATCGAAGCGCATGCTGGGCAAGACCTTCCGCGCGCTCGTCGTCGCTCCGGGGGTAGCGCGTATGGAGAGCCAGGCGCCCGATGTGGATGGCGTGGTGTACCTTTATGACGAGGCTCCGGTCGGCGAATTTGTCGATGTAACGCTGCAGAAGTGCGTCGGTTTTGACTTCGAGGCCTCTCTTGCGTGATATGTGCGTAAATTGAAACGATATTGAGGAAATTCTGTTGTGATTATAGAGTGGTATGAATCGTTGGGCAGGGCGTTGGGGCAAGATCCGTTCAGTCTTTTACTGGAGCATATAGGCACTTTTGCGGGTGCGATTTCAGGCGTCCGTTTGGCTTCCGTCAAGAAATTCGACTGGTTCGGGGCGTATGTGATCGGCTTCGTCACCGCGCTTGGCGGCGGAACGCTGCGCGACCTGATGCTCAATCTGCCGCCGTTCTGGATGCGCCATCCGAGCTATCTGATAACGACTTTTGCGGCGCTTGTGGCGGTGGCGGTTTTCGGCAGGCGGTTCATTTCCGAACGGATCACGTGGTTCGTGTTCGATACGATATCCATCGCGCTGTTCACGGTGCTTGGCTTGGAGAAGACGCTCCTTCACGGGTTTCCGAGCTGGTGTGCGATCGTGATGGGCGTGGTTACCGCTGTATTCGGCGGCATTCTGCGCGATGTGCTGATAAATCAGGTCCCGCTCATTTTCCGCAAGGAGATATATGCGATGGCTTGTTTTGTCGGCGCCGTGCTGTATGTGGTGCTCTACAATTGTTTTGACGTTTCGCCGATAGTGTGCGGTTCGCTGTGCATGATCGTCATATTTATTCTCCGGGCGCTGGCGATCAAATATTCGTGGAGTTTTCCAGTTTTGCGCGGACATCCCATGCATCGCCGCCACGAATAGGTTTCGATCGCGCGCTCTTGGCGGCGCTTGTCCGCGCTCCGCCATGGCGGCGAGCGCACAGTCGGAACAAGGAATCGTTTTATTGCGGTAAATCTTCAAACCGCAGCTTGGGCATTGACCTTTTGCGGGTGGATTTGGTAAACTTCACCACCAAAACGATTTAGGCTACAGACGATTTGTGGATTAGAGATGGCAAAAAACAAAGAACATAAAGACGAAAAGCAGCCTCCAAGCTTGTTCGACAGCTTGGACATGTTCGGCGATGTCGCGAAGAACGCCGCGCCAGTGTTCGCCCATGACACTAAAGGGCTGACGGGCTCGGGGCCGATGCGCGACCTTTACGATTTCAACTTCAGGCAGTATTCCGCTTATGTCATATGCTCGCGCGCGATTCCCGCTCTCGAGGACGGACTGAAGCCGGTGCAGCGCCGGATAATGCATTCGCTCTGGGAGAAGGATGACGGACGCTACACGAAGGTCGCCAACATCGTCGGCCACGCGATGCAGTACCATCCGCACGGCGACGCCTCCATCGGCGATGCGATTGTCGTGCTCGCCAACAAGTTGTGGGGCGAGGGCAAGGGCTACCTTATCGACGGACAGGGCAACTACGGCTCACTCTATACTGGCATGCCCCACGCCGCGACGCGATACATAGAGTGCCGGCTGACGGATCTTGCGCGGAAAGAGGTCTTCAACAAGAAGACCACCACATTCGTGCCGAATTACGACGGCCGCAAGGAAGAGCCCGTGTATCTGCCAGCGAAGATTCCGCTGCTGCTGATGATGGGCGCGGACGGCATCGCGGTAGGCCTATCGACGGCTATCTTGCCGCACAACTTCATCGAGCTTCTCGAAGCTGAAATCGCTATAATACAGAAGAAGCCGTTCGAACTTTACCCGGATTTCCAGCTCGGCGGCATAATGGACGTTTCGGAATATCAGGACGGACTCGGCAAGGTCAAGGTTCGCGCCAAGATAGAAAAGGCCGACAAGAACCGCCTCGTCATAACCGAACTGCCGTGGGGCGAGACGACGGATTCCATCGCTGAGTCGATCGAAGACGCGATAAAGAAGAAAAAGGTGCCCGTGCGCAAACTGCACGACCTTACGAGCGATTCGGTCTGCATCGAACTCGAGTTGCAGGCCGGCGAAAGCCAGGAGAAGGCCATAGTCGCGCTGTACGCGTTCACGACGTGCGAGAAGTCCATTGCGTCGCGTCCGATAGTGCTGGACGACGGCAGGCCGCGTTTGATGTCCGTAAGCGACATACTGCGCAAGAACGTGGAGCGTTTGATGTATCTCACCAAGCGCGAACAGGAGATTCGCCTGCAGGAGCTGGACGATCTGTTCCACGCCCGCACGCTCGACCGCATATTCATCGAAGAGCGCATATACAAGCGCATCGAGAAGGAAAAGACTCTGGAAGGGGTCGTCAAGACGGTGATGGAGGGGTTCAAGCCTTTCCGCACCGAGCTGCGCCGCGACGTGACCCCGGAAGATGTAGAGCGGCTTCTAAAGATACCGATCCGCCGCATTTCGCAGTTCGACATAGATAAGAACCGCGAGGAAATCGCAGGCATACAGAAGGAAGAGGCGGAGGTCAACGACAATCTGGTGCACCTCAGGGCGTTCGTCGTCAAATATCTGAAGGGGCTTGTCAAGGAATACGCTAAGAAATATCCGCGATGCACCAAAGTCAACGGCGGGGCGTTCAAGGAGGTGGATGTGAAGGCCATCACCGCGAGCGAGCTGACGATACGCTGGGACCGCGAGAACCACTACATAGGCTCTGGCATAAAAGGCGGCGACGAACTCTTCAAGTGTTCCTCTCTGGACGAGCTCGTGCTGGTCTGGAAGGACGGCCGGTTCAAGAAGGTGCAGCCCGAGGACAAGATATTCGTCGACAAGGATCTGCTCGCGGTTATGCGGTACGATCAGGAGAAAGACCGCGACAGGCGCGAGTTCACGTGCGTCTACGAAGAGGGCGGCTACGGCTTCAGCTACATAAAGCGCTTCCGCTTCGGCGGGCTCATACGCAACAAAGACTACCGCCTCGCGCCGGAGAAGCCGAAATCGAAGATACTGTTCTTCCAGGAGGGGTGCCCCGAGACGATCTACGTCAAATACAAGCCCGCGAAGGGCCAGCGCATAAACCAGCAGTACTTCCTGCCGAAAGAGCAGGTGAAGCGCACCAATGCGGACGGCAAGCTCGAAGACCAGGACGTCGTGATAGTGCGCGGCGCGAACTCGAAGGGCAAGCAGCTGACGACGAAGCCGATCGCGCGCATATCTTCAGCAAAGGGTTCGTGGTGGGACGACAAGGAGCCCCCCTCGAAAGGCGTTCTCGACTGACCGCCATGAAATGGTTCTGGCTAGCCCTTTGCGGGTGCGGCGTTTTGGCCGCATTCTCGGTCGCATGCTGGCTTGACGGTTCTGCGGAGATTGCGGTTTCAGGCAGAAACGGATTTTACGTCTGGCAGCGCCAATGGTCGGACAGCGTCGAGTCGTGCGTTCTCGCCGAATTGGAGCGTGGCGACCGCGACTTGTATGTGCTTTGCGGCGAGTTGGAGTGCGAGGGCGGCGAACTGCGCTGGCGGGGGACGCAGGCGCCGAAAGAGATTTTGCGCAACGATCGCGTCACCGCCGTTTTCCGCCTGCCGGTGAAGGCGCTGAGCGATACCGGCAAAGCCGCGTCCGCTGTTGTAGCGCGGGCGGACGCGTTGGGCGCAAGC
The DNA here is from genome assembly GCA_900321575.1 of uncultured Lentisphaerota bacterium. GTDB lineage: Bacteria > Verrucomicrobiota > Kiritimatiellia > RFP12 > UBA1067 > UBA1067. The sequence continues at coordinate 3,526 of ONWT01000063.1, read as the reverse complement.
AGAATTCAGCTCGACGCCGACGTGCCAGAGAGGATGATCGGCCGCTATGCCGAACTTGCGGAAAACATCCGCAGCCTTTGGACGAATGATTGCGCCAGGCTGCACATGGGGGCGACGTTTCTGCCGTGCCATCTGGGGCTCAAAGGAACAAGACGGGTGCTGGCTGCCATCGACGAGCCGGTGATACAGCTGCACGGCATAGACGCGCCGAAAGACATATCCGAATCTTGGGCTCTCATGAACCGCAAAACCGTTTTCAGGGCTTTGCGCCAGGCCAGGGCTCTGGACGGACGTTTCAAGATGGCACTGCCTTCTTATGCATATGTTCTTACGTTCAATGCCGACGGAACCTTTCGCCGGCTTTATGCTGAGGGGCTGCCGGACGACTACGAGATGCCGCGAGGGACGAGATGCCGCCTCGCCGCGCCGGACCTGAAACTGCTTCGCGACGTGCTGGCTTCGCCGCTGCGCCTGCCTGCGATATGGTTTCGCCTGCCGGTCAAAGGCGAAGATCGCTGGTGCCTTGATCGCGAAACCGTGTCCCTGCTGGAGTCCGGACAGCTGCCTGTCGCCAAGGTCGAGTTCGAGGTTCGAGGCGGCGGACGAGAAGGAGTCTTCGACCTCGTTGCGCGCTATCGCAACCAGGTGCCGATTGAAGGGGCGCGTGCGGCTATCGACTGGGGCGCGGACGCCGAAGGGGAATTCTTCGCGCTAAACGGGAGCGTCGCCGAAGACGGTTCCCCATACGGCAGGCTGCCCGGGAAGGTACGTATGGCGCCGTTTGCGTGCGGCGAAGAGTTCGTGTTCGGCAAGGCGATAATGCGAAACGGAGCACATGAGATTTCAATACATGAGATACGGGACTGACAGGAGATGGCTTGCATGATTTTGCGCAATAAACTCGCGGCGACGGCATTGGCCGCGCTCTCGTGCGCCCTAACGGCGAAGGCGTGCGGACCGTACTTTCCCGCGTCGTACTTCCCGCACGACTGCGAAGAATGCATCGAATGCGAGCACCACGATACCGCAATCGTCGCAAGAAATTCGAAAGTGAAGGCTGCGGACGCATACCGCATCATTCCGCACCTCGGCGCAGAGCTGTCGATGATTGGCGCGCATTACTATCCCGGCTGGACAGGCAAAGCGCCTAGAAGCAACGGCATATCGACGCCAAAGGCGGACGAGCTGGACTTCTTCGAGTCCGGCGCGGCGTTCGGCGCCGGCGAGGAAGCGCTGGCCGGAGATTGGCGGCGGTTCAAGGAATTCTGCGACAGCGTCTGCAAACGGCTGGAAAACGGAGAGCAGGTGGAGATTCCTCAAGGCGTGCCCGATTATGCGCGCGAGTTCTATCTCTACAAACTGGGCCATGCGCAATGGCTCGTGTTCAGAAAAGACGACGACCCTGCGCCGTTCGCGCAATTGCTGGCGCTGCCGAAAGAACTGAGGCGGTATCGCACCGTGTGGGTGCACTTCGTGCGCATCGCGAACGCGAGGCTGTTTGCGGACAAAGACCGCCATTTGGACGAAATGCGCAAGGCGCTGGACGACGGCTTCAAGGATACCGCCGCGCTGGAGGCGTTTGCCCTAAGGTTTCTCTCCAAGACATGCGGCGAGCGCTACTACCCGCTTGTGCTGACATCGTATTCGGGACACCCTTGGACGGAATGGCCGGGCTTTGCGAAGCGGATATTTTGCCGCCGCCATTCAAAAGCGACGCCCAAGCGTGAATGGGTGCAAAGGCTGTGCGAGGATATTGTCGGGGTTGAAGTCGCCATAGCATATGGCGCGGGCGGGTGTTTGCCGCAAGGAGCGACTGCGGCCGGCAAGCCCGCCTTGGGGGCCGATCGCCAGGCGTGGATAGCGTTTTACCGCGGCGACCTCGATTTATGCCGCAAATTGCTGGCCATGGCGCCGGAAAAGTCGCTGATCCGGCTTTTTCTGGAGGCGCGGCTTGCGAGGCTGGACGGCAATTACGAGAAAGCGGGAGAGATTTTGCATGAATGGCTCGAAGAGTATCGCAGAAAAGGGGATCGCGCCGACGATGCTTTCGTGGGCTATGGAGTAGTGCTGGAAGATCTCAATTATTGGCATGGCGGCCCTTTTGCCAGTACAAACGACTGCGCCACATCGACTGCGCACTACACGGGCAGGTTCGGTCCGTCAGGCGAATTCTGGGAAAACCTCATATACGGCGAATCGTTCGACTTCGCGAAGCCAGGGGCGCACGGGCCGACTCTGCCGCGAATCGTTTCCGGCGAACTTGGGGTGGTCATGGTCGCGACGTGCGATCTGGAAGAGGCGCTGTACGCGTTCGTCAAATCGCGCAACTGGATAGACAGCGCATTCGTCGCCGAAAGATGCATGACTGTGGACGAGCTGGTCGCGTTCATGCGCGGAAGCAGGCTTGACGGGCGCGAGAGGGACTCCCTGCGCAGCTTGCTGGCGAGGCGGCTTGTGCGCAATGGACGCGTCACGGAGGCCGTGATGTGGGCGCCGCCGAGCCTCAAGCCGCTTTGCAAAGAGTTTCTCTCGCTTTCGATCGCGGCGGAGAATGCCGAAAGCGACAATGACACTCGCGCGGTGGCGCTGTTCAATCTCAGCCGCCTTGCGCTCACGAGAGGCATGGAAATCATGGGCACCGAGCTGATACCGGACGTGGCGGTCTATGGCGGCGACTACGATATTGACGGCATCCCCATCGACGAGCCTGACGACCTGCAGTTGAGCCTGGGGCCGGAGAGGGCGGCAAACCCCTGGGACGACAGGGAAGTGCTGAAAGACCGTGTCGAAGAGCGGTTCCATTACCGCCGCAAAGCCATGGAATACGCAAAAGCCGCGGCAGAGCTCGCGGACGACAGAAACGTTCGCGCATGGTCGCTGATGCTCGGCGGCATTGCGGCGCTTGGACTCGACGACGCAAAATCGGCGGACTGGTTCTACAAGCGCCTGGCCAGGATGAGGCACCCCAGAGCGAAAGTCGGCGCGTGGTTCGATACGCCCGAATATTTCAGGTTCAGGCGCGTATACTACAACGAAGAGAGGCATGCGGAGCCGGTTAGAGTGCCTCGCCGTTTGACCATAGGCGATTTCAAAGGGATATGACGCAATATTTGTTAACCATACCTAAGCTCTTCACAAGAGCGGAGAATTATGGTATATTACTGTCAACAGTTTCTGTAGATTTCACCAACAACAAGAAAGATCAAGGAATATGGCTAAAAAGATCATGGTCGACGGCAACACAGCCGCGGCCCAAATAGCGTTCGCGTGCTCTGAAGTGGCCGCGATCTATCCGATCACTCCGTCCTCGCCCATGGCCGAGACGTGCGACGAGCTCGCCTCGATGTGCAAGACGAACATCTGGGGTTCGATTCCCTCGATCGTCGAGATGGAGTCCGAAGGCGGTGCCGCCGGCGCCGTGCACGGCGCTCTCACGACCGGCTCGCTCACGACGACCTTCACGGCGTCGCAGGGCCTGTTGCTGATGATCCCCAACATGTACAAGATCGCGGGCGAGCTCACCCCG
>ONWT01000018.1 GCA_900321575.1 uncultured Lentisphaerota bacterium | reverse complement strand
TTTTCACGATGCGAGGATAACTCAGTTGGTAGAGTGCCACCTTGCCAAGGTGGTTGTCGCGGGTTCGAATCCCGTTCCTCGCTCCAGTGAAATCGGTGAATGGGAGCGTAGCTCAGCTGGTAGAGCAAGTGACTCTTAATCACTGGGTCCAGGGTTCGAATCCCTGCGCTCCTACCATTATCACCGTAAGCTGTGGCTAGGTAGCTCAGTTGGTAGAGCAGAGGACTGAAAATCCTCGTGTCGCCGGTTCGATCCCGGCCTTGGCCACCAAATACAATCGAAATCGGAGAGAACTCCGATTTTTTCTTTTTCATAGAATCGCGTATAAAGCCCATCCCAATTGCCGACTACGGCAAGGGCAAGCCGCTGACCGTTCGACGCATCATGGCCGTGAAGGCGGCGATTGACGCGGACGGGTCGGCGAAGGTGCGCTCCGTGCGCGAGATGTTCGGCCCGCAATAGCCTCTAAAAAATGCACGCTCAAAAGAACTTTTCTGCGCGGTAAAAGACATCGTTTTACCGCGGTAAAAGGGTTGCTTTCTGCGCGGTAAAAGGGTTGCGTTTATCCCTAGGACAAGAGGTCGTTTACCCTTAGGAGTAGAGACTCTCCGCCCCTAGGGGTAGAGCATTGCCGGTCCTAGGGGTAAATGGGTGCTGGTCCCGGGGGTAAAACGGTCGTCATCCCCGAGAGGGGTGACAATTATCGGGGGCGCCCACTTGCGCGGCGGACGGAAATATGGTATTATACGCACTCAATCGCGGAATCGGGGCCTAACCGGTTCCCCTCGGCTTGGCGCGGTGCCAGGCCGTGCATACGGACAAAACCCTGGATAAAGGGCACAAATCCGAAAGAAACAAGAAGGAAAACAAGATGCAGAAGAGCTATCGTGCTCCGAACCCCGGCGAGAATCGCCAGTGGTTCCTCATCGACGCCAAGGGGCAGCCGCTCGGCCGTCTCGCAGTTGTCGTCGCCAACAAACTCCGCGCCAAAGATCTGCCGACGTTCGATCCGTCGGTCGATGCGGGTGCTTTCGTGATCGTCACCAATGCGGCGGCGGTCAAGCTCACCGGCAAGAAGGAGGAGCAGAAGGAATATCAGCGCTACAGCGGTTTCCGTGACGGTCTCAAGCGTTTCAGCGCCGCCACGATGCGCGCGTCGCACCCTGACCGCATGATCAAGGAAGCGGTTTGGGGCATGCTGCCCAAGAACAACATCGCCCGCAAGATGATGACCCGTCTGAAAGTCTTCGCCGGCGCCGAACACACGCACGCCGCGCAGAAGCCGGTCGAGATCAAGCTCTAAGGAGGATTTTGAAAATGGCTACCAAGAAGGCAATTTCCGCAGGCACAGGCCGCCGCAAGACGGCTACCGCGCGCGTCAACCTCGTAGAGGGTACGGGCGTGTGGACCGTCAACAAGGTCGCGCTCGAGGACTATATCCAGAGCGAGGCCCTTCGCGACTATCTCAAGCAGCCGGTCGCCATCAGCGGCTATGATATGAGCAAGGTCGATGTCGTAGCGTTCGCCAAGGGCGGCGGCATTTCGGGCCAGGCAGGCGCCATCCGCCACGGTCTCGCCCGTGCGCTCGTCGCCGCCGACGAGACGACGCGTGCCGCGCTCAAGAAGGCGGGCTGCATGACTCGCGACAGCCGCATGAAGGAGCGCAAGAAACCCGGCCAGCCCGGTGCTCGCAAGCGCTTCCAGTTCTCCAAGCGCTAAAGCAGGCGATGGGTCGCATTCCGCGAAAGGCGGTTTGCGGCCCATGCTCTTTTTACTACAGACAATGGCTTTTGGATTTCTAAAGAAGATCGCCCAAGCGTTTATGGGCAAGCCGTCCACGAAGAATCAGGGCGGCAAGAAGACCGCCAAGCAACAGAAGCCTCAGCAGCACAAGCAGGGGCAGAAGGGCGGCCGCCAGAACCAGCAGAAGAACGGGCAGCACAAGCAGGGCCAGAAGGGTTCTCCGCAGCAGGGGCAGCAGGGCCAGAAGGCGCAGAACCGCGGCGACCGCCGCCGCGACGAGCGCAGAGGCGGACGAGACCGCGGCAGGAGAGGCGCCGCGACCGTGAACACCGCCGCCGACCAGGTGCGTCCGGGCGGGGTCGTTTCGCCTGAAGAGATGTCAGCGCGCAAGGCGGCGCATGCGGCGTGGTCGCTGGATTCGTTTGTGGTCGAGCCGGCCGAGGGTCGGCGCAGGTTTCATGATTTCGATTTGCCGTCCGAGGTTATGCACGGCATCGCGGAACTCGGGTTCAAGTATTGCACCGAGATACAGGCTCTTTCGCTCGAGCAGGCGCTCGCCGGTAAGAATATCGCAGGCAAGGCCCAGACGGGCAGCGGCAAAACCGCGGCTTTCCTGGTCGCCATACTGACGCGCTATCTGCGCACGCCCGAACACAGGGCCAAGTCGGGCGGCACGCCCCGCGCGCTGGTGATCGCGCCGACCCGCGAGCTGGTCATCCAGATATGCAAAGACGCCGACGCGATAGGCAAGTATTGCGGGTTGAGGTCACTCGCCATATACGGCGGCATGGACTACGACCGCCAGAAGAAGGAGGTGCTCGACGCGCCTGTCGATCTTCTCGTGGCGACGCCCGGCCGTCTGCTGGACTTTGTGAAAACGCGGGTGATCAACCTCTCGAACGTGGATACCCTCGTGATCGACGAGGCCGACCGGATGCTCGACATGGGCTTCATACCGGACGTACGCCGCATAATGAGCTATCTGCCGCCCAAGGAGAAGCGCGCGACGATGCTGTATTCGGCGACGCTGAACGACACCGTCATGCGCCTTGCGATGAATTGGATGGAAGAGCCCTACAAGGCCGAGGTCGAAAGCGAGACGAACGCGACCGATACCGTGAGGCAGGTCGTCTATATCGTGCGCGCCAGCGACAAGTTCAAGGTGCTCTACAACCACATCGCGCTTCATCCTGCGGCGCGTACGATCGTGTTCTGCAACCGCAAGTCCACGACCGAAGACGTCTATTCGTCCCTCAAGGTGCGCGGCATAGCCGTGGAGATGCTTTCGGGCGACGTCAACCAGAACAAGCGGCTCAAGGTTCTGGACGAGTTCCGCGACGGCGAGATCAAGGTGGTCGTCGCCACCGACGTGGCGGGCCGCGGCATTCATGTGGATGACATCGAATACGTGATCAACTTCGACTTCCCCTACGAAGCCGAAGACTACGTGCACCGCATAGGGCGCACGGGCCGCGCCGGGCATACGGGAATTGCGATAAGCTTTGCCGACGAAGATGAATCGTTCGCCATACCCGAGATTGAGGAGTATATCAAGGAACCCTTGAAGTGCACGATGATCCAGGACGACGACCCGCTTTTGAAGGCGATTCCTCCGCGCGGTTCGCGTCTCGGCAAGGTCGATGCCGACGCCAAGGCCGCGGTGGACGCCAGAGAAGCGGTCGGCGAGGCCGAAAAGGCTGCGGCCGCCGCGCTTACGGGTGTTTCCGGCGCGAATGCGGTGACGGGCAGCGGCTCTCCTGCCGTGCTGAAAGAAGACCATCCCATGCGCGAACTGCCGAAATTCGAAAAGGCTCTCGAGCCGAAGGCCCCGCCTCCGGACGAAAAGGATATCTATTCGAAGCCGGTCGAGCAGGCGGCGAAGGTTGAAGAGTGGCAGGTTTGAAACTGTCGGCTGTTATAACCACAAGAAACGAGGCGGCAAATATTGCCGCCTGCGTTCGTTCTTTCGACGATGCGGTGCGCCGCGGCGAGGCCGAGGTGATCGTCGTGGACAATGCTTCGACGGACGACACCAAGAAGATCGCCGAGGAGCTTGGGGCGGCGGTTTACGACAAGGGGCCCGAGCGCAGCGCCCAGCGAAATCTCGGCTGGCGGATGGCCAAGGGCGAGTGGGTGGTCATACTGGACGCCGACATGATTCTGCCGAAGGCGACTGTGGAGGAGATCCTTTCCGTAGACGGCGGCGACGCATACTGGATACCAGAGGTTCGCACCGGGGACGGAATACGCGTAAGGGCGCGCAACTTCGAGAGAAGCTTCTATGACGGAACATGCATAGACGCGCTGAGGCTTTTCCGCAAAGCCGTGCTTGAGAAGACTGGAGGATACGACGAGAACCTCATCGCCGGCCCCGAGGATTGGGAACTCGACATACGCGTTCTCGCAACCGGCGCAAAATGCGCGGTATTGAAGCACAATCTCATACATAACGAAAAGCGGCTGACATTGCGGAAAATGCTGCAGAAGAAGGCGTATTACACGAAAAGCTTTGCCGCATATCAGGCTAAATGGGCGGGGCATCCTGCAGTAAGGCGCCAGTTTTCGCCGTTCTACCGCTATATCGGCGTTTTTGTCGAAGACGGCAAGTGGCGAAAGGTGGCGAGGCATCCATTGCTTTTCGCGGTAATGATGTTTGAACGGCTCGCCGTAGGTGTTGTATATCTGATCAACAGGGGGCGTTGATGGCTGACGGGGACTACGAGCGTCGCGAACCGAAGACCGCCGAACTGAAGCGACTTGAACGGATAATCGCCGACGCCCGCCGCGAAAAGGGCAAACAAGTGCCAAAGACCGGCGAATATGGTATAATACAATCCATTCGACCGGACAAGGGGGATAATGACAATGAAGACATCTAGACGCGACTTTCTCGCCGGTGCGGCGTCCCTCGCCGCTTTCGCTTCGCTCAGGGGCGGCAATCTGCTGGCGGCGGCCAAGGCGAGGCGGCTGAACATTCTCTACATCATGACCGACGACCATGCGGCTCATGCGATCGGGTGCTACGGTTCGCGCATAAACAAGACGCCCCATCTGGACGCCATGGCGCGAAGCGGTATGATGCTGACCAACTGTTTCTGCACGAATCCGATATGCACGCCCAGCCGCGGCGGCATACTTACGGGAGAGTACAGCCACAAAAACGGCGTGCCAGTGTTCAACAACATCTCGCGCGACAAGAAGACGATTGGCGGATATATGCGCGACGCCGGCTATTATTCGGCGTTTGTCGGTAAATGGCACCTTGGCGGACCCGAGACCGTGCGCGACGAAGACTGGGACCGTTGGATGGTCTACGCCAACCAGGGCGTGTATTTCGACCCGTGGTTCTTCGAAAAGAAAGACGGCCAAATCGTCCGCACGGTCTACGGCGGCGAATACGCGACAGAGAACATTACGCGTGTCACGGAAGGCGTCATCGACGGCGCGGTAGCCACGGGCAAGCCGTTTTTCGTGATGATGCACCACAAGGCGCCCCACCGCAATTGGCTGCCGAGCGACAAGTATCGCGCGAAGTTCCGCGCAATGACGCTTGAGGATATACCTGTGCCGGAGTCCCTTTTCGACGACTGGAAGGGCCGCGCCTCGCCGATCCGCACGACGGCGATGACGCTTCTCAAGCATATGCGCCTCAAGGAGGACCTGAAGCTGGCCGAATATTTCGCCGGCGGCGGCAAGTTCGAGTTCGAGGGCAAGGCGTACGAAGGCAAGAAGAACGCCGAAGGGCAGTTCATGGACGCGTGGCCGGACGGGATGGACGAGCGCGCGAAGACTGCATTGTCGTATTTGAGGTATATGCAGGACTATCTCGCCTGCGTGCAATCGGTCGACGACTCGGTCGGCGATATGAGAGCCTACCTCGAGGAGAAGGGCCTTCTGGACAATACGCTTGTGGTCTATACGTCCGACCAAGGGTTCTTCTTGGGCGACCATGGCCTCTACGACAAGCGCTTTATGATGGAAGAAGTCATAAAGATGCCGTTTATCGTGAGCTGTCCAAGCATAATCAAGCCTGGCACGGTCAATGAGGACATGGTGACGAATATCGACTTCGCGCCGACATTCCTCGATATCGCTGAGGCGCCAAAGCCCAGCCAGATGCAGGGGGAGAGCTTCCTCCGCAACCTAGAGGGCGATACGCCTGCCGATTGGCGCAAAGACTGCTACTTCAGATATTACGTCGAAGGCGGCGAGCATGGCACGAGCGCGTGGTATGGCATACGCACCAAGACCGACAAGCTCATGTACTACTACAAGCGCGACGAATGGGAGTATTTCGATATTGTGAAAGATCCCGAGGAGTACAGAAACGAGTATTCGAACCCCGATTACTCTGGCAGAATCGCCGAGCTGAAGGCCAGGCTGTACGAATTGAAGGCCGAGCTGGGCGACACCGATCAGTTCCAGAATGCCCAGGAGTACGGTCCGATAGGGCGGTGATCCGAAAAATTTGGTATAATACACTCTTGCAATACGGGATAAAGCCTACGAAAAGCAGATGAACGTTGAAAATATGCCAAATATTGCCATAAAAGTGCTCGCAGCTGCGGTTGCGGTCGCGCTTGGCTTCGGTGCGCAGGCATCATGGTATTGGCCGTTTGGCTCTGACGGTGACGACAGTTCGCGCGGCCAGCCGCGCCTTTCGGAGTTGATGGAGGCTGCTTCGGAGGCGATCGACAATGCGAGCGATTTGGCGTCCGACGGCAAGATCGAAGAGGCAGTCGCCGAGTACAAAAGGGCGCTGGTCGAGTTGGACAAGGTCGAGCGCGAGAACCCCGAGCGCGCGGCCACGCCCGAGTTCGCGACAGTGCGCAACAAGCGCGCGATCGTAAATGCGTCGATAGATTCCCTCTATCTTTCGCAAGCCCGCGATAACGCCAAGGCGGTCGCGGTGACTGATACGACCGAGCTGGAGAAGCGATATGCCGAAATGATGGCCTCCCGCGCGGCTCAGCCGGGTGCGGAAAAGCAGACCAGCGGCATGCCGAAGACCGAAAATCAGCTCGATTCGTATATGAAAGAGGAGCGCAAGCACGCAAAGGCGGTCGCGGCCGAAGCGGCGAGGGTCAAGAGAGAGAAAGTCTTGGGCGAGCTTGTCGAGAAAGACCCCAACGGACGCAAAACGCGGCTGATGCAGGCCGGCGAGCTTCTCCGCGCGGGCGAAACGGCGAAGGCGATAGCGAAGCTCGATTCGCTGCTGGCGGAAGATTCCGACGACGTGGCGGCTTTGAACATGAAGGCCGTTTGCGAGGCGAGCAGCGGCGACGCGAAGGCCGCGGCGGTGACGTTGAACAGGGCCATATCGGCGAATCCGCGAGACTACCACGCCTATTACAACATGACAAGGCTTGTCATGCAGACCTCCGGCAAAAAGGGGGCGGCGAAACGGTATTACGATACGGGACGCGCCGTGGGCGGCCCCGAAGACAAGGAGTTGGAGAAACTTTTCGAATGATCGCCCTGTTGGCCAGTTTCATGATTACGACAAATGCGCCTGCCGCCGAGCTGGTGCAGAGTTGCCGCACGATGATACCGGCCAATGTGCAGCTTGACGGGCGCATAATACTAAGAAACAGGAAAGGCTTCTCGCAGGCGGAATACCGCTACACGCTTGTGCGCAACGGCGGCGTGACGGATTTGACGCTCAGGGACGAGGCCGGCAAGCCGGTCGAATTCGAGCGCGAAGGGCGTATTCTTGGCACGGATGTCACTTGGAGCGACATTACTCTGGATTATCTCTGGTGGGACGATTTCGCTTTCGACGAGGAGCTGGAGAGCGAGTCCGTGCACGGCCAAAAGTGCGCTGTCGTGGTGATGAAGCGAGGCGACAGGACCGTCCGGGTATGGGTAGACCGCAAAACCGGCGCGCTCATGCAGGCCGAGGAGCTCTCGGCGGGGCGGCCCGTGCGCAGGCTTTGGGGCACGCGCATAAAGAAATTTGGCGATCGCTGGATGGCGAACGTCATGGAAGTTGAAACTCTCGGTTCTGGGCACAGAACCAAGATAACAGTGGAGGAACTCAAGTGAAAGCCTTGAAAAAGTTGTTCAAGTTCGTTTTCGGACTGGTTGTCACTCTGCTTGTGATAGCAGTGCTTCTCGTGCTGACCCTGCCGTTTTGGATTGGGCCGGTGGTGAAGACGGCGGCGAACCGCACGGTGCCCGGCATCACGGGCACGGAATTCCGCCTGGGCGAGTTCGGCCTTAACTTCTATACGGGCAAAATACGCCTTGGCGACATACGCCTCGGCAACCCCGAAGGCTACAGTCCCAGCGATGCCGTGAGACTGGGGCTGTTCAACATAGACATGGATGTCGGCTCTTGCTTCGAAGACACGATTATCGTCCACGAAATAGCGTTGCGCGACATGTACGTGTCGTACGTCAAGCGCAACGGCAAGACGAACTTCGACGTCATTTGCGACAACATCGCAGGCGAGAAGGAACCTGAGGTCGTTGTCGAAGAGCCGGCCCAGACCGACGAGTCCATTTCGATAAAATGGCCGCAGTCCGACGAAGGGGAGCAGCCGCAGCCGGACGACGGCTCGACGGTGTCGCAGAAGAAGGTGATCATCGACAGGGTCGAGATATCGGGCTTGACCTTCCAGTGGGAGAGGATACCGCTGCCGCTGCCGAAGATAGTGCTGAAGGATATCGGCCGCGAGTCGGGCGGCGTTTCCTGGGAGGTGGCATGGCGCGAAATACTCACACAGCTCCTGGAACGCGTTAATTCGCTCGGCAAGGGGCTCATAAGCGTCACGGAGGCCGGCTTTGATGCGGCTACTAACAGCCTGAACGCCGTTACCGGCGCCGTGACGGACAGCACCGCGGCGGTAACGGAAGCCGCCGCCTTGACGGTCGATACGCTGAAGACTTCCACCGCCGAGACTGTGGGTACGCTCACTTCGGCGATAACGGACGGTGCGAACGTGACCGGCGATGTCACGCGCGAGACCGTCAAGTCCACCACCAGCGCGACGGGAGATGTTTTGAAGTCGACCGGCGAGACGGCTGTGGATATGATAAAGGCCTCGGGCGAAACGACGCGCGAGGCGTTCAAGGCCACCGGCGACTCGCTTAAAGCCGCCGGCAAGGAATTGAAAGCCGCCGGCAAAGACATAAAGAACATGTTCAAGAACAAAAAGTAAGGGATAACATGGAAAAGAAAACTACTACGGTCAAGAACAAGAAAGACCGCCGCGTCGAGATGTCGGTCGAAGGCCTCAAGGAGGACTTCGCGTGGCACCTCAGGTATTCGCTGGCAAAGGATGAGAGCCAAGCTACTCCGCGCGATCAGTATACCGCATTTGCGAATGCGGTGCGTGACCGTATCGTCGAGCGCTGGATCAACACTCAGGCCGAGTACCACAAGCAGAACACGAAGAGGGTCTACTATTTGTCGCTCGAGTTCCTCATCGGCAGGCTTCTCGGCAACAACGTGATCAACCTCAAGGCCGATCAGCTTTGCAAGGATGCGCTCAAAGACTACGGAATCGACTGGAACAGCCTCAGAGACTACGAGAGCGACGCCGGCCTCGGCAACGGCGGTCTCGGGCGCCTTGCCGCCTGCTACCTCGACTCAATGTCCACCCTCGACCTCGCGGGCATGGGATACGGCCTCAGGTACGACTACGGCATTTTCCGCCAGAAGATAGTCAACGGCAACCAGGTCGAAGAGCCTGACCACTGGCTCAAAGACGGCTATCCGTGGGAGATGGCCCGTCCCGAGTACGCCCAGACCGTCCATTTCGGCGGCCATGTGGAGTGCGCCACTTTGAGAGGGCGCCAGTATTGGCGCTGGGTGCCGGCCGAGACTGTTGAAGGCGTGCCCTACGACCTGCCTATAGTGGGCTACAAGAACGCCGTCAACTCGCTGCGCCTCTGGTCCGCCAAGGCCGTCGACGAATTCGATCTCGCCGACTTCAACAAGGGGTCTTATGTTGAGGCCGTCGAGACGAAGGTCCTCGCCGAAAACCTCACCAAGGTCTTGTATCCGAACGACAACACTACGGCCGGCAAAGAGCTTCGTCTGCGCCAGCAGTATTTCTTTGTCGCTTGCTCGCTGAAAGACATTCTCCGCCGCTACAGGGAGACGAACGACACATGGGACGCGCTGCCCGAGAAGGTGTTCATACACCTGAACGAGACGCATCCCGCGCTCGTGATCCCCGAATTGATGCGCATTCTCATCGACAAGGAAGGGCTCGACTGGGATACTGCGTGGAATCTCACCAGAAAGTCGACGGGCTACACGAACCACACGATTCTGCCCGAGGCGCTCGAAAAGTGGCCCGTGCCGCTCATGGAGAAGCTGCTGCCGCGCCATCTCCAGATCATATACGAGATCAACGGACGTTTCCTGCAGCAGATAAGCGCGCTGTATCCCGGCGACATAAAGCGTCTGCAGAGAATGTCGCTCATCGACGAGTCGGGCGAGCGCTATGTCAGGATGGCGAACATGTGCATCATCGCGACGTCCAGCGTGAACGGCGTCGCCGAGCTGCACTCGCAGATATTGAAGGATTCGCTCTTCAAGGACTTCTACGAGCTCTATCCCGAGAAGTTCCACAACGTGACGAACGGCATCACGCCTCGCCGCTGGCTGCTCAAGGCCAACCCTGCGCTGGCGCAGCTCATAACGGAGTCGATCGGCGACAAGTGGATAACCCATCTCGACCAGCTCAAGAAGCTCGAGAAGTTCTCCGAGAACGACACGTTCCTTGCGGCGCTCGCCAAGATCAAGCGCAGCAACAAGGGCCAGCTGTCGAACTGGGTTTACCGCAACCTTGGCGTGAAGCTCAACCCGGACGCGATATTCGACGTTCAGGTCAAGCGCCTTCACGAATACAAGCGCCAGTTGCTGCTTGCGCTTTACGTCATCATCTTCTACAACAGGCTCGTCGCCGATCCGAAGTACGATCCGATGCCGCGCAGCTTCATTTTCGCGGCCAAGGCGGCGCCTGGCTACTACATGGCGAAGCTGATCATTCGCTTCATACACGGCATCGCCGGCGTGGTCAACAGCAATCCGCGCACGCGCGACAAGCTCTCGCTGGTGTTCCTGCCCGACTACCGCGTGTCGCTCGCCGAAAAGATAATGCCCGCCGCCGAAGTCTCCGAGCAGATTTCGCTCGCCGGCATGGAGGCGTCCGGCACGGGCAACATGAAGTTCATGATGAACGGCGCGCTGACGGTCGGCACGTACGACGGCGCGAATGTCGAGATCAACCAGGAGGTCGGCGACGACAACATGTTCCTGTTCGGAATGCGCACAGAAGAAGTCGCCAAGCGTCGCCCCACATACGTCTCACGTGACGTGTACAAATCCGATCCGGAGATTCGCGAAGCGCTTGATATGGTCAAGTCCAACGTGTTCTCGCTGCTTGAGCCGGGCCTGTTCGACCCGATTCTCCGCAGCCTGCTGGACTACAACGACTACTACATGCTTCTTGCCGATCTCAAGAGCTACATCGAGGCTCAGGATCGCGTCGACGCCACTTACCGCATGGCGAAGAAGTGGAATCAGATGTCTCTCGTCAACATCGCGAGGTCCGGCCGCTTCTCGTCCGATCGTGCGGTGCTCGAGTATGCGAAGGACATCTGGCACATCAGCCCGGTGAAGTTTTCGTAAGGGCGGACAATGTCTGACGGACAGGCAAAGGTCGAATACTACGTGCGCGGGGCCGATGAAAAGGTCTTCGGTCCCGTGCCTATGGAAACGCTCGTCGAATGGGCGGCGGACTCGCGGATAGACCCTACCTCGGCGGTTTCGGCCGATCAGGTTTCGTGGAAGCCCGCTCCGCTTGTCCCTGAACTCGAAATGATATGGCTCGTCGAGACGGATCCGGGCGTGTTTTACGGTCCGTTCAACCGCCATGTCGTGGATGGGCTGTTGGAGTCCGGCACGATAACGCGCGAAGCGAGGCTGTACGTGCTGGACAACGGAAGGCTGTCTCGACTGACTGCCGAGATAGAGGCGAAGACCAAGGCCATATCCGATCTTGAGGCGCGGGCCGCTGAACAGGCGGTCACGACCAAGAAGACGATGGACTTCATGGAGGCGAAACTTGCCGAGCTCGCCGCCGAGATGGAGGAGATGGGCAAGGCCGCCGAAACGGACCATGCCGCAGCCAAAGATGATGTCTTCAAGACCAGAGAGCGCGCCGAGGCCGCCGAATCGCGGGCTATGCAGGCGGAGGCGGCTTGCGGAGCCTTGGAGAAGAAGCTGTCTGTGGCCGAGACTGAAATAGCCGACCTCAAAGCGCAGCTGGCGAGTGTCACGAAATTCTCGTCGGTGCGTCCGCGTACGGTGAAGACCGATGTTGTGCAGCCCGAGGTAGTGATATCCGATATGCCGCCGCCGAAATCCACGCCCCACTTTCCCGGCGTCGGCAGCGCTTCGGGACTGGCCGCTCTCGAAGCCGCCGCCAAACGCGAATTGGCGGCCGCCAAGAAGCAAGGTATTTCCCTTGGAGGACTCTTTGGAGGCAAGAAGTGAGCGAAAATACGGCGATTTGGTATCTCAGGACGCAGGACGAGACGTTTGGCCCCGAAACGAGAGAGAAACTTGTCGAATGGGCCGAGATGGGGCGCATTCTGCCGGGTCAATCGGTTTCTGACGACAATGTAGAATGGCACAGGGTCGAGGATGTCCCATTCCTTGATATGCGCTTTTCCATAGACGTCGGCGACGGTACTCCTCGTGGGCCGTTCAACAAAGTCGCCGCTGAAGCGCTTTTGTCGTCCGGCAGATTGCCGCCCACGGCCGTGATGGTCGAGACCCGTCCTCCCTTTGAGGAGCCGCCGGTTGACGAAGCTTTGCCCG
>ONWT01000015.1 GCA_900321575.1 uncultured Lentisphaerota bacterium | reverse complement strand
CTGCCGCCCTTGCCGCCGCCCATGGGCAGCGTGGTGAGCGAGTTCTTGAAGACCTGTTCAAAGGCGAGGAACTTGAGCACGCCTAGGTTCACTGTCGGATCGAACCTGAGACCGCCTTTGTACGGGCCGATCGCGCTGTTCATCTGGATGCGGTAGCCGCGGTTCACGCGCACTACGCCCTTGTCGTCCACCCACGGCACGCGGAAAATCACGATGCGCTCGGGCTCGACCATGCGTTCGAGGATGGCATTCTTCTCGTACTGCGGGTTGGCCTTGAGGACGGGATCCAGAGTCGTGAGTACTTCATCGACGGCCTGTATGAATTCAGGCTCGTTTGGATTCTTCGCCTTTACGTCGGCGAGAACGGCATCTACGTATTTACTCATTGTTCGCTAAACCTTGTTTGCGTTTCAATGGGCCGATAGTATATCAAAAATTCCACGTCCGTGTATAGATGTCTTTTTGCGGTTTTCCCCGAGGGCGGTCTTTCGGGTTCCGCACGGCCGCGTCTGTGCGGTACGCCGCAATATGGTATAATATGTGTGACATTGTTGAAAGGGGATTTGCGATATGAAGAAAGTTTGTGCTTTTGCGGCCGTGGCGGCATTTGCCGCGGCCGTGGGCTGCAGAACGGTGCCGATGACAAACCGTTCGCAGCTTATGCTGTCCACCGCCGCAAGCGAAAACGAACTTGGCGCCGCCGCCTACGCGGAATACAAGGCCCAGACGCCTCCGTCGGCGAATGCGGCGCAACAGGAGCTGCTAAAGCGCGTCGGCGCGGCGATACGTGACGCTTCCGGCGTGGAGGATTTCGACTGGGAGTTTACGGTGCTTGAGAGCGACACTGTCAACGCTTTCTGCCTGCCGGGCGGCAAAGTGGCCGTGTACACCGGAATGATGCGGCTGTTCGCCAACGAGGCCGAGCTCGCCTGCGTCGTCGCGCACGAGGTCGGGCACGCCATAGCGCGCCACGGCGGCGAGCGGACGAGCTGGAGCTATCTGCAGGCGATCGGTACGCTCGGCGTCTCGAAGTGGGGCAACGACACGGCGCAGACAATATACGGAATCGGCGCGCAGTATGGTGTCATGCTGCCATACAGCCGCAAGCACGAGAACGAGGCCGACCTGATAGGGCTTTTCCTCATGGCGAAGGCCGGCTACGAGCCGAAGGCCGCGGTCGATTTCTGGAAGAGGTTCGACACCGGCAATTCGTCCAGGCTGGACGAGCTTCTCTCCACGCATCCGTGCGACGCGACGAGAGTGGCCAATCTCACGGAACACCTTTACGAAGCCGAGGCGCTTTATTCGGAGTGCTCCGAAAAACGCGGTTTCGGCGTCTCGCTGATCAACGGCATCGGGCAGTAAGGAGAAGAGTAATGTCGCAGGAATGGAACATAAAGTCTCGCGGGCACGTTTGCTCGATTTGCCAAAAGCCGCTCGAAGACAAGATGCGTGTCGTGAGCGTGCTCAAGGAGACGGCAGACGGCTACGAGCGCCTCGACTGCCATGATGAGTGCTGGAAGGCGGGCAAGCCAGATTGGGAGCCGTTCTCGCAATGGGACGGCATCTACTCTGCGCCGGTGAAAGAGGAGAAGCACGAACCTCTCAAAAAGGAGGATGCGGGCGAACTCATCCGCAAGCTCGTGACGCTTGACGATCCTGCGATGAAAAACGTCGTCTATGTTTTGGCCGTGATGCTGGAGCGCTCGAAGATACTCGTCGAGCGCGATGCGAAGGAACTCGCCGACGGCACGATACGACGCGTGTACGAAGACCGAAAGAACGGAGACACGTTTGTCATTCTCGACCCGCGCATACGCCTCGAGAATCTAGCCGAAGTCCAGACGCAGGTAGTCGCGCTGCTTTCCGGCACGAAGACGCTCGGCGAAGTCGCGGTGGAAGAAGGCTCGGCATCTTGACGCCGCGGCAGAAAGACGCCCTGCGGATTGTCGCAGAAGGGATGTTCTACCCCGACCTCGTGAAGGAGGATGACGGATGGTATGCCAGATGGCGCGCTTTCGGCGACGACGGCAATTCGTGGGTGGATGAATTCGTGCGCAAGGCCGCGGCGACTCCGCTTACGCGCCATTCGGAAGACAAGAAGCACGAGACATTGCATGACGCCTGGATCGACGCGCTCCGGAGCGAAACGGGGCTCGTACGCTGGGCTGACGCGGAGTGTGCCGAATTCGCCGCCGACCTGTCAGAATGGCACGGCGGAGGGGAAGAGGATACTGCGGTCAGAAAGTCCATTGTGTTCCGGTTCGAGCCGGCGGACGGGGCGTTCTTCATCAAGTGCGCGATACCCAAAGGCCGTCGCGCGTTGCGCGCGCTTGGGCAGGCGACGTATGTGGCAGGCTGTCTCCGCGCACTGGGAAAACTCGGCGGCGAACTCTGCGCGAAGCTCGATCGTGCCGATGCCGAAGCATTCGTGGCCAAAGGGGGGCGCGAGCTTACGGAGGCCGGCTACGGAGTGGAGGGCGTAGACATCGCGGCGAAAGTGACCGCCTGCGCCGAGGTGGAGGACGGCGGTCAAGGCTCGAACAAAACGCAGTTCCGCGCCAGGCTGAAGATTCATGTGGACGGCGAAGAGGTTCGCGCGGATGAAATACGGTTCCTCCTGGAACAAGGTTCGTCGCTTGTATACTTTCGCAATCGCTGGATAGAGGTGGACCGAAACATTCTCAGAGAGGCTCTGCGCGCTTTGGAGAAGAGCGGGCAAGTGCCGCTGACGAGAAGCGAGGCGATGTCGTTTGCGTGCGGAATAGGCAGAATCGGGCGATTGGAGATGCAAGGCGTCGCGGCGCACGGATGGCTGCGCGGACTTGTCGCCAGACTTCATGCGGCGGGGAAACGCTGCTTGCCAGACGACGCCGTCCTGCCCGATGGGCGCATGGCCGGGACGCTGCGCGATTACCAGAAACGCGGCGTGGCATGGATGAGGTTTCTGACGGACAATGGATTCGGCGCTCTCTTGGCGGACGACATGGGCCTGGGCAAGACGATTCAGGCGATCGCATGGATTTTGTCCCACGCCGCGGAATCCGGCAGTTTTCTTGTCGTGGCGCCTTTGACTCTTCTCGCGAACTGGCGTCACGAGCTGTCCAGATTTGCGCCTGGGCTGAAGGTGTATGTGCATCACGGCGACGGACGCGGCAAATCGATAGGTTTCCGTCGCGAGGCGCGTGGCGCGGATGTCGTCGTCACGAGCTACTCGCTTCTGGTGAGAGACTACCGCGACATTTGCGATATCGAGTGGGCGGGGCTTGTGCTTGACGAGGCGCAGGCGATAAAGAATCCTGACACCCAAGTCGCGCGAGCCGTGCGGGCGCTTGGGGCCAAGCGGCGCGTGGCGCTCACGGGCACGCCGGTGGAGAATTCTGCGGCGGACGTATGGAGCATCGAGGAGTATCTGAATCCTGGGTTTCTCGGCGACAGGCCGAGCTTCACGGAAAGGTTTCTGAAGCCTATCGCGTACGAGCGGGACGGGCGGGCCGCAAAGAGACTCAGGCACGCGCTGGAGCCGTTTGTCCTGCGCAGGCTAAAGAGCGACTCGGGCATAGCGGCCGAGTTGGGGCCAAAGCGCGAGATTCGGGAGTATTGCCGGCTGTCGCAGCAAGAGCGCAACGAGTATGAAGGCGCGCTGGCCGATTTCAGGGCGAGCGAGCGCAGGCAAGGGGATGTCTTCGCGCTGATAACCCGCCTCAAGCTTATTTGCGACGGAACCGGCGGCGGAAAGTTTTCAAGGCTCGTGGAGCTGGTGGAGACCATATTCTCGGCAGGCGAAAGCGCACTAGTCTTTACGCAGTACGCAAAGGTCGGCGCGGCGCTGAAGACGGCCCTGGAGTCGCGGTTCGGGCGGCGCGTCCATTTCCTGCACGGCGGACTTTCGGCGAAGGAGCGCGAGCGCCAGATAGCGTCGTTCAATCGTGGCGGAACATCTGCGGTATTTGTCCTATCGCTGAAGGCCGGCGGCTACGGCCTCAATCTGGTCAAGGCGGCGCATGTGATACATTACGACAGGTGGTGGAATCCAGCGGTCGAGAACCAGGCCACGGATCGGGCCCACCGCATAGGCCAGACAAAGACGGTGTTTGTGCATCTCATGATTACCGAGGGTACGCTCGAAGAGCGCGTCGACGACATACTCCAGAGCAAGAGCGCTTTGGCCAGTTCGCTTATAGCGGGCGGGGAATCTTTCCTCGCCAATATGACTGCGCAAGAACTCGACCGCGTGGTACGGCTTTCGTGATCGCGGCGGACGCGCAGCGGACTTCAGCCGAGACGTGCGGCGAAATCTTCGTAGGAGAATGTGCGGAGGGTTTGTTCGATACCGTCTTCATGGCGCAGAACGATCGACGGCAGATTGATGCCGTTGAACGTATTGTTCTTGACCATTGAGTATATCGCCATGTCTTCGAAAACGACTTTGTCGCCCGGCTTGAGCGGCCGTTCGAAGGCGTATACGCCGATTTCGTCGCCTGCGAGGCACGTGGGGCCGCCAAAGCGGTACTTGTGCTTCGCTCCTGCTGCGGCTCCGACGACCCTCGGCGTGTATGGCATCTCGATCACATCCGGCATGTGGCAGGCGGCGCTTGTGTCAAGTATTGTGTTCGCAATGCCGTCGTCGCCCGCAGGCTGAATCTCAAGCACGACCGCCTCCAGCGTGCCTGCATTCAGGGCGACCGCTTCGCCGGGTTCGAGATAGATTTCAAGGCCGGGGTGGCGCCTGCGGAAATCTCGGAGAAGGCCGATGAGCGCCGCCACGTCATAGCCGGCTCGCGTTATGTGGTGGCCGCCGCCGAAGTTGACCCATTTCATTCGAGGCAGGAGATCGCCGAATTTCTCTTCGAAGCCGGCCAGCACCTTGCGCAATTCCTCGACACCCTGCTCGCATAGGCAGTGGAAGTGCAGTCCGTCCAGAAGTGCAACCGTCTTGCCGTCCGCGGCGTCCAGATCGCGGCGGCGCACGCCAAGGCGCGATGACGGCCTGCACGGATCGTAGGCGGCGGTAGTGGCGACGGACACTTCGGGATTGACGCGAAGTGCCACAGACACGCCGCGCTCCTTTGCCGTCTTGCCGAAGAGCGCCACCTGGCGGGGAGAGTTGAATACGATGTGATCTACGATGGCGAGGATGTCGTCCATTTCACCGGCGTCGAAGGCAGGCGCGAATATGTGCGTTTCGCCGCCGAAGTTGTCGTGCCCGTGTTTCGCCTCGAACAGCGAACTTGCGGTCGTCCCAGACAGATATCGGGCGCAAAGCGGGTATGTAGCCGCGCACGAGTAGGCCTTTTGCGCGAGCAGTATCTTGACTCCCGCTTCGTCGGCGACGTGCTTGAGAATTTCGAGATTTCGCCTGAGGGACGCTTCGTCGATAATGTATCTTGGCATAACGGTCTGTCAGTTTTCGGAATTTTCTTTGGCGCCTGCCGCCCATGGCGGGAGGGATGTCGAAATTGTAGTGTCGGCGCCGTCGACGGGATGCCTAAACCTTGCGGAGAAAGCGTGAAGGCAGTGTCCGCACATGTTCTCCACCGCAAATGCGCCATAGAGTCTGTCGTTTACGATGTGCATTCCCGCTTGCGCGAGCTGAGCGCGTATCTGATGGGTCACACCGGTGAAGATCGTCACCTCGAGAAGCGTGCGGTCTTCGTTTTCCTCGCGCTCATGCGCTATCGGCTTGTACTCCGTTACGGCATGCAGGCGGCGCAATTTTGCCCGTTGCGCACAGGTGAGACGGTTGTGATCCGCGTCGATCATCCGGCAGAACGGCAATGTGGGGTCGTGCGCGAGATCGCTTTCAATGCGGCCACTCTCACAGACGCGGCCTTCGACGAGAGCGAGGTATTTCTTCTCGACCGTCTGGTTTGAAAACTGTGCGCGCAGGAAGCCGAACGCGTCGCTTGTTCTTGCCGCCAGCACCAGGCCGGACGTGTCGGCGTCTATTCGGTGCAACGCCCCCGCCATCAGCGGCGAATCGCCAAGCGTCTGGCATTCGGGATAGTGCGCGACGACGCCATTCATAAGCGTGGATGTCTCATCCCGCGACAGCGGCTGGACGGGCATCCCGGCCGGCTTGTCGAACGCCAGAAGGACGGCGTCTTCGTGGACAATCCTGAGGGGTATGGCGGCATTTGGCTGCACTACATTATCCGCCGCCTCGGCAAGCTCCTTTACCGTTATTGTCTCTCCGCCGACGAGTTTGATGCCTTTCGGCGCCATGCGCCCGTTTACCAGAACAGTTCCGCGCTTGATCGCTTCGCGCGCAAATGCCCGCGATACGGAGGGAAAGGCATCAAGTAAAGCGGCGTCCAACCGGACGCCGCCTTCATCAACCTTGAATTGTCTGTCGCGTATCATTCGTATCTGTCCATGACAGACGGGGCGATTGGCGCCATACCCTCCCAAGAGCGGTTGGACGACCACGGCAAGTTGCTGTCTTCTGCGGTGTCGGCGATGCACCCTGCAAGCGTCCACACCGCCAAGGCGGCAATCACGGCCTTGGCCGCATCAGTCAGCGAAGACGACATCGTTTACCTCAAGCTCTGCCTGCGACCACGCCTCGAGAATGTCGCAGACCACATAATTCTTGCCCTTGACCTCCTGGCGAAGATGGATGCGGCCGACGAACTCGCCGGCGTCGCCATTGTAGCCTGGGCGCCTGACCGCGAGCTCGATGGTCGGCAGCGGACGATCGAGGTTCTCGCCCTTGAGCTCTTTCATCGCAGCGTCGTCGAACGCGACAACCGCGAACATGCTCTCGTTGTCGACTCTGACGAGCTTGCCCTTGTCGCCGGCTGAGAGAGCCGTCACGGAGACATCGCCGGCCGAGGCGACCGAAGCCGCGCCTCTGGTCTGGAACGACTCCTTCAGCGCCTTCTCAAGCACCTGATTGCGCTGGGTCAGCTTTTCGATCTCTTCTTTCGCGGCTTCCGTCTCGTCTTTCGCGACGACAACTTCGTCCTTTAGGGAGGATATCTCCTGGTTCAGCTCGTCGATCTGGCCTTTTATCTTTGTGACCTGATTCTCAAGGTCTGCCTTTTCCGTTTCGAGCTTGGAAATCTTCTCCTCTTTGTCGGCAAGCGCGATCTTGTCTTCGCGGGCGGCTGGTTTAAGAGTGTTGATCTCATTGACCACGGAGGCGAGCCGCCCTCTCAGCGAAACCAGCTCGGCGCGCGTCGAGTTGAGCCGCGACTGCTGCGCCTTGGCCGACTCGAACAGTTTCTTGAGCAATTCGTCGGCCGTGCCGCGGCCCGTCATCTGCGGCTGGCCGAGATCCATGACCGGGTTGCCTTCGTCGTCTACGGCATACACCTTGCGGAGCTGTCCGCGATCGGTAGAGTTATCCCAGTTGTATGTGTCGAGGTTGGCCGTTTCGAGATAGGCGTTGTAGCCGTCAAGCACGTTCTCCATATCGGGGGAGTCGACGGGGCGCGCCTCTACCGGCGACACATCCATGTTTATCGGGTCAGCCGTCACGCTCTTGTCCGGCTCGGCCTTCTCTATCGTGCGCGCTATGCTCACGAAATAGTTCTCTTGCTGGCGGTTGCGGTCAGTCAAGAGCGAACGCTTGGCGTTCAACTGCAGTTCAAACCATAGCGCCGCAGCTGCGAGCGCCAAGAACACGAAGACGAGAGCGTGCAATGCTTTATTCATGGGTATTTTCCTAAGTTGACAAGTGAAATGATACTCTTTTTTCCGAAAAAATGCAACCACAAAAAGTGTCTCCCCGTGCGTTGCGGGTTTTGTGAATGCGGTGCTTCACAGACGGCCGCAGATTTGATACAATATCCCCCCAAATGAACAAACTAGCTAGTGAGCTCAATAAAACGCTTGGAAGCGCCGCAGGATTTCTTTCTCCTGTGGGCAAGCGCATGTATTTTCCGTATGGCGGCATTTTGGGCCAGGGGGCTGAAGCGAAGTCGTGCGATATCAACGCTACCATAGGCATGGCCTTCGAGGAGGATGGTTCGCCTCTGGTCATGGACTGTTTCAAGCGCAATATCGGCCTCGACAAGAAGGCCTTCCTTTATGCGGGCAGTTTTGGCTTGCCGGCGCTGCGCGAAGCTTGGCGCAAGATGGAGTATGTGAAGAATCCGTCGCTCAAAGGCAAGACTTTTTCGTGTCCGGTCGTCACCAACGCCTTGACGCACGGGCTCAGGGTTTGCGCCGAGCTGTTTGCCGGCCCTCGCGACGAATTGGTGATACCCGACCTGTATTGGGACAACTACGAGCTCATATTCAAGGAGGTCGTGGGGTGCAAAGTCCGCAAGTTCAATACCTTCAGCAATGGTGCGTTCGACGCCGGTGCGCTGAAGGCCGCCTTGTTCGCGCCCGGCGAAAAGAAGCTTTTGATCCTCAACTTTCCCAACAATCCGACCGGTTATACCGCGACGAACGAGGATGTGCCGAAGATCGTCGCCGCGGTCAAGGCTGCCGCCGAGGCCGGCAAGCGCGTAGTGGTTCTGCTGGACGACGCCTATTTCGGCCTGGTGTACGAAAAAGGCGTGCATGCGGAGTCTCTGTTCGCCGAGTTCAGCGATTTGGACGAGCGCGTCCTGGCCGTCAAGTTGGACGGAACCACCAAAGAGGACTATGTGTGGGGGCTGCGTGTCGGGTTTGTCTCTTTTGCGTTCAAAGGCGCGACCCCGGCCCAGTTGAAGGCGCTCGAAGCCAAGGCGGCGGGCGATGTGAGAAGTTCCATCTCGAATTCGTCGTCTCTCGGGCAGAACCTTTCGGTGGCGGCTTATGCCGACCCGGAGTACGGCAGGCAGAAGCGCGAGAAGTACAACGTGCTGAAGCGTCGCTATATGGAGATTCGCCGTATCCTCGCCCGCCATGCCGAGTATGCCGAATCTTTTGCGGCGATGCCGTTCAATTCCGGCTATTTCATGTGCGTAAAGCCGATAGGCGTCGAGGCCGAGGCCGTGCGCAGGCTGCTGATAGATAGATATTCGACCGGCACGATCGTGCTTTCGGGGCTCATCCGTCTCGCCTTTTCGACCATTCCGAAAGACAAACTCGGCCGTTTGTTCGCGAATGTCGACGCGGCCATAAGGGATTTGAAGGGAGAAACGAAATGAGAAAGCTGTTGGCGATTGCCGCATGCGCGCTCGTGATTTCGGCGAACGCGTCCGACACCCCGGTGAAGATTGGCGCAATACAGGTGGTGGAGACGTCAGGGCTCACCGCCGCCGTGATGAAGCTGGGGGAGATCTCGGGCAACTCAATGTTCGGCGCGATGGCGGCGGCGAGGATTGCCGAGCTGCCGAGCAATGCGTTTTTCGGCCCAACCCGCCAGGGTGCGTCCGTCTATTTGCCGGTCTACATCGATCTGGAGGATGTTGCCGAAATGGACGACGCCGAAGATCTGGACGACTCGCTGGATTTCGCAGTGGTGTACCCCGTGGCTGTGCCCAAGGACGAGTTTCTGGCCATGCACCCGTCGGCCGTAGAGACCAACGGCATGATACGCGTATATGGAGAAATGTTTGCGGAAAAGGACGAGTGGGACGAAGACTCCGTGACCTATGTTGCGTTTTCCGATAACGGAAAGTGGCTGGTCGCGAGCGAGAAGCCCGGCCTAGTGGCGTTGGCGATGGGCGATGTCGCGTCGGCCGAACGGGCCATGGGCGACGACGTTGTCCGGTGCGACATACTGCCCCGCGGCATGGCCGTGGCGCGCAAATTCGTGAAAGATGGCGAGATGAGCCGCATCATGGAAGGGTTGGACTCCGCCTTCGCGTCGCTTCGCATCGGCGATGCCGGCATAGATGTTTACGGCGCCTACAGGTTTGCCGACGGCTCCGAGCTGTCGAAGTATGGCAGTTCGCTCCTGCCCGAGAACCCGTTCGCGTTCGATGACGGCTCCGCCGTCTGCGCCGCCGCGAATTCGTACAACGATCAGAGCGGGCTGGCGAAACTGTATAACGACGCGCTGGCGGTCATTGCCAGGAACGGGCTGGATCTGTCGTCCATCGTCACCTGCGCCGAAGATGGCGACACATGCAGGGTTTCTTTTGACCCCGCCGCGTTTTTCGCGAGATTTGCCAACCCCACAAACAAGCTCGACCAGATCGACGCCGACAAGATAGGCGCGGAAATCAACGCCCTCGGCACCAAGCCGCCAAGCCCGGCGGACAAGACATACAACTGCGCCATGTCCATAAGCGGCTACAGGCCGCGTTTCCCGGCGGCGCAGCGCTTCGCCTACATTCTGCCGGAGATGTCCGGCAAGAAGCTCTGTTACGCCTATTCTTGCTCGCTCTGCGCGATAGTGCAGGCGGTCGCCTCCGCGTGCGTTGCGGCCATAGACGACCCCGGCCAGCGCGCCGCGCTGTCGCCTTTCGTGGGTCTTCTGCCCAAGGAGAACATCGGCGGTGTCGCCGCGGCCGATTGGCGCGATGGCGATCTGAACAGATATATGGTCCGCATTTCCGCCGACGAGCTTCGCAGCGCGGTTGCGGGCTGCACTGCGGTCTTTACTTACGCGATGATGGCGAACATGTCCGCCAACATTAAGCAGATAGACGAGGATGCAGGCGAAGACTGCCGTGACGACGAAGAAGAGGACTTCGACGACGACGATGAAGATTGAGGCCTTCGCCAAAGTCAATTTCACGCTTGAGGTGCTGGGGGTCCGCGACGACGGCTACCATGCGTTGCGTTCGCTTGTCGTGCCGATCTCGCTTTGCGATACGCTGGAGATAACCGAGGCGGAAACGCTCGAAAGCGATACGGGCTACGCCGACGACCTCTGTCTTAAGGCGGCGCGCGTGCTTTCGCCCGATCGCGGCGCGTCGATACGCGTCATCAAGCGCATCCCTGCCGGAGGTGGGCTTGGCGGCGGCAGCGCGGACGCCGCCGCGACTCTGGTGGCCCTGAACGGAATATGGGGCCTGGGCAAGAGCCGCGACGAGCTTGTGCGTCTTGCCGCGCAGGTCGGGTCGGACGTCCCCGCCCTTGTGCACGGCGGCGCCGTGCTTATGGAAGGGCGCGGCGAAAAGGTCTCTCCTTTCATGCCCGAAGGCGTCGCATTTCCCCGCTTGCACATGGTGCTCTGCAATCCGGGCGTCGCGAGCTCGACAAAAGAAGTTTACGCAAAATGCAATTCGCGCGTGACAGATGACGCTTCAATATTGTATAATATGCGCACTGCCCTGGCCAGCGGGAGTCTTGAGCGGATATCCGCCGCCATGATGAACGACCTGCAGGAGCCGGCCGTGAGTCTCCACCCCGAGATAGGCGGCGCGCTTGAACTGCTTCGCAAGTCGGGCGTGATAGGCGCGGCCATGAGCGGTAGCGGGTCGACGGTGTTCGGCCTCGTCCAGAGTGAAGCGCATGGACGTGAAACTGCAGCGTTTCTGAATTTGCACGGCTTCGCGGCTTGGTACGCGCAGACTGTCCCGTGATGTAATGGCAGCATAGGAGGTTTTGATCCTCTTCGAGGTGGTTCGAATCCACCCGGGACAACCAATCGCATAGTTTGACATTTAACACAAAATCGTCAAAGTATGGTATAATACACCCGACAGTCAAAGGAGTAATGTGATGACAATTCGCGGACTGCTTGAAAAAAACGGTGGTATGTACGGTGAACGCAAGGCTTTCACCTGGTGTCAGGACAAGGTGTGGCAAACCCGCACATGGTCGGAAGTGCACGCAAGAGTGCGCGACTATGCCGAGGGTTACGGCACGCGTTTCGGCCTTGTGCCACGAAAGGACAATACGGCGATCATACTGTCCAACTGTCCTGAGTGGATAGAGAGCTATCTTGCCCAGGCCGGCGCGGGCGTCGCGGTCGTGCCGCTCGATCCGAAGCTGCACGAGAGCGAGGTCGAGTACATACTCAAGGACGCCGAAGTGACTGTCGTCACCACCGATAAGGCGCATTTGAGAATGATGATCAATCTCGTGCCCAAACTGCCCAAGCTTCGCGGAATCGTGATAACCGACGGTGTCATATTCGAGGGGCAGAAGCTTGGCGACGGCGTTCAGGTCGTGGGGTTCGACAAGCTTCGCATATCCGGCGGCGGCGCGTGGTTTGACGCGAACAAGCCGGAGGCGCAGGATGTCGCGTCCATCATATACACGTCCGGCACGACCGGCAAGCCGAAGGGCGCCATGCTGACACACGACAATTTCATCAGCGATATCGATGGCGCAATCGCCACGTTCAACGTGTCGATAACGATCGCCGATTCCCTGCTCGTGGTGCTGCCGCTTTTCCACGCGTTCAGCTTCACCGCCAACTTCATGGTCGCCATGTACGTGGGGTGCGAACTGAAGTTCGTCGAATCTTTGCGTACTGTCGGGCGCGACATAAACATATTGAGGCCGACGGCCATAATGGCCGTTCCGCTTTTGGCCGAGAAGCTCTACGACAAGCTTGCGGAGGGGCTTGAGAAGTCCGCCGCCGCGAAAGCCCTGCTGAGGCTCGGCTTGCGCGGAGTCGTCTGGCATATGGTTCTCAAGAAGCTCGGCGGCCGGCTGCGTTTCATAATAACGGGCGGGGCGCCTTGTCCGAAACATGTTCTCGAGGGCTTCCGCAAGATACACGTCAAGTTCATCGAGGGCTACGGGCTTACCGAATGCGCGCCCGTCGTCTCGGTCACCGACTACCGCTCCAACCGTATCGGCACGATCGGCCGTCCGTGCCATGGCGTGGAGGTGCGCCTTGCCGACAAGAACGACGCTGGCGTGGGCGAACTCCAGGTCAAGGGGCCGATAGTGATGAAGGGCTACTTCCACAACGAAAAGGCCACAAAGGAGGCTTTCGACGGCGAATGGTTCGCGACGGGCGACCTGGCGTCGATGGATGAAGAGGGCTACATCACCATTCGCGGGCGCAAGAAGGCGCTTATCGTAAACCGCGAGGGCAAGAACATCTATCCCGAAGAAGTCGAGAACGCGATTTCGAAAGATCCTTCGGTCCAGGACATCATCGTGATCGGCTATACGCAGGGCGGGATTCCCGGCGAGCGTGTCGGCGCGATCGTGTATCCCAACGAAGAGTGGTTTGCCCAGGAGAACGGCGGCAAGAAGCCGGACTGGGACGAGATGGAGAAGGTTGTTTCGAAGCGCGTTCAGGAGCGCAGCGCCGAACTGGCCGACTATAAGAGGGTCCGCAAGGTGGTCGTCTACCGCGAGCCGCTCGAGCGGACTTCGGTCGGCAAGGTGCGCCGTGTCACCTACAAGGGCAAACTGGACGAGTGAACACCTATCTCATCTGGCTGGAATGGCCCGAAAAGTGCTTCCGGACGAGTCCGGAAGCGCTGTCTGTCTTGCGTAAGCTGGTGCCCCGCGGCTCTCGGATAGTCCGCGCCAGGTCGGAAGCCGCCTTTTTGCGTGCGCTGCCGCGGGCGACCCACGCGATCACATGGCACTTTCGCGAAGAATGGTTCGCCCGTGCTAAAAATCTGCGTCTGCTGGCGACGCCTGCCGCAGGCCGCGAACTGGTGCCTGTCAGCGGCCCCAAGGGGGTCACGATACATTTCGGCGGGTTCCACGGCGCCGCCATGGCGGAGAGCGTGCTGGCGCTGATGCTTGCGTGGTGCCGCGGAGTAATCGCGGCCGAGCGTCTCGGAAGGTGGCCGAAGATTGCCCTATCCGGGTTGTGCTACCGCTTGGCCGGGACTCGCGCCGTGATACTCGGATATGGCCGCATAGGCCGCACCATAGGCGACAGGCTCGAGAGCCTTGGCGTGGATGTAACCGGCATACGCCGCGCCAATGCCGGCGAACTGAAGAGCGCCGCGAAGCGTGCCGACTGGCTGATTTGCGTTCTGCCCGGCGATACGGGCACGACCGATATCGTCGACGCGAAATTACTGAACCTTCTGCCCAGGCGCTGCGTCGTCGTCAATGTAGGGCGCGGCAATGCGATCGACGAAGATGCGCTCGCAAAAGCGCTCGTTTCGGGGCGCATCGCCGGCGCGCTTCTCGACGTGTGGAAGAAAGAGCCCCTCGACGAATCGTCTCCGCTTGGCCGCGACGGCATACCCAATCTTGTGCGAATGCCCCACGCCGCCGCCTTTCACATGGGGTATGTGGCGGACGCGTTCAGGGAGCTGTTCGAGGAAGGGCTCCTGAAGTGACGCGCGAAGTCCACAGTGTCGAAGAGACGTGGGCGCTCGCGCGCGAGATCGCCCAGATGCTCAAGCCCGGCGACATAGTGTGCCTGGAGGGCGACCTCGGCGCCGGCAAGACCACTTTCACCCAGGGTCTGGCCAAGGCTCTCGGCGTCGGCGGACGCGTCACCAGCCCGACATTCTGCATAGTCCAGGAGCACCGTGCCGCCGACCCTGAGCCCGGCGCCCCGTCGATGCTGGTTCACATGGACCTCTATCGCCTTCACGGCGAAGACGATGTCATCGCAATCGGCTGGGAGGACTATCTCGCCCAGGGCGCAGTTCTTGTGGTGGAGTGGCCCGAGCGCGCCGGCTCGCTGATACCGCCCGGGGCGATGCACATTGAATTTCGTCACACTGAAGGCGATGAAAGCCGCCTGATAAACATTGTCCCATCCGAAACGGAGGTGCCGCATGGCAGAATTGATAGTCGCTCTTGATGTACAGACCCGCGAAGAGGCGGTCGCAAAGATCAGGCAGATCGGCGAACCGGTCGGCTTCTACAAAATCGGGCTCGAGCTCTTTACGGCAGAAGGCCCCGATGTCGTCAAGGCCGTGAAAGATCTCGGCAAGAAGGTGTTTCTCGACCTTAAGTTTCACGACATTCCGCGCACTGTCGAGCGTGCGGTACGGTCGGGCGCCAAGCTGGGCGTGGATCTTATGACGATACATTCTGTCGGCGGCAGGGCGATGATACGAGCCGCGGCGGATGCCGCTGCGGAATTTGGCGAGACAAGACCGCGCATATTGGCCGTCACGGTTCTCACGTCGCTCGACCGGAGCGATCTTGAGGATGTCGGCATCTCTGGACGCACTCCGGCCGAACAGGTGGCCGCAATGGCGCGCTTTGCCGTGGACAACGGCGCGGACGGTCTGGTGTCGTCGCCGAAGGAGGTCGGTGCGCTCTCCAAGGCGCTCAAGGCCGGGACGCTCTTCATCACCCCGGGCGTGCGCCCCGCAGGCTCCGCGGTAGGCGACCAGAAGCGCGTAGCCACGCCGGCCGACGCCGTCCGCGACGGTGCGACCCATCTTGTCGTGGGGCGCCCCATTCTCGCCGCAGAAGACCCTACCGCTGCGGCCAGGTCGATTCTTGCCGAAATGACGGTGTGATATGTTCTACCTCAACAAGATCGTGTGGTTCTGGCTGAACCCCTCCATACTGCCGCTCCTCGCCGCCACTATAGGTCTTCTGGTCTTTTTCAGGGCGAAACGCGGGGCGTTGCGCCGCTTGGGAATGGCCGCGGTCGTTCTTTCGCTGTTTTTCGTCTATTTCATGTCCACGCTGGCCTGCGTCTGCCTTCTGGGGCTGCCTCTCGAGCGCCCCTACCTTGATGCGCAGCTCGCTGAGCGCTCGCCCGAGGCAGATGCGATCGTCGTGCTTGGCGGCGGCATGTGCCATGTCGAAGAGATGGAATACCCCGATATGTCGGACGGCGCCGACAGGGTGTGGCACGGGGCGCGGCTCTACCGCGCCGGAAAGGCGCCTCTGATCGTCGTCTCCGGCACGAACGATTTGCACTCCACGGTTCCTCTTCTGCTTGACCTCGGCGTGCCGCGCGAAGCGATTGTCGTGGACGATTCGTCGCGCAACACCTATGAAAACTCGCGCTTTACGGAGCGGTTGCTGCAATCGCGCGGCGGCGGGTCTCGCCAAAGGGTTCTTCTCGTCACAAGCGCATGGCACATGACGCGCTCGCTCGGCAATTTCTCGAAGACCTCGCTGGAGGCGATTCCCGCCCCGGCCGATTTCAAGGCGCACAACATGTATTACGGCCGCCAGCATTGGTGGACGTGGCTGGCGCCGTCGGCGGACAATTTTGCGCAGGTCTCGGCCTACGTCAAGGAATGGCTCGGCCGCCTCGCCGCCCGCTAGCCGCGAGGTGGACTAGCGCCGCCAATTATGGTATCATACAGAACAATATTCAATAGCACTTTTTGACGATATGAAAAGCAAGAAGACGATAGTTTTTGCTGCGGGCGTGTTGGCCGCGGCGTGCGCTTTCGCGGGGCATGGCGAAGTTCCGCCTTATCCCAATTTCGGCCTTCCCCGCACTGAAGAGATGATGTTCCTGGTTCTGCAGATCGGCGTTATCATCTTCGCCGCGAAACTAGGCGGCATGCTGGCTTCGCTCGTTCGTCTGCCGTCCATTCTGGGCGAGCTGGCCGCTGGTATCCTGATCGGCCCCTGGGCGCTAGGCGGTATCGGCTTCGGCTCGGGGCTTTTCGCCGACGGGCTCTTCCACGGCGCGGCGCTGCGCGAGATAAGCGCCACCACGGGCGTCGCCTTTGACGCCGCTTCGCCCGCGCTGTACGGTATCGCCACCCTGGCCTCCGTGATATTGCTCTTCCTTTCGGGCCTCGAGACCAATCTCAAGATGTTTCTCAAATACTCGTTCGTCGGCTCTATGGTGGGCGTCGGCGGCGTTGTCGTGTCGTTCGTGCTGGGCGATCTCTGCGCGGTGCTGCTGCTCCCGAAGTTCTTCGGCCACTTCGCCTATCTCGGCGCCATGCCGATTGCGGAGGCCATGACGAGAGAGGCGCCGCTCTACATGGGCATAATGTCGACGGCGACATCTGTCGGCATCACGGCGCGGATCCTTTCCGAAAAGAAGAAGATGGACAGCGAAGAGGGCACCACGATCATGGCGGGCGCAGTGATCGACGACGTTCTCGGCCTTATCGTGCTGGCGATCGGCAACGGCATCATCGCCGCCAATGCGGCCATGTCGTCAGGCGGCGGCCAGTCGGCTATGGACTGGGGGGCCATCGGCCTTGTCGCGGCGAAGGCGTTCGGCGTCTGGCTCGGCGCGACCGTGATCGGCGTTTTCGCGGCGCGCCGGATATCGGCGTTTCTCAAGGCGTCCTTCCGCTCGCCCGTGGTCATCGCGACGATGGCGTTCGGCCTTTCGCTCATGCTGGCCGGTTTCTTCG
Organism: uncultured Lentisphaerota bacterium; assembly: GCA_900321575.1. Lineage (GTDB taxonomy): Bacteria > Verrucomicrobiota > Kiritimatiellia > RFP12 > UBA1067 > UBA1067. The sequence goes on along the minus strand of ONWT01000015.1, from coordinate 8,707 downwards.
AGTTCATGGGGCTGGCGATGATCATCGGCGCGTACGTGATGGGTCTGGCCCTCTCGCGCACCGACCTGAAGCACATGATCCAGGAGACGCTTTCGCCGGTCTACACGTTTCTCGTGCCGATATTCTTCTGCGTCATGGGCATGATGGTCGACGTCTCCCAGCTCTGCTCCGCGCCCGTTCTGCTGTTCGGCGCGATCTACACGGTGCTGGCGATTGCGGCCAAGGTTCTCGGCTGCATGGTGCCGTCGCTGTGCTGCGGCTTCAATGTCCTCGGGGGCCTTCGCATCGGCGCGGGCATGGTGCCGCGCGGCGAGGTGGCGCTGATCATCGCCGGCATCGGCCTTTCGTCCAAATACCTGACCCAGGAGATTTTCGGCATAGGCATCTTGATGACGCTCGTCACGACGGTCGTGGCTCCGCCCGCTCTGGTGGCCCTTTTCAAGCCGCGCAAAAACGGCATGCGCCACCCCAAGGCGAACCACTCCACCTCGCGCGAAATCTGCTTCGAGATGGAGGCGCGCGATATCGCCGATTACGTCACGACGAAACTCGTGGCCGAGTTCCGCGACGAGGGCTTCTTCACGTCCCTTCTTTCGAAAGAGGATAATATCTGGGAGATCGCCATGGACGATATGGAGATTTCGGTCCGCCGCGACGGGCGCCGCATCTACATACAGTGCACCCCCGAAGAGGAAGCCATGGTGATGACCGCCTGGATGGAGGTCGCCAGCAAGGTCAACGATCTCGCGCGTTCGATATCCAAGCCGATGCGGCGGGACGATTTCGACAAGCTTCTCAAAGATACCGAGAAGACGAAGAAGGGCGCGGGCCGCAACATGCTACGCTACATGCAGGGCTTTGTCATGCTGCCCGGCTTCAAGGCGGCCTCGAAGAGGGAGGCGATCGAGCGCATCGTCGCCGAGATCGCGAAGGAGTGCCCCAATCACGTCACCGACGTAAAGGCCGCGACCGAGGCCGTCCTGCGCCGCGAAGCGTCCATGCCGACGGGCCTCGACCACGGCATAGCCGTTCCCCACGGACGCGACCCCTCCGTCCACGGCATAGTCGGCGCCGTTGCGATCGTGGACAATTCCGGCGCGGGGCCGAAGGGCTGCATCGCCGATTACGAGATGATAGACAACAGTGCGGTCGAGGTGATCGTTCTGACGATTGCCAACGATCAGGCCCAGACGCCCTACCTTCAGCTCATGGCGAGCATTTCGCGCGTGCTGAGGGTGGACGACGGCTACCAGAAGCTGGCCGCCTGCACCACGGTGCAGGAGATGAAGCAATTCTTCAGAAACGCGAAGTGACCGCGCGGAATCGCCTAACGACAACACTTTAGAGAGGAACGACATTATGGCAAAGGAGACATCCAAGACAGGCAACACCGCGCTTGATGCGGTTATGAGTCAGATCCGCAAGGAATTCGGCGAGATGGCGATCATGCGGCTCGGCGACCAGGAGGTGAAGGAAGTGCCTGTCATATCGACAGGTGCGCTTTCGCTCGACCTCGCGCTTGGCGTGGGCGGGCTGCCCCGCGGCCGTATCGTGGAGTGCTACGGGCAGGAATCTTCCGGCAAGACCACTCTCGCGCTGCATGTTGTCGCCAACGCGCAGAAGGCGGGCGGCATAGCCGCGTTCATCGATGCCGAGCACGCGCTCGATCCGGCGTACGCCAAGAAGATTGGCGTCGATCTGGACAACCTTATTGTCTCCCAGCCGAATTCCGGCGAGGAGGCGCTGACGATTTGCGAGCAGCTGGCGAAGTCTGGCGCGCTTGATGTCATAGTCGTCGATTCCGTGGCCGCGCTTACGCCGCAGGCCGAGATCGACGGCAACATGGGCGATTCGCACATGGGTCTCCAGGCGCGCTTGATGTCACAGGCCATGCGCAAGCTCACTAGCGTTCTCGCCAACACCAAGACGCTCTGCATTTTCACGAACCAGGTTCGCGAGAAGATCGGCGTGATGTTCGGCAATCCCGAAACGACGCCCGGCGGCAAGGCCCTGAAGTTCTACGCCTCGTGCCGCTTGCAGGTCCAGCGCGTCGGCGCCATAAAGAATACCGCAGGGCAGGTGGTCGGCAACCGCACCCGCGTCAAGGTGGTCAAGAACAAGGTTGCGCCGCCTTTCACCGAAGCCGAGTTCGACATTCTCTACACGTGCGGAATCTCCTACGAGGGGTCCGTGCTCGACGCCGCCCTCGCCAGGGGTATCGTCGAGAAGCGCGGCAGCTGGCTCTCGTTCGGCGATTCGCAGCTGGCCCAGGGCTCGCTCGGCACGATCGACTATCTCCGCGAACACCCTGAAGTGACCGCCAAGATAGTCGAGCTCGTCAAGGCCGCCCCGTCAGCGGCCGCAGCCCCGAAGAAGAAATAAGCCTGGAGCCCGACCGTGGCAGTACGCGAAAGGCTGGCCAGCCGGCTCGGTTTTCTTATGCTGGCTGCGGGATGTGCCGTGGGTCTCGGCAATGTGTGGCGCTTTCCGTTCGTGGTCGGACAGAACGGCGGCGCCGCGTTCGTACTCGTGTACGCGCTCTTCCTCGCGCTGTTCGGGTTTCCTGTGCTGCTGGCCGAGCTTTCTGTCGGCCGCGGCGCCAAGCGCGGCATAGCAGGCGCGTTCCGCAGTCTCGGCGGCAGGGTGTGGGGCGTGCTAGGCCTCGTGATATTCTCGGGCAATCTGCTGTTGATGATCTATTATACCGATGTCTCGGGCTGGCTCCTCAAGTTCGCCGAGGCGTATGCCGTGGACGGCGCCGCCCCCGAATTCACCGAGCTTGTTGCCGACAGGCGGTCTTGCCTTGTCGCGATGCTCTCGTCGGTCGCCGTGGCCTCGGCCGTCTGCGCAGTGGGCGTCCAGAAGGGCGTTGAGCGCATCACCAAATGGATGATGATATCGCTGCTTGCGCTGATCGGCATGCTGGCCGCGAAGTCCCTCACGCTCGAAGGCGCCGCAAAGGGGCTCGCCTTCTATCTGAAGCCAGACTGGGCGCCGCTTCTGCATAATCCCGGCCGCGTGATAATGGACGCGATGGGCCAGGCCTTCTTCACGCTTTCGATCGGCATCGGTGCGATGACGATATTCGGCAGCTATATTGACAGACGCGAGTCGCTCGTCAAAGAATGCGTCTGGATCATCCTGATAGATACATTCGTCGCCTTTGCGTCCGGGCTGGTGATATTCCCGGCGTGCGCAACATTCGGGGTGGATGTCGCGAGCGGCTCCGGACTGATCTTCACCGCGCTGCCGAAAGTGTTCGCGGTCATGAACGGCGGGCGCGTATGGGGCTTCGTGTTCTTTCTCTTCCTCTCGCTGGCGGCGCTGACCACGGTGATCGCCGTCTTCGAGTGTCTCATTGGCGGAATTCTCGACATGTCGAACCGCAGCCGCGCGGCGGTGGCCGTTTTTGTCGGCGCGTCGGTCGCGCTTCTTTCGCTGCCGTGCGTGTTCATCGACGGAGCCCTCGATTTCGAGGATTTCCTTGTCAGCAAGGTGTGGTTGCCGCTTGGCGGCTTCGCGTTCTCGCTCTTCGTCTCGTATCGCTTCGGCTGGGGATGGGAGGCGTTCCGCGAAGAGGCTTCGGCCGGACGCGGCGTTCCGCTGCCGGAATGGGCGCGCCCCGTGTTCCGCTATGTCGTGCCTGCGTTGATCGTGCTCGTCATTCTCAGCAGCCTGATATGATCCCCGCCCTCACGGCTTCGCACTTCTTAAACCGTTTTCAAACTCGTTTGGCGCTACGCGCGACCACGAAAGCGGTGTGTCGCAACAATGAGTCTATTTCACTATATGCTTTAGTTTGGAATGGACGGGGACTCGGGCGTCCCCGAACCCCGCACCCCACCAAGGAGGCGAGGCCGACTGTGCGAAATTAAACACGTAGACGACCTCTCCTTATCCGCGCGGCTTGTCCGCGCCCCAGCGAGCGGAGGGAGTGTGATGGGTTGGCGACGTTGAAGCCGAGCTAAAGCGCGCCCCGCATTGAGACGCGCTTTGTTTAGCGAGGCTTCACCGAGATGCGCCGAAGAAACGCAACGCGTTTCGAAGGGAACCCCGAGGCGAAGCCGAGCCGCGAAGCGGTCGCAAGAGGGCGCGCGCGAAGAACTCCTGAGTTCGCCTGATCGCCACACCCATCACGCTCCCGAAGCGAGCCCTCTTGCTTTTTAGCGCCAGGTTATGGTATAATTCTCTCATCTGCTGATAGGCGGGCGACGGCCATGCAAATCGGCGGTTAGATTTCCCGCGCAGGGAAGGTGTTAGTGCTGCGCCAGAACTGCGAGTGGGTTTGCGTCGGATGAAAGTGTAGGAGCGGACATCCCGAGTGACGCATCGAGTAAGGCACTGCCTTCGTGCAGTTTCGCCTCCTTCGGTGTATCATTCAAGGTCATCCTACACACCTCATCCGATGCATCGGAGGGGGTGCCAAGGTTCCCGCACAATCTCCGAAGCCAATAGGGGGCCACGAGGTGTGCAAATGAAAAGATGCCTGATAAGGTCGTTTGTGCGGGCCATTGCGCTCGTACTGGGGTTGGTAGTATACAGTAACGCATGGGCGGACCCGGTCTTAACCATGAATGGGTATGTTAGTGTGAACACTGCGAATCCGTCTGTTGCGTTCACAGGTATAACGTTGAACGAACTCATCTCCAAATATAAGCTTTCTGGTAATATGGGGGGTGGGCACGCACTGCCTGTTGGAGAAGCTACGGCATGCATTTCAAAATGGAATGATGGGGCGTTAATAGTCCAGTTCCAGCGAGTGGATGGAGGGTATTGTAAGTGCGTATATGTAAAATTTACAGAGGATACATCCGTCTCTCCTACTCAAATAAAGGCTGTGGTAACAGCTGCCAAATATGCAAATTATGCCAATAAATTTGGAACCGATGCAGATGGTTTTGCGAATCCTAAGGCTGCAGTAGACAATGATAGTGATGCTGGTTATGGTATTTGCGATCTTGCGCTGACGCCTCGGGCATATTCTGCCGACACTGTAAACATAAACTTTACACATGATGGTTCGAATCTTCGCACGCTTGTTGATCTGGGACTTGCTGACTATGCCGTTTCAGGCCTTTTGTGGGACAATATGTCAGGTGGGAACGGAAGCTTGGCTACCGTTCATAAGACTGCTTCAGATGGTACTTATTCCATCATAGATGGCGCATCTGTTTCAATTTCCGGAGCACTTGGTTCTTATAGGTGTAATAACCTAACCGCGGAAAATGATTTGCGTCATGGATATGTGGATGATCAAAATCCTTCTGCTGCCTCTCCGCAGATTGCTATTACCGGCATCCCTTTTGAAAACTATCGCGTGGTAGTCTACCACGCTTGCGAGGCGGCGAACACTGCATTTGGGTATGATACGATAGGTGGGGTCAACTACAAGGTTGCCAATGGTGTAACTATTGTGGCATCCGGTACAGATACTGATACGTGGGGGAATTCTGGAGCACTGAATAGCGCGGAAGCTATAGCTGCTGGGGTAAACTGCTTGGTTTCCCCAGTAATATCCGGTTCGTCCTTGACGATAGTTGGGCATTGGCTGTCTGGCGGCAGGACTGGTATTGCTGCGATTCAGATTGTAGAGGCGGATTCTACGCCTGTAACTTATTCTGCAAGCATAAGCAGCAACACGGCATGGAGTGATGTTTCTTGGGCTGACAGCAAGACATGGTCGAACGACAGCGATGCTATTGCCACTATTTCGGTCGCCAATTCTCCTACACTGACATTTGATGAATCTGTGATCGCATGCGGCATACTGCTTGGGTCGGACGATGGGGGTGTTACTTTAACGGGAACCAAGCCAACATCTGGAATTGATTATTCTGGGATAGCAGGAGAGGTGACATATGGGTTCCCCTGTTCTGATCCGATTTATAGCCGTGCCGGAGGGCTTAAGTTTATTAGTGGCGCTGGAACATCGGAATCCGCCATACGTGTTACTCCGGCGGGTGGCAGTGTCACGTTCGAGGGGACTCCGTATTACCTTTATCTTAATAGCAGCGCTACATCCACTGCAATTACATTTAATGATGCCACTGTTACTATCCCAGCGCCGACCGCAGACGATAAGGGTCTTTCGTTTGGCACGGCTACTGCAGTAATAAGTGGTACGAGTGTAATAACGACACCTAAGGTGTATCTTTCTGATGGTGGTGGATCGAGGACAACCAGTTTAACGGTTAAAGATTCTGCGGTCGTCAATGTCACTGGTTCTTCAAATGTGGATGCCAATACTGCATCTGTCGTATTTGGGCACTGGAATGGCCTCAGCACCTTTACAATCCAAGATTCGGCAGAATTCAATGCGCCGGATGCGGAAGTGCTAGTCGGCCTTACAGGCAACAACCATACCATTAATGTAAATGGAGGTTCGTTCAGCGTTAAGGGCATCAAGCTTTCGACAAATGCCGGAGGCACGAATACCCTAAACCTAAATGGTGGCGAACTGAAACTTGGAGCCACTGGTATTGGAGCGTATAATTCAGCAAGAGCAATGACGGTTACGGTAGGGGGAGACGCCACGATTACCGCCAATGCTGCTGCAGTGCCAATTGACAAGGCGGTTACGGTTTCGGATGGTCAGACGCTAACGGTTGATGCCACGAATGGCCGAGTAGTGTTTTCTTCTTTGACTCTGGTCGGCTCTGCCAAATTGGTTGTTATTGGCGGTTCTGTAAATCTGAAGGAGCATACAATTCCGAATACTGCTACTGTTACCGAGCAGAATGGTGGCGTCGTAAAATATGCGCGAGATTCCGCGGGTAATACGTATTATACGATCGCGGAAGCGTTGGCGGCCATTAACGCTGATGAAACGCTTGACAAGAGTATCACCCTGCTTGGTGATACTGATGAAGACTTTGAGTTCTCATCAGTGGGTTTTGTATTGGATACAAATGGCACGACATATTCAGGTTTGGTTTCGGGGGCTTCCGGTATTGGTATTTCAGAATCAGAAGGGGTCTACACCAGCGTCTCCAATACATCCTCCATTTGGACAAACGCCAGCGGCGACAACAGATGGAATAATGCGCAGAACTGGTCTACAAAATCTGTTCCAACTTCTTCGACTTCTGTTTCTTTTGGCTCGGAGATTTACGAAGTGGGAATCGCAGGAGACAATTCGACAGTTGAAGTTGGGGCGATTGCTGTTGCGGCAGGTGGCAAGGTGACTTTCAGGCATAATACGTCCGACTACTCCGCATGGCCAAGCATAAAAGTTTGCAGCGGACATATTACTGGTAGTGGTGGAACTGTAGTTCTCAAGCGGTGTGGTTTGAAAGGTAATGCGCAATCTCCCAGCTTGGTGGTCGATTGCAATCTCGAGTTCCTCAATGACGGTAGCAATTCAGTAAATCATGATTCCTGGATTGAGGGGGCTACATTTACAATTAATGGCAGCGTTTCTGGCAGCGGTCTTTTGAAGATAGATGCAAATGCGACGTTTAATGGCACAGTAACGCTTGGTGACGGAGCATATTTGCTATTAAACACAATTCCTTCGTTTGGCGGCTCCAGTAGACTCGTTGGCACAGAATCTGGAACAGTTATTCTTACAACGCTTACGGGCATAGACGGAATTAAAACAAAACTTAAGAATACGACAGATTGGGAAGGCGTTTGCGAGTTGCGGAATACTGGCAGTAATTCCACTGCAATTGACGCCGCAAATTACGGCAACAAAAAATCGACTGTTCGGTTCAATGGTATGACGGGTTATTTGCGTCTTCCAAACAGTGGATCAGTGAGTGATGTGGGGGAAGTCAAGCGTATAGATCTTGTTGGGGATGGATTGAGTCTTGTCAACCAACTTAGTTCTGGCACATATGGATATCGCATAACGGCAGAACTGACTGGCAATGGACCGTTCAAGGCCGGAACAAAACATTCTGGCGGGACTTATGGAGCAGGCACATATATCATCACAGGATCTACAGCGAATTTTACTGGTGCCGTCAACCATGGTTCAACCACATCTTACAGAGCAGTAGTGGTGTTTGCAACAGATGCCGAGTATTCCGCCGGTACGATTCCTACCCCGACAGATCACGGACAGATAATTGTTACGGCTGGCCGCACTGGAGAAATGGCAGTTACTGCTGGCTCTCTGTGGAATGGTCATGGCGGTTTCATAATCAATGGTACTTTGAATGTCGGCTCTGGTGGCTCGCTTAGCACCGATAGTAAAGGCCAAAAGGTGCAAGGTTCTGGTACTATAAATTATCAAGCTTTGCCGACCGCAGGAAATCCGTCCACAACAACGATTCCTCTTTTTTCCGATTCGTGGACGGGTACGGTGATTCTGCCCGCTACCACCCTTAGTGTGAAGACCGGAATCCCTCTTATTGGACTCAGTTCGCCAAACGGACGCATAGTGGTAAAAGGATTTACCCGTTCAGCTGATGATTTGAGCATACACCTTAATTCTGGCACAGCAACAATCGAAGGGACACTGCAGCTTGATGGCAATTTGTACATAACAGATGGTAACGGCAGCGCAACTTATACATGGAACAAAGTTACTGGCAGCGGCAATATGACGGTGACGAAAGCGGCTGGTACGGCATCGGGAATTGTCCACGCAATAACCACGCTCGACGACTATACCGGAACACTTGAAACAACGACATTCGCCCTGACCATCGGTACGGTAAATGTTTCTTCACTTGATTTGACTATTGGCGATCCGATTGTG
>ONWT01000020.1 GCA_900321575.1 uncultured Lentisphaerota bacterium | reverse complement strand
GGTTGGCTCGTTCACGATGCGCTTGACGTCGAGGCCGGCGATCTTGCCGGCGTCCTTGGTAGCCTGGCGCTGCTGGTCGTTAAAGTAGGCCGGCACCGTGATGACCGCCTCGGTGATCTTCTCGCCCAAAAACGCCTCTGCGTCTTCCTTGAGCTTGCGCAGAACCATCGCCGAAATCTCCTGCGCCGTGTAGACCTTGTCGTTGACCTTCACCGCGGCGTCGCCGTTCGCGGCGCGCACCACCTCGTAAGGCACCATCTTGATCTCGTCGGTCATCTCCTCATAGCGGCGGCCGATGAAGCGCTTGATCGAGTAGATCGTCGATTTCGGATTCGTCACCGCCTGCCTCTTCGCCGCCTGCCCGACGAGAACCTCGCCGTTCTTCGTGAACGCCACAATCGAAGGCGTCGTGCGTGCACCCTCTTTGTTGGGTATTACTGTGGCCTCGCCACCTTCCATCACAGCCATGCAGCTGTTGGTAGTGCCAAGGTCGATTCCCAGTACTTTAGCCATATCTCTTTATCCTTTCGTTTAAATGCTGTTGTTTACTCGCCGCCGACTCTTCGACGGCATTGACGCCATTTACCTAGCAGAGACCGTGCCAAAGTCCATTTGGCACACAAAAAGAGGAGCCGAAGCCCCTCTTTTGTGACAAGTGTGACATCTTGTCGCGACACTATGTCGCACTTTACTTGCTCTTCTTCTCCTTCGCGGCCTCGATGGCCTTCTGAGTCTCGATCACGGCGGCGGACCCGGGAATCAGCTTGAGCGCCTTCTGCACGTTGATTTCGGCGGCTTCGAGCTTACCCAGCTCGAGCTGGACCATCGCGAGGTTGTTGTAGACGGCCGGTTCATTGGGCTTTCTCAGAAGGCAACGCTTGAGATACTCCTCGGCGCGGGTGAGCTGGCGCTCCTTCACATAGTACATGCCCATGGCGAAGTTGGCGTCCGCATTGTCCGGCTCAGCGGCTAGAATCGTCTCGGCGTAGAGCTTGCCCATCGTGAAATCGGCGCGCACGAGCGCGAGCTGCAGTCCCTCGCGGGTCGTCAGCTGCTGCGACATGCGGTCTTTCTGGCGCGTCACGGCCTCAATGAGCTGCTTGTACGTCTCATTCACGTCGTTTAGCTTGTCGGCCAGCGTCACCTCGGCAATCGCCGTTTCGGCGTCGCCCGCGAGATCCGCACGCTCGCCGCGGTATGTACACGCGCGGGAGAGGCGCCACAGGACGTTCCAGAAAGCGGTTCTGACAGTCTTGTCGGTGCAGTCCTTTACGCCCTTGGCGCAAAGCGCAATCGCGCGTTCGGAGAGCTGATGGGCCCTCGCCACGCCTTCGAGCCGCTCCTCCTTGCTTGCCCAGCCGTTGGGACGCGAAACAATGCCGCCCACGGGGGGAATCGGCTTGCCGTCGCGCTTCCAGAGATCGAGCCCGAGCTGCATCGCGCACCTGTCGAGCTTCTCCGGCCTGTCGCGTATCCACGACCTGAGGCCCATCGCCGCGTCGAAGGTGAAGGAGAATATGTCCTCCTCGTCCCCTTTCATGCCGCGCGTGCGCAGATAGACCTTGTAGGGCGACGAGCCGCCCATCATCGAAAGGCATTTGAGCGAGCCGCCGCGCCGTGCGCTCTCGAGCTCGATCGCATTGTCGAGATTGCCGTCGGAGAAAAGATACTCCGCCTCGCCGCACTCAACGACAGTCTCGGCGATGGCCTCGCGCACTATCTGAAGCATCTCGCGTGTCGCATTCGTCACGCGACCGGGAACCATCACCGCCAAAAGCACCACGGGTATGACGACCATGCTGCAGCGGCGTATCATGTTCGAAAGAGGATTGTCGGACGGGGTCGTGTCGTCACCCTCGTCCTCGTCCATGCCGAACTGCTGCTGCGCCAGGCGCAAGTGGTTGCGGCAGAGAGAGTCCACACCCAATATCGTGACGGACCCCGCCACGGTGGTAGCGGCGAAGAGAACGCCCACCGAGAGCAGATAGGGCGAAATATGGGCACTGTAGGACCAGAACCACAGCTCGGGAATCGGCGCGCTCTGGAGGTAGGTGACGAGTCCGCAAAAGAGAAACACCATGCCCGTCGAATAGGGCAGGAACTTCTCTTCGTCCGCCGCGGGCGGAAACATCACGATCGTCACCACGAAAGGCGTCAAGCACGCGCCGAGCAGCAGAATCCAGCCCGTCAGGTCGGCCGCGCCGGAGAGGCGCCCCCAATAGCCGAGCAGGTAGTCCAGCGGAATCGTCCCTACGCTCGCGCCCACGGCGTCGAGTCCCCCATTGGCGATATAAGTCCAGCAGTTCAGCAGAATGCCGAGAATGAAGAACGCCAGGAAGATGAACGTCATGTACCACTTGCCGACCGCGATCACTTCGGGACGGAAGAACGGCGACTCGAGAATCGGCAGAAGCTTGAGCACCACGAAGTTGAGGGCGATGAACGCGGCCATGAAGATAAAGCCCATGGGAGTCTCGGCGCAGAGAAGGCCGAGAAACACGGCGCAGATGTAGGCGTATTTTATCGCGCCTTTTCTCAGGAATAGGAAGTAGAACTCTATCGCGCCGAGCGTAAGGCCGATAAGTATCGTCGCCTCCGAGAGGAACTGCCCGGCGGACCAGATGGGATCGGTCGCGATAAACGCCGCCGTGCCCACGAGGCTCGCGATCTGCATCACGAAAGAGCGGCGCTTCGAGCGCTGGGGACGGGCGCGCATGATGAAAGCGAGCATTTCGCGCATAGCGGCGTAGACTACGACCGCAATCGCCGAAAGCGCGATATGGCCGACAAGCCTCAGCATCGCCGGGCCCGCGCTCTTGCCGAAGATCGAATAGACCACCGTCGCGACACCCGTGAAATAGCCGGGTATCACGTGAGTGGCAGGGCGCACCCCCGCCGCTACAACCGCATCATCCCAAATCGAAGGATGCAGCCCCGGAAACTCCCAAATCTGGAGCCCGAAGAAAGTAAGAACCGCCAAAGCCGCAGCAATAACGAAATCGCCCAACCCGATTTTTTCGGTCTGGGCGATATCTACTGCAATGTCGGCCTGTTGTGCCGCCACCGAGTTGATCATGCAATACTCCTGTTCTTGCGCTTAAGTCCAAGGAAAGCCGCACCAAAGAGCATCAGCACCGCGCTCGTCGGCTCAGGAACAGCGGTATATCCACCCGAATGCCAAACGGCCGCAGTCGGCACTTGGGAAAGAGTGGTTGTGAGATCTGCCGCATTTGCGTACACAAATGGTGCTCCTTCTGTTTGATAATTAGTTATGTGACCGATTTGACTGAGAGCGACGCGTGTGTCATTATTATACAGCTCAACCCAATACGAATACGAGTTACCAGTCAAGTCGCCAATATACGCAACGTTTGCGGCATCGGAAGCAACATTGACCGTCTCTTTGCTTGACGAATATTCATGATACTTACCATCTGCCGTAATCACACCAGAATTCTGTTTGGCTTCATACTCGCCCCAATTATTGATGTCGCCTTCGGTAAATATCAGCCTTGCAGAGTCGTAAGCGTCAGTATATGCACCTTCAGAGACCTGCCAATAGAGATACGAAGCATTCGCCGCAAACGCGGCAGATATGACTCCAACTATCAGAATAAGTTTTTTCATGTCGTATACCTTTTTAAGAATAAATCTTTACCAGTTGATTGTCGCTGCGGCCCCGCAACGTTTATACCAAAAACCCTTGCCGGCACTGATTGTCATTGTTGGTGCCGCGACGAAAGTGATGTTATCATTCTTGAATGTGCTATATCCCCAACCTGGAGTTGAAGTCTCCGTTATCGTGCCCCATGTATATGTGACAACTTTGCCGTCCGTGTTCTCAAACACGACCTGATCGCCAAGGGCTGGATCATAATTGTCGTCATCGTCGCCAGCGACCAACTTTGTAGACAAGTTGTAATAATCGCCAGAGACTGCAGGCGAGGCAAGCAGACTGAAGACCGGCGCGTCGACCGTACCCGCAGCTATGGTCGAACTACCGTTTCCGTCGGAAGGCTGACCGACGATATAGATTGTCGTTGAAGCAGCCGATGCGCGTGAAAGGAGAATCGCCTGACCACGATTGAGAGCAGTAGCGCCAACGACAACTGTCGAGATTCCAGTTGGAAGAACACTTGCCGACGCGACCCACTGATTTGTTCCGTTAATAGATTCAATATGCCAACCCTCATACTTGCTAGTAGATGTATCATACCACAGCAAGCTATCATTCACAGCCAGACCAGCGGTCTTGACAAGGTTCGCAACAGCGACACCTCCTGAAGACCGACCGGCCTCAATCCACGGAATGCTAAGGATTACTTCGTTACCCGAGATAGATACCGGCAGAACGCCGACGACGCATTCGGCATCGACTGCCGCCGTGTCGGCGAAGGCAACGCCTGTAGCGAGGAGAGAAGCTGCAAAAATCGTTTTAATCTTCATGATCTCACTTTCCTTTCATTATTCGGCGATGACCTGGAAGAAGCGCGCATCTTGAGGCTCGATGCGGAAGAACGCCTCACCATTTTCGGCCTGCGACTCGACTTCGTAAGCAGTCAGCCCGTCAGGCGTCGCACCCATATTGACCTTGTAGGGGTGGCCGCTCAGCATACCAGCGACCGTAATCTTGACCGTGGCACCTTCGACTTCGAACGCCGTGATCTTGGGCTGAACGGGCGCCCACGCGACCTCGCCAGAAACGCTCTCGGTCTTGACGACCTTCGAGCCCGTGCTCGCCGCCACGGAGACGCCTTCTGTCGCCGCCACCGCGCCGTTAGCGATTTCGGGAACATAGCGGCCGTCGTCCAGCTTCTTGGCCTTGGCGGGCGTAGTCGCAGTCACATCACGCGTATCGAGGACATAGACGAAATACTTTCCGCCTTTGGGAGCCTCTTTCGAGTCGAGCTGGAAGAACACATAAGGGCACTTGCCGTCTTTCGCAAGAGGGGCGAGGATAAGAACCTTGTCGTTCGAATCTACGGGAGTGCAGTCAAGATTGAGGCCGTCGAAGTTGCCGTCTTGAGACCAGCAGAGCGCATACCACTCGCCGTCCTTGACAGTCGTACCATCCGCATATTTATCGCCATCCGTAGAGAACGAAATGAGGACGTTGGCGGCATCAGCAAACGCGCCAGCGGCGAACATAGCCGTAGCGATCATAAAACCCAATTTAGAGAACTTCATCAAGACCCCCTCTTTCTTGTGTTAATGTTGCACGTATTATACCAAATCGGCGTTTCGCCTGTCAATGGGCAATCTTAGGAGCTACGTGAGCGTGATGGGCGTCGGCGATCCGACTGCTGCGTTCGCTCTCGGCGCCGGAATCTGCTGCGGCTATATCATTAGACAAGAAGCTTTTGTTCAGTCGGTCCAGCCTAGACAAGGCAACTTGCTGCAAACAACGCCTCTCTTACGCTTGCAGATTCCGTCGCCTCACTCACGCACAGTCGGCCTCGCCT
>ONWT01000013.1 GCA_900321575.1 uncultured Lentisphaerota bacterium | reverse complement strand
GGCGGCGCAGTTGCCTCTAAGCGCAATTTCTGCTATAATACCCGCTAAAAGGAATAATGGTGTATGAACAAGTATCTTGACGATTTCATGAAGGCTTTTCCGTTCGAGGGGCTTACGTACGATGACGTCACGCTGGTGACGCAGTATGCCGATTTTCTGCCTGACGACACGTCGCTTGAGACCAAACTCACTTCACGCACCAAAATGAAGGTTCCGTTCATGTCGGCGGCGATGGATACCGTGACCGAGGCGCCGATGGCCATCGCGATGGCTCTTGCCGGGGGCATCGGGTGCATACACAAGAATCTCGAAGAGGACGATCAGGCGGCGCAGGTAAGGCTCGTGAAGAACCACCTCAACGGCATGATCGAGAATCCGGTGTGCTTCCATTCCGGCGACGATATCGGCTATCTGCGCAGCGTCAAGGCGGAGCGCAAGCTCAAGTTCAACGGGTTCCCCGTGCTGGACGACAGCGAGAGGCTTGTCGGCATGATAACGTCGAGCGATATGCGCTTTGCGCCGCAGAACGCGGCGAAGCTCGGCGATGTGATGCAGACTAAGCTTCTCACGGCCAAGCCGGGCACGAGCCTCAAGAAGGCCTATGACATAATGCGCGAGAACAAGATCGGCAAGCTGCCGCTCGTCGACAAGGAGGGCCGTATCGTTGGGCTCTACAGCTTTACCGACGTGCAGCGCATTGTGGAGAATCCCAATACTTCCGTAAACTGCGACGACAAGTTCCGCTTGCGCGTTTCGGCGTCGGTCTCGGGCGGCAAGGGCGATCTGACGCGTATGGAGAAGCTGGCCGAGGCGGGTGTCGACGTGGTGGTCGTGGACTCTGCCCACGGCCACTCGAAGGGCATCATGGACATGACGAAATACATCGTCAAGCACTATCCCAAAGTCGACGTGATAGCCGGCAATATCGCGACGGGCGAGGCGGCGGTGGCGCTCGCGAAGAGCGGCGCCCACGCGGTGAAGGTCGGCATCGGCCCCGGTTCGATATGCACGACGCGTGTCGTGTGCGGCGTGGGCATTCCGCAGCTCACGGCCGTCTACAATGCGGCCAAGGCGCTTCGCGGAACGGATGTCGCGGTTATCGCCGACGGCGGCATAAAGCTTTCGGGCGACGTGCCGAAGGCCATTGCGGCCGGTGCCGATTCGGTGATGCTCGGCAGCGTGCTCGCCGGCACCGAGGAGAGCCCCGGCGAAAAGATCTACTCAAACGGGCGGCAGTATGTCGTCTATCGCGGCATGGGGTCGATGGCGGCGCTCAAGAACGGCAAGGGCAGCCGTGCGCGGTATTTCCAGGACAACGAGGAGGAGGATAGCCTCGTTCCGCAGGGTATCGAAGGCATGGTGCCTTATTCGGGGCGCGTGAAGTCGATAATGACCCAGTTCTGCGGCGGCCTTCGAGCGTCTCTCGGCTATTGCGGGGCGCGCACGATCGAAGAGCTCAAGAAGAAGGGCAAGTTCTACCGCGTCACGGCGGCTGGCCTCAGAGAGGCGCGTCCGCACGACATAACCATAACGAAGGAAGCCCCGAACTACAGAACCTGAGATGCGAAGCTGGCGAGACTACTGCAAAGAATGGCTTGATACGCTGGTCGTTGCGATTTCTGTCGCAATGGCCTTTCGTGCATATTTCTACGAGCCTTTCAATATTCCTACAGGGTCGATGCAGCCTACTCTCTGGGGCTACCATTCCGACGCTTCGGCCGTGAAAGGCGCGTGGGATGCTTTTCCGCTGTCCCTCCTCAAATGGGCGTGGAGCGGCGAGAGCTATGTCGAGCACAAGGCAGAGTCCGCCGGGATGGCCCGCTTCAGAAACCGCGGCGACGGTTTCGCTGATGTCGCGGTCGGGCTTAGCCGCAAGACCTTCAAGGTGCCGACTGACGCGATAGGCGAAATCGCGGGGCGCTACTACCGCGAGGGCGAAACGGTCTGGAAGGGGTCCGTGACCACGGGCGATTTCATATTCGTGAACAGGTGGGTGTGGAATTTCAGGCGGCCGCGCGACGGAGAGGTGATGATTTTCTCCACGACCGGCATAGCGGGGCTGCCGCAGGGCACCCACTACATAAAGCGCATGAAGGCGCGTCCCGGCGAGACTTACGTCCTGGAGCATCCCGTGGCGGGCCGGCCCGGCGAAGTCACCATGGGGGCCGGGGAATATTTTGCATGCGGCGACAACTTCGCCAATTCGAACGACAGCAGATATTGGGGGCCCGTGCCGAGCGAAAATCTGCGCGGCGTGGGCAGTTTTGTTTTTTGGCCATTTAACGGATGGAGGACAATAAGATGAGCGAACAGCTGATAGCGACTCCCGGGGTATTCGGGGAAAACGGCAATTTTCTGCTTGAGCGCGAGCTCGGTGCCGGCGGAATGGGCGGCGTCTACATGGGGCGCGACAAAATGCTTGACCGGCCGGTCGCCGTCAAGGTGATGCTCAAGGAATACGGCGCTGACCCTGAGTTCGTCGAGAAGTTCAAGAAAGAGGCCCAGGCTGCCGCCAAACTCATCCATCCCAACATCGCCCAGATATATTCGTATGGCCTTTGCGACGGCATGCCGTATATCGCGATGGAGCTCGTCGCGGGCGGTTCGCTCGATTCGCTGATGAAGCACTCCGGCCCCGGCAAGACGGATGTCCCGCGCGTGATGAAGATTTGCCAGCAGGTGGCGCAGGCGCTGCAGTGCGCAAGCGATCAGGGTTATGTGCACGGCGACGTGAAGCCCGAAAACATTCTTTTGGACGCCAACGGCAACGCGAAGCTCGTCGATTTCGGCCTCGCGGGTATGCAGAAGGACACGAAAGAAATATGGGGCACGCCCTACTACATTTCGCCCGAGAAGGTCAAGCTTGAAGAGGTTGACTACCGCGCCGACATGTACAGCCTCGGCGGGACGCTCTTCCACGCGCTTACGGGCAAGCCGCCGTTCGACGGCGACGATGTGACGGCCGTCGTCAAGGCGCGCTTTTCGAATCCGCCGCCAAAGCCGAGCTCGCTCAGGCCCGAGCTTTCGCCCCAGATCGACGCTCTCGTCACGAAGATGCTGGCTTTCAAGAAAGAAGACCGCTTCCCCAGCTTCGAGGCGCTGATAGAAGAGTTCAAGAAGGTGATGACGACGGGTCTGGAGACGACCCGCACGATGAACCGACCCGAAGATCTGGCGGCGAAGAAGCCTGCGACGGGCGCGACGCGCAAGATGACGGTCAGGGGGCGCCGCATGACCACGCTCAAGAAGGGCGGCGCGCTTTCGAAGCCTGCGGCGGCCTCCGGAGCCGGCGATGACGCCGCGGCGGAGGGCAGCGAAGCGTCGCCCGGCGCGGAAGAGGTCAAGCCAGCAGACGGGGAAGAGGAGGAAGAGGGCGGCAATCTCGGCCTCAAGGTGATTGGCGCCGTCGGCGGCGCGATTGCGCTCATCGGCCTCGTGGTCGGCGGTCTCGTCTGGTATCAGGTCGCAGACAAAAACGCCCGCGAGCGCGAACGTCAGGCGCAGATTTCGTCCGGCATCGCGAAGGCCAGAAGCGCAATAACCGAAACCGCGACCGTCGCCGCGAAATTTGCAGACGATGTGGACAGCCTAGTCGCCACGGCCGAAGAGAACTGCAACAAGGCTACGTCCGAGCTGACGGCTCTTTTGCCCGACTACGCAGGCGCGATGAAGCCCGCTCCGACGAAGGAACTTACCGACGCGATCGCCGCGTCGCAGAATCCCGACGCCGCGCCGGCAGAGCCTGCCGCACAGCCTGCCGACACCAATGCGGCGCCTGCGGCGGCCACGGCGGAAGCTCCCGCCCAGGAGGGGACCCAGCAGGCGAACACTCCGCAGGTGCTGATAGACGTCAACGGACTCTGGGAGCGCTTCTATTCCTGCAAGGCCGGTGCGATACGCGTGCGCACAGGGGTCGCGAAGGTTTTGGCGCTTTGCGAGTCGGCGGCCGAGATAAAAGGCACGGACGAGGCGTCCATGAAGGCGCTCTCCAAGATTTCGCAGGATGCCGCGGCCATGTACAACGACATCAAGGCGTCGAAGGACATCGAGAACATCCGCAAGGGCGCCGGTTACGTGAGGGACCGCGGCAAGAAGATCGTCGAGCAGGCCGCGAACAGGCTCAAGATCGAAAAGCGCGAATCCGAACGCGCAGCGGCCAAGGCTGCCGAGGAAGAGGCCGACAAGAAGCGCCAGGAAGAGCAGTCGGCCGCCAGAAACAAGCTCGTCGAAGAAGAAGTCGCCGAGGCGAAGGCCAAGTTCGGCGAAATAGCCGAGAGGGGGAGCTTCCGCCAATTGGACTGGAAGAACGCCTTGAGGCAGCTTGAGACGATGAAGGCCGAATTCAAGACGGCGGAAGGCGGCTTCGCGGCCGATGTGGAGATCAAGAAGGTCAACGCCATGAAGGCTGCGCATGAGATATTCCGCCGCAATCTGGCCGGCTACACCTTCAAAAAGTCCAAGCTCAAGGGCCGCGCCGTGAAGAACGCGACGGAGAGCGATATCGTGTTCGGCGACGGCAACACGCCCACGAAGATAACCTTCGTCAAATTCTACCAGGGCTACCACGGCAACCTCAACGAACTCATTCTTACGTTTGTGGAAGACGGCCGCAAGAACGGAAAGCCGCGTCTCAACCTGCGCGAATGGGCCGAGGCGATGAGCGGCGCGGCGCTTACGATGCGCATCATCTGCGCCGACGACAACAGCGCCGTGACGCGCGGCGAAGCCATCGTCAAAAAAGTCGTGGAGGCTTTCCCCGACTACCGTAAGACCGCTCAGGACATGTTCCCGGACATCGATCTGGGCGAAGTCCAGGAAGAGGAATGACCGTTCTTGGCGCCGATCGGTATGAAAATGAACTATCTCTCCAAAATACTCAACGCCACAGTGTATGATGTGGCCATAGAGACGCCGCTTGACGAGGCTGTCGCGCTTTCGAAGAAATACGGGTGCCGCTTTCTGCTGAAGCGCGAAGACCTCCAGAGCGTGCACAGCTTCAAACTGCGCGGCGCGTACAACAAGATGAGCCGCCTCCCCCGCGAGGCGCTCGACGCGGGCGTATTGGCGGCTTCGGCCGGCAACCATGCGCAAGGCGTGGCGCTGGCGGCGAAGAAGCTCGGCGTCAAGGCTACGATCGTCATGCCCGTCACGACGCCCGAGATAAAGATCAACGCCGTCAAATCGTACGGAGCGGGGGTCGTGCTTTACGGCGACGGCTACTCCGACGCGGCGGTCGAGGCGGCCAGGCTCGTGAAGGAGAAGAATCTCACGTTCATTCCGCCTTACGACGATCCAGACGTGATTGCCGGGCAGGGCACTGTCGGCAAAGAGATTCTCGAGCAGGCGGGGCGCGATCTCACTGCGGTGTTCGTTCCTGTAGGCGGCGGCGGTCTCGCGGCCGGAGTCGCCGTATATGTCAAGAGCGTCAGACCCGAAGTCAAGGTCTATGGCGTCGAGCCGGAAGACTCCGACTGCATGTACCGCTCGATAAAGGCCGGAAAGCGCGTTACCGTGGAGAATCCGGGACTGTTTGCGGACGGCGTCTGCGTCAAGAAGCCGGGCGAAGAGACATTCAGGCTCTGCCGCAGGCATCTGGACGGAATCGTGCGGGTTTCCACGGCCGAGACGTGCGCCGCCATAAAGGATGTGTTCGAGGCGACACGTGCGATCTGCGAGCCTGCGGGGGCGCTCGCCCTGGCCGCGGCGAAGAAGGTGGCCAGGAAGGGTGAAACCTACGCGTGCGTGCTTTCAGGCGCGAACATGAATTTCGACAGAATCCGCTTCGTTTCGGAAGAAACCGAGATAGGCGAGCGCCGCGAAGCTATATTCGAGGTCAAGATTCCCGAAAAATGCGGCAGCTTCAAGACGTTTATCTCGAAAATCGGCAAGCGCGCCGTGACGGAGTTCAACTACAGGATGAGCGACCCCGACCACGCGCACATCTTTGTGGGGCTCAAGGTCAACGGGCTGGACGAGAGCAAGGCCCTCGCCGCGCATTTCGAAAAGGCGGGTCTGCCGACTGTCGACCTTTCGGACGATGCGCTCGCGAAGGAGCATGTGCGCCATATGGTCGGCGGCCACTGCCGCGGAGTCCATGACGAGATAGTGCTTTCGTTCGAATTCCCCGAGCGACCTGGCGCGTTGATGGACTTCCTGTCCGTCATTTCGCAGAGATGGAACATTTCGCTGTTCCACTACCGCAACCATGGCGCCGATCACGGCAAGGTGCTGGCCGGCTTTCAGGTGCCGCTCGGCGAGCGCAAGGATTTCGCCGACGCGCTGGACCGTATCGGCTATAAATACGAGGATGTCTCGGCGAATCCCGCCTATGTGTACTTCCTCGGCAACAGGGACTAGGCCTGCGCCCCATGCTAGACATCCGCAACATAGCCTTTACCTACAGGAAAGAACCCGTCCTGCGCAATGTTTCGTTTGTCGTCTCTCCGGGCGAGACGGTCAGCGTAGTGGGCGCGAACGGCGCGGGCAAGACGACGCTTTTGCGCATTCTGGCGACGCTCGCCGTGCCTGATTCGGGGCTTGTCCTTTCCGACGGGCGCAATGCGTTCGCCCATCCGGTCGAATACCGCAGGCAGCTGGGGTATTTGCCGGAGAACGTCTCGCTTTACGACGATATGACGGTGAAGGAATATCTCATCTACCGTGCGCGTCTCAAGGGGGAGCCGTTCAAGCGCATAAGAAGGCGTGTCGGGGAAGCTTCCGAAATGTGCAGAATAGCCGATCTGATGCGCAGACCCATAAGGTGGCTCTCCGCCGGGATAAAGAAGCGGGTCGCTTTGGCCGACGCTCTGCTGCTGCGCCCCAAAGTTCTTCTGCTGGACGATTTTCTGGCCGGGCTCGATACGGAGATGCGCGACACGGCCGGCGAAATGCTTTCGGAGGCGGCGGCGTTCTCAAGCGTCATCGTCACCGGCCACGAGATTGAAGATCTGTCCAAATGGACGACGCGCTTTCTGGTGCTTCGCGACGGCGTCATTTCGGCGACGATAGGCGCTTCGGGCGTGACGCCTTCGGCTCTTAGGGATCGTGTGGCCGCCGCGATCAAGGGGGAGGCGGAATGAGTCCTGTCAGGGTGACGTTCATGCGCACGGTCGGGCGCACGAGAAATCTGTTCTCGTCCGTTCTTTCTCTGGGCGTATTCCTTTCGGCTTCCGCGCTTCTTTTCGCGCTGGGGCTTGAAGCTTCCGAAGGCGGCGTGATAACGCTTGCCGCGGTGTGGGCGTCGAGCGTCGCGCCCGTATTGCCGATTCTGGTCGCGGTGCTGGCGATGGATGTCTGGAGCGACGAACGGCTTTCGGGACGCATAGACTTTCTGCTTTCGGCGCCGGTGAAAGAGCGCGATCTCGTGGCGGGAAAGTTTCTCGGCGTGGCGTTTTCGGGCATGGCGGCCGTTGTGGCGTCGCTTGTTGTGTGTGTGGCCGTTCTTCGCCATGTCGCGCCGCAATCTCTTGCGCAAGTGCGTGCCGC
The DNA here is from genome assembly GCA_900321575.1 of uncultured Lentisphaerota bacterium. Taxonomy (GTDB): domain Bacteria; phylum Verrucomicrobiota; class Kiritimatiellia; order RFP12; family UBA1067; genus UBA1067. The sequence continues at coordinate 19,973 of ONWT01000013.1, read as the reverse complement.
TTCGTTTGTGCCCGCCTTTATCGCGCTGTTCTTGCAAAATCTGCTCTGGAGCGCCGTGTCCGTGGCGGCCAGCGCGTTGTTCCGCCATGCCGCGGCCGCTGCGTGCGTCTCGGCGGTGCTGACTTGCGGCCTGCCGAGAGGCTTTTGGGCGGCGCTGATAGCTTGGGCGCCGCAAGGACGCGAAATCTGCGGCGAAATGCCTTTGGACGCGCATGTGCTCGACATGTCGCAGGGCGTGTTTGCGCTTGGCGTGGCCGTCTCATATGTCGCGCTCGCCATGGCGGTGCTGTTCATCTGCGCGAAATGCGTCGAATCTCTGCGGCTTGTCGGGCGCGGCGCCGCAAAATCGCGCTGGCTTGCGGCGCTCTTGGTCGTTTTGGCATTGGTGCTGTCGTGGCTATCGGTGACGCTCTTCACGCGTATCGGCGGGGTCGTCGAGTTCATGTCTTCCGGGTCGCGCACTACGGTCTCGAAGCGTACGCTTGGAATACTTGCCGAGTCGAGCGGCGAGATAACGGTGACGACTTTCCTGCCGAGAAGCGATACTAGATTCCGTCAGATAGGGCATATGCTCCGCACGCTGCGCAGGGAGTCGATTGCGCACGGGGGCGCCGACATCGAACTCCGATATGTCGATCCCCGCTGGGATCTCGGCCCGTCAAAGCGGCTTGTCGGCTCTGGCGTCAACGGCGACGCGGTCATCTTCGAGCGCGGCCGCCGCAGGCTTGTGGTGCCGCTTTCGTCAGGTTTCAACGAGAGGCTGTTCTCTTCTGCGATACTTACTTTGACGATGCCGCAGCACAGAAACATGGTTTACTGGACTGTCGGCCATGGAGAAGCCTCGTTCTCGGATTACGGCGCGTTTGGCATGAGCGATATTGCGCGCGAACTGTCTCGCGACGGTTTCAAGAACGTCCCTCTGGAGCTTTCGTACGGCAAGCAGGTTCCCGACGACTGCGCCCTGGTTATCGTGGCCGGCGCGAAGGAGGCCTTTTCGCTGTCCGAATCGGATACTCTGGACTCTTACCTGAAGCGCGGCGGCAGAATTCTGGTTCTGGCCGGGAAATACCGCGAAGATGCGTTCGCGTCGACATTGTCCGCATGGGGCGTGAGGCTTTCGAAGGAGCAGCCTGTCGGGGCGAAGACCCTGTCCGGCAGCGACATATTGGCGCCGGTTGTCGGCGGGCACGCCATAACGTCTCCTCTCGCCGAGACACAGGTCGTAATGGAGAGGCCTCTTTCGCTCGAACCTTCTGCGGCGTTGGCCGCGAGTTCGGAGGCGGGCGAGTTTTACGAGCTTGTCCGCGCAGGCGGCAAGTGTCTCGCGGCGGTTGTCGAGCGCGGCAACGTGGCCGGACAAGACCTCGCCATACGCCCGACGCGGATTGCCGTGATCGGAGACAGCCTTTTCGCGATGAACGGGCAGCTGGAGTCGCGCGGCAATGCGAACAGGGACTTCTTCCTCAATTGCGTCGCGCATCTTGTCGGCACTGGCGCGCTCACCTCCGGGGGAGATGACGGCGACAGGCTTGTGACCGGCATGGACCGCAAGGCAAGAATCGCGTTCGTGCAGACGGCCGTTGTTTTCGTGCCTGCGGCAGTCGTTCTGCTCATGCTGGCCAACATACAGCTTCGCAGGAGGCGCACATGAGAAACTATCGCGAACTGTGCTGGTTGGTGTTTGCCATAGTCTTCGCCTTGGCGTGCCATTTGTTTCTCGATATGCGCGGCGCCGCCTTTACGCAAATGGTCGCCAGGACTTCGATATCGACCTCGGCTGACGAGGCGAACGCGATCACGATCAAGCGTCTCGGCGAGCAGACCGTCGTTCTCTCGAAGGCTTCCGGAGAATGGCGGCTCGTCGCGCCGTTCCGCGCGAGTGCAGACATCCATGCGGTGCTTGGTCTGTTGGACGCATTGGCGTTTGTCCCTGTTATGGATTCGATGACAGCGTCAGACCTTCGCAAGATCGACCGCAGCCACGGCGATTTCGGGCTCGACACTCCGCGTGTGGAGCTTGAGATTCTGGGCCCTTCGGGAGGGGAGAAAATCGCCTTCGGCGACAGCATCCCCGCCGGAGACGGCGTTTTCGCCTCGATCGCGGGCGACTCGACGGTGTTTGTCGTAAAGACCAACGTGCTTGCGGCGGCGGACAGGCCCGCGAGCGAGTTCAGAAGCCATGCTCTGTTTGACGTCGGCGTGAATGAAGTAGGCGCCTTCGACATAAAGCGCGAGGCCGGTTCGTTCGTGCGCTTCATGCGGGACGGCGCCAAGTGGCATATGTCCGATCCGGACAAGATGGCGGCTTCGTCGGCAAAGGTCAGAAATTTCATGGCGGCGATACTTGAGGCCAAGGCCAAGAAATTCGTCTGGCCGGTCGGCGCCTCCAATGAAACGGAGTTCGCTTCGGCGTCCTTGCTCGCAGGCTATGGTCTGGACCCCGATAGCGCCGTAACGCTTACTTTCAAGGGAGTGGACGGCGTCGATCGCCAAGTTTCGTTCGGCAACGATGCGGATGACGGCCAGGTTTACGCCGTTGCCCACAATGGCAGCGTTATCGTAACCGTGAGCGCCGAGCTCAAGGATTCCGCCATTCGTGGCGCGACGGACTTGGTGGATATGCGGCTTTTCCCGCTCGAAGCGTCGAATGTGGCGGCTGTTTCGATAGCGGACGGCGACAAGGTCTGCGTTTTGGCCAAGGGTGGCGACGGTTCGTGGCGGATGGATTCTCCATTGTCGGCGCCTGCCGATTCGGCGGCCGTGGAGAAGTTTGTTTCAAGAATGCTGGCGTTGAGCATTGCGGACGCCTCCGAATCGGGTGTGTCGGTCGCTCTCGCGACGAATGCGCCTGCAGCGACAATTTCTCGCGAAATCGCCTTGCCTGATGGCGGGGTCGAGGCTTTCCGTTCGAAGGAGATTGTCCGCATAGAGCCTTTCGACATTCGCCGGCTTGTCGTTTCCGGACGGGGCGCGAAGCCGGTCGCCGTCGTCTACGACGCTTCAAGGCGCACGTGGAATGTGGAGTCGTCCGAGGCGGGCGGCGTCCCCGATATCGATTCCGTAAACGCTGTCGCGGCGGTGCTGAATCCTCTCGTCGCGACCAGAGTCGTGGCTCTTAAGGCGAGCGATTCCGATCTGGCCGGGTTCGGTCTCGAATTCCCCGAGTATACCGTCGCGGTGGATCGTGTGCAGGAGAATTCCGTGCGGCGCAATATTCTTATCGGCGGCAAGGCGAAGGGCGGCCGTTACGTTACGATCGGTTCTTCCGGTTCCGTGTTTGTCGTGCCCGACAAGGTCGTGAAGGTTCTTATGGCGCGGATTGTGCGCTAGCGTGGAGGTTCGCCATGAAAATAGGTTGTCATCTTTCTTCTTCGGGCGGTTATCTTGCGATGGCGCAGACCGCTGTTTCGATTGGGGCGAACGTCTTCCAGTTCTTTACGCGCAACCCTCGAGGCGGAGCTGCGAAACAGATAGACAAGGCCGATGTCGCGGCCTTTCTCGAATATGCCGCAAACAACGGTATAGGCCCGATATTGGCCCATGCGCCGTATACGCTCAATGCGGCCGGCGACAATCCCCGCGTGAGGGACTTTGCCGAGATGACGATGAAGGACGATCTTGAGCGGCTTGAATTGACCCCCGGCGCGATGTACAACTTTCATCCTGGTTCGCATGTCGGTCAAGGCGGCGAAAAGGGCATAGAGTTGATATCTTCCATGCTTTTGCGCATCTTTGACGGCTTCGGTAAGGTTCCTTCGACCAAAGTTCTTCTGGAGACCATGGCCGGCAAGGGTAGCGAAATCGGGCGCAATTTCGAGGAATTGCGCGCCATAATGGATCGAACCTCCCTGCCGTTGGGAGTCTGCCTCGATACGTGCCATGTCTGGGATGGAGGATACGACATAGTTGGCGACCTTGACGGCGTTCTCGACGAGTTCGACCGCATCATCGGCCTGGACAGGCTGTTCGCCATACACACCAACGATTCGATGAATGTCCTTGGCGCCCGCAAAGATCGCCACGAGAAGATCGGCAAAGGCAAAATCGGCCTTGATGCATTTGCGCGTATCGTCAACCATCCCAAGTTGAAAGACAAGCCGTTCTATCTCGAAACGCCATGCGATTTGCAGGGCTACAAGGAGGAAATAGCTCTTTTGAAAGGATTGAGGAAATGAATATATTCCGTGAACCGAAGAAACTGCAGAAGTGGTGCCGCGCGCGCAAGGCCGCCGGGGCGAAGATCGCTCTTGTGCCGACGATGGGCTATTTGCATGAAGGCCACATAAGCCTGATAACGGCGGCGAAGCGCCGCAAAGCCGACGAAATCGTCGTCAGCGTATTCGTCAATCCCGTCCAGTTCGGACCCAACGAGGACTACGCGAAGTATCCTCGCGACGAGAAGGCGGACCTAGCGAAATGCAAGGCGGCCGGAGCTACTGCCGTGTTCTTCCCGACGCCCGAAAACATGTATCTTGACCGCCATTCCGTTTATGTCAACGAAGAGGACCTCTCGAAGGGCCTTTGCGGCGCGAGGCGGCCCGGACATTTTCGTGGAGTGTGCACCGTCGTGGCGAAGCTGTTCAACCTGACACATCCGGACTTTGCCGTCTTTGGGCAGAAGGACTATCAGCAGGCGCAAATCATAAAGAGGATGGTCCGTGACCTCAATTTCGACCTTGACGTAGTGCTCGCACCGATAGTTCGCGAAGCCAGCGGGCTTGCGCGTTCTTCGCGCAACACATATCTGTCGTCCGCAGAAAAAGGCGCCGCGCTCGCGATATCCCGCTCGCTCAAGGAGCTTCAGACCGACGCCAAGAAGGCGGTCAAAGCGGGCAAGCCTTTGGACGCCGGCAAAATGTCCGCCAAAGTCTCCGAAGCGCTCAAAGCCGCCGGTCTCAAAGTGGACTATGTCGAGTGTGTCGACGCATCGACTTTGGAGCCGGTCAAGACCCTTTCGTCGGGCACATGCGTGCTCGTCGCGGTCTACGACGGCAAAACGCGCCTCATAGACAACGTTCTGATATAAATTCTCGATCTCTGAATGCAGGAAGCGCCTATGTTTGACAAGATCGTAATCACAGCCGCCAACGAAGCCCAGGCCAAGGGCTATCGCGCCATGACCCGCGACGACAAAAGGGTAGTGGTGATAGCCGATCCGGGGGGCAAGCGGGTAGGGTCGCTCGGCGCCACCGTGAACGCACTTCGCCGCATACCGAGCGGCGGCAACGTTCTCGTCTGCCATTCCGGAGGAGATGCGAGGCGCACGCCCGGCTATGCCGCCATGGGCAAGGCGTTCGTGCCAATGGCCGACGGGCGCAGCATGTTCGCGCATATAGTCGAAACCATGGAGCGCCTTCCGCTGCCCGATCATGGCGGTCTGCTGGTCTGCTCCGGCGATGTGCTGCTGACGTTCGACTATGCGTCGGCCGACCTTTCGCGCCCTGGCGTGACGGGAGTCGCCTATCCTGACGGACCTTTCCAGGCGCAACGCCACGGCGTGTACATTGCTGCGAAAGGCGGCAGGCCCTACGGGTGCAAGACTGTCACCGGCTTTTTGCAGAAGCCAAAGGTCGAGAAGGGGCGCCATCTCATCGACACGGGCATAATGTTCATCGACTGGCCGACCGCCGAAAAGATGAAAGCGCTTCCCGTCGCGGGCGACATCTACGAGGAATTCCCGAAGATGCTGCTTGAGGGTTTCGCGCCGTTCAATGTGAATGTAATGCGCAAGTGCGAATTCTTCCATATCGGTTCTTCGCGCGAACTTCTTGCGCAGCTTGGCGACGGCCGCACTTATGTGGACTCCGTCAACTGCAGCGACCTCAAGCTTTCGGGCGGCAATATAGTCACGAACGTCCCCTTCGGGCGGTTCAAGTCGATTTCTCTCGGGCGCAACGAGTGCCTCACGTGTCTGCCGCTCGGCAAGGACGAGTGGTATGACCTGCACTATATGCTCGACGACAACTTCAAGACCGACGGACTCTGGGAGAAGCACGACCTTGGCGCGAAGATGAAGCGCGTCAACCATGCCCGCCTTCTGTCCCTCCGCAAGGAGGCCGCCATGTCGAAGCCGATTCGCGTGGAGCGTCCCTTGCGAATAGATCTCGCCGGAGGCTGGAGTGACACTCCGCCGATATGCTACGACAACGGCGGCGCGGTGCTGAATGTCGCGGTCAGGCTCGACGGGTGCAGACCTGTGGTCGCCGAAGTCTCGCGCATACCCGCCAAGGAGGTCGTGGTCGAGAGCGTCGATCTTGGCGAGCGCGGAGTGCTGTCGAAGATGTCCGACATCTACGGCGAGAAAGATCCCCACGACTGGTGCGCCCTCGTGAAGAGTGCGCTCGCCGTCACCGGCTACCGTTTCGCGCCTACGGGACTTTCGATACGCATTTTCGCCGACGTCCCCAAGGGCAGCGGAATGGGCACGAGTTCGATACTCGGGGCGGCGCTCGTCGAAGCGCTGCTCAAGGCGGCCGGCAAGCCGCACGATCCTGATACGGTCGCCAGGATAACTCTGCGCCTGGAGCAGGAAATGTGCACTGGCGGCGGATGGCAAGATCAGCTCGGCGCGCTGTATCCGGGCGTAAAGCTCATCGAGACGCGCAAAGGCCGCGACCAGAAGTTTTCCGTAAAGCGGCTCCCACAAAAGGCGGAGAAGGAGTTTGCGCGCTTCCTCAAAGATCGCGGCGTCCTGTATTTCACGGGACAGAAGCGCATGGCCAGAAACGTGCTGCGCGGCGTTCTCGCTTTTTACGCGACGAACCCCCACGGAATCGCCCACGCCATCGTCGCCGCCTTGAAGCGCGATGCCGTTGCGAGCTATCGCGCCCTCTGCCGCGGCGACTGGAGAGGTTTTTCGGTGGCGCTCAATTCGTACTGGATGAACAAGAAGGCACTCGATCCGGGCAGCACGAATCCCCAGGTCGAAAGCATCATCGCCAGAATAACGCCGTGGACCGACGCGGTTTCGCTGGCCGGTGCGGGCGGAGGCGGCTTTTTGTTCGCCGTCGCCAAATCCAAGGCAGCAAAGGCCAAGATAGAGGCCGTGCTTGCCGCCGCGGGCAATGGCGGCCGCTGCTACAGGTTTGACGTGGATTCTTGAAGCCATGAAGATACTTGTTCTCAATGGGCCCAACCTGAACATGCTCGGCGTGCGTGAACCGGCGATATACGGCAAGCGCACGTATTCCGACCTCGTCGGTTTCATACAGCGCGAAGCCGGCGCGCTCGGCGTCGATGTCTGCGTGAGACAGTCCAACTGCGAAGGCGAGCTTGTCTCGTGGATACAGTCCGCCCTTGGCGAGTTCGACGCGATAGTCATCAACGCCGCGGCCTATACCCACACTTCGGTGGCGATTCTCGACGCGCTCAAGGCCGTTGCCCTGCGGACTGTCGAAGTTCACCTGTCCGATCCATCTGCTCGCGAAGAGTTCCGCAGCCGCTCCTATGTCTCCCTCGCCGCCGAAGCCGTCTTCAAGGGGCGCGGCTTCGATTCGTATGCGGACGCTCTTCGCCATCTCGCCAAAGTGGAGGTTTGACGATGCCGATATATGTCTATGAGGCAAAGGAGCCGGAAAAAGGCTGCGATAAGTGCCGCAAGGGTTTTGAGATTCCCCAGTCGCTGAGCGAGCCTCGGCTTGATCATTGCCCGTATTGCCGCGCGAAGGTGTTTCGCGTGATTTGCGCGCCTGGGTTGACCCATTCCAAGACAGACCTCCACTATCGCGCCAAACGCGCGGGCTTCCATACGCTCAAGCGCGTCGAGAAGGGCGAATACGAAAAGATATACTGATATGACGCAGGAGTCTCTGGATCTGCATTTCATGGCGATGGCCTTGCGGGAAGCAGAAAAAGCGGCTTCCGACGGAGAGGTTCCGACAGGATGCGTGATAGTCGAGATTCCTGAAGGCGAAATTTCCATGCCGGCCGAGTGCCGCATTCTCGGGCGCGCACACAACCAGACCGAAGGGCTTACCGACGCTACTGCCCACGCCGAAATGCTGGCCCTCTCTCAGGCCTTCGCGGCGAAGGGGAATTGGCGGCTTTCGGGGTGCAGGCTTTACGTCACGAAGGAGCCTTGCCCGATGTGCGCGGGGGCGATTGTCCTTGGGCGGCTTGATGCCGTTGTGTGGGGCGCGAGCGACCCCAAACGCGGCGGCTCCACCGTGTTCGACATATTCCGCCATCCGGGAATAAACCACCATCCCGAACTCGTGAGCGGCGTAATGGAGGAGGAATGCGTCGCCGTGCTGAAAAGTTTCTTCCGCTCGCGCCGCGATTGATATGCTGGATTTCAGGAACATAAGCGTCCATTACGGACATCAGGACGTGCTCTCGAACGTCACGTTTCGCGTGAACAAGGGCGACCGTGTCGGCGTCGTCGGGCCGAACGGCAGCGGCAAGTCCACCCTCTTCAAGATAGTGCTCGGCGAGATGGCCACCGATACCGGCGAGCTGATTGTCGAGAACAGCCCGCGAATCGGCTGGACGCGCCAAAATCCCGAGCCGGACAACGAGGGCGAGACGCTGCTCGAATACTCTATGCGCGGCGTTCCCGGTCTCTCCGAAATAGAGGCCGAAATGCAGTCGCTCGAAGCCGGTCTCGACGATCCCGCGAAGCTGGCGCGCTACGGCGAGTTGCAGACGAAGTTCGAGCATCTTGGCGGCTACGACATCGAGACGCGCGTAAAGATCGCCCTTGGGGGGCTTGGCTTTGCGACGGACGAATTCGGCAAGCCCTTCAAGTCCTTCTCGGGCGGCTGGCGGATGCGCGCGGAACTGTCGCGCGTATTGGCGTCAAAGCCCGATCTGCTGCTGCTAGACGAGCCGTCAAACTATCTCGATCTTCCCGCGGTGGACTGGCTGCAGAAGTTTCTGAAGGCCTACGACGGCACGCTGATGCTGATTTCCCACGACCGCTATCTTTTGCGCACCCTTACGTCCATAATCGTGGAGGTCGATGCAGGCACGGCTACGCGCTACGAGGGCGGACTCGACTGGTATCTGCGCGAACGCGAGGTTCGCTACGAGCACCTCAAGGCCGCAAAGGAGAACCAGGACCACCACCGCGAACAGCTTCAGCGTTTTGTGGACCGCTTTCGCGCGCAGGCGACCAAGGCGGCGCAGGCGCAGTCCAGGCAGAAGCTCATCGACAAGATCGACGAAGAGCGTATCGTGCTGCCGAAGCGCTATACGCAATCCGGCCGCCTTCGCCTCGCCGAGCCGCCGCCCAGCGGAATCGAGATGTTTCGCTGCGAAGACCTCGAATTCTCGTATGACGGTGTCCGCAAGGTTCTGAACGGCATAACCTTCAACATTGCTCGCGGCGACAAGGTGGCGCTGATCGGCTATAACGGCCTCGGCAAGACGACGCTGATGCGCATTATCGCCGGCACCAGAAAGCCTACCTCTGGCAAGGCAGTGCTCGGCCACAACGTCGTGCCTGGCTACCTTTCGCAGGAGTTCGCCGAGACGATTCCCCCAGATGTCAGCGTTTATCGGAACGCGAAGAACGTGTGGGACGAGCATGGCGGCGGACCCGAGAAGAACTTCCGCAATCAGCTCGGAGCGTTTGGCTTCGACGAGAACGACGTGGAAAAGCCGGCTGGGGTTCTCTCGGGCGGCGAAAAGATACGCCTTGCCTTTTTGCGCCTTTTCCTCGCCGCGCCGAATTTTCTGCTGCTCGACGAACCCACGACCCACCTCGATCTCGACGGACGCCGCCTGCTCCAGGAAGCGTTGCAGAAATATTCGGGCACGATACTACTGGTTTCGCACGATATCGATTTCGTCCGCGCCGTGGCGACAAGCGTAATCGAGATTACTCACGAGGGCATACGCCAGTTTCCAGGCGGATACGACTACTACCGCGAAAAGAAGGCCGAGCTTGACGTCGCCGCCCAAGCCCGCAAGGCAGAAGCGCCTGCGAATCGCGGCGCGGAGTCGGGCCGTGCCGATGCCGTGAAGGCGCCGACCGCGAAAGAGCTCCGCAAGCAGCGCGCCGACGAGCGGGCGAAGATTGCGCCGCGCGTCAAGGAGCTGAAACAGCGCGTCGCCCACGCCGAGAAGAAGTTGGACGAACTTCAGAAGTCTTTGGATGAGGCGTCTGCCGAACTGTTCAATCCGACGCCTGCGACAGATTTTGCGGAACTCAACCGCAAGGTCCGCACCATACAGTTTGAGATAGACCGCTATACTGCAGACTGGGAAGCCGCCGCGACCGAACTGGAAGAACTTTCAAGCTGAGGAGGGTACGCCATGAAATATTTTCGCCTTTTACTCGCAGTGATTTTGTCGGCCGGCACGTTGTTCGCCGGCGAAATAGTCCGTACCCGCGAAGTGCCTGCGAGCGAAATAGGGTTGCCTGTTTCCGTCGCTGTCGGCGATTCGTTTCGCCTCAAACTCTTCGACGACGTCGAAATGACACTTGCGATCGTCGCCAAGCCACCAGCCGGTATCGCAGGACAGAGCTTTATCGCGAAGGATGACAGCGGCTCGGCATCGGCTATCGTAAAGTTTTCCGGCAATACGGCAAGAATCTCAATCGACGACTTCATGAATCGCCGGCAATACACCGTCCGCGTCAAGAACGGCACTGCCACAATCACAGAGCGCGACAATTCGCAGATGGAGGACGGCGAGTGTGGCACATGCGGCGGCGATATCGAGGTCCCTCAGCCTGCCGTCGAAGAAACCAAGACCACATCAACCAAAAAGTCGCGCACACTGCTCGGCGCATCCGGCAATGAATTCCCTCTCGCAGAGCAAAAGAGCGTCGTCGATATCCTCGTCGCTTTCGACAAGGGGGCTAAGGAGTGGGCGGAGAATGGCTCGAATTGGGATAATGGCGGCGATTCCATCGAAGAATTCGCAGATTACGCCGTAAATAAAATGAATACGGTGCTTCAAAATTCGCAACTCGACGATCAGTTTTGCTATCGCCTAGTTGGAGTGACTGAGATTGACGATTCATGGACGAAGATAGACAGCGACCTGCTTAGCAAGGTTAGAACACGCGATGGAAAGCTTGCCAGACTTGGTCAATTGCGGGATAAGTGCGGCGCTGATACGATTACTCTTCTTGTCAACAAGACTAGTGGAACTACTGCGGGCATAGGATATGGTCTTTCGAACGTTGCTGCAAATGACGTTGCAGGGTTCAATAGTGCCAATTGTGGCGTGAATATTTGCGATATCAAGGCTGTTTACGACCGCTATACCATGAGTCATGAAGCCGGGCATAATATGGGTTGCGGACATAGCGACAAACAAGGTAATGGCAGTCCTGGTAGTTCGGCGGGTCCACAGTCCGAGCCTTATTCGTGCGGCTATCATTTCTACGATGCTAACAATGTCCGCCGTTATACGGTAATGGCATATTCATATACAAGTGGTCAATCCCCTGATTATACTGACTACAAGCCCGTTCCGTATTTTTCGTCACCAGATATAACTCCCGCAGAATACGGCGTTCCGGTTGGCACTGAAGAGAAGAACAACAATCGCAAGGTTCTTACGCTTACGCATGAGTCCGTCAGCAATTGGAGAGAGCATGTGTTGGCCTATGATTGGGATGTGCGTTTTTTGGATGATAACGGCAAAGATATTGTGGATGGTTCGTACTTCTACACATCTTGCGATGTGACGTTGACAAGTTCAATTCCTGATTCAGAAATATATTACACGGTCGATGGTTCTACGAATGGCACTACGCCTACCAAAGAATCCGACCATGGAGCATCCGGTACCAAAGTGAATGCGTACCTTGTCTATGGACCGAAGACGATTACTGCTTGTGTCGTAACTAATGGCATTGCGTTGTCCGTTCGCTCAATAACCCTGCGCGACGGTATAACCTGGCGCGGCGATGAGAACGGCAATGGTGTTTGGACGAGTTCAGATAGTTATATAAGGCCGTGGAGCGGTCAATGCTTTTATGGCGACTCTGTAGTGTTCCCAGATTTGACTGATACTTCTTCCGCAACTGTTACGGTTTGGGATGCTGTATCTCCGGCGTCAGTTTCCTTTCAGGCTTGCGAGACGGAATACACTTTCGACAAGGGCACCGATTCTGCACAAATAAACATTTCGGATGCTGTATTTGCTCCTGTTGGCGATGTCACATTCAATGTTCCCGTGAAACTTGACGCTGTCGCATTCACCAACATTGCCGGACGCGTACTGACGTTCAACGCGCCATTTGGACAGACGGTGGATTCGACGAGCGGGACATTTACAGGTATGGTCAACATTGGACCAAGTGGGACTTTGACGGTGGCTCCAGGAAGCGGAAAGGTGCAAAAGATCGGCACGCTTAACAATGATGGTTGGTATGCGAGTACCTCTGTATTCCGCGTAGGAGCGGGTAAGGTCATATTTGATGGGGTACTTAATGATAAGAACAAAGGCGCAGGCGTGATCGGGCGCACCAAACTCGAAGTCGGCAATGGCGGCGAACTTGTCTTTAACATGGGCGGTGGTACGGGCTTCGAGATGAACCAGACCTCGCTTACCGTCGAGAAGGGCGGCGCGGTAAGGTTTAATGACATGGAGCATTTGAAGCGGACGCTGTATTTGTATGGCGGCACGATATATGCTAAGCGCCTTGATTTGATGGCAATCCAGGCGTATATGTGAGAGACGATTCATCCATTGAAAACAATGGTGGAGGCTATATTCTGATTCGTGACTCCGATTCGGAGATCATTGTCTCGGGCGGGAAGGCTCTTACGCTCAATGTAGGCACGCAGACAGACAACAGAGGTGATACGTCGGGTTGGGGCATAATCAAGCGCGGAGGCGGAACGATTGTTGCGAACAAAGAGCTGAAGCATTCTGGCAAGACCATTGTCAGCAACGGTACAATTACAGTAGGTTATTCGTCATCCGATGTGTTTGGGGCTGGATGGAAAATATCTAGTGGCGCGCAATTGGCCGTGAAAAATGGTTGCGCGCTTAAAGTGCCCGCATTGTCTATGGATTCAGGTGCGGAATTGACTTTGCCTATTGCCACGACCATGTCTTTAACCGTAACCAACACACTCGATCTTGCAGGAGTTAACCTGCAGCTTACTGGTGATGGCAACTATGTAGGCGGCGACAGGTTTACCATCGTTACGGCAGAGAAGGGGATTGTCAACGCCGAATCGCTGACTGTGACGGCAACACCAGCTCTTGCTGAGGGGCTCAAGTGGGAGTTTGAGATTTCTGAAAACTCCATAGTGGCTTGGGTTAAGGATTATGGCGCTTTAGAGAGTGAACTAAAACTCGTATCAAACGATTCCAACCTTGCAATTGCTTTTCCCAATGACGCGGAGGTCGGCGTGGAAGGCGGCATCGTCATTGGTTCAAATCCGCTTGCGGTAGGCGATATTTCAACCACGGCCATTGCCATCACGCTTGATGTGGAAATCCCGGAAGGTGCGCTTGCCGAGGAAGCGACAATCTGCTCGTGGAAGGTCGGCAACGACATTGTCCGTTGCGTCAAAAGAGTTGACGGCAAACTTGATTGCTACTATGGCACAGGAATCGATCACAGTGACAACGCCACAAACTTTGTGGAAATAACCTCTGGCCGACACATCATAAAGATTGCATATTACTCATACAACGACGACACGCATGGTGGAACATTTGTGTATGTGGATAACCAACTTGCATATCGTGGCGCCAAATTGCGCTGGAGCAAGAAAAATGTAAATCGCATTACAGTTGGCGGTACAGCATACGATCCTGCGACTCGCGTTTATAATGGCCTTGTCGTGCATGGCTTCGCGGTGATTGACGCACTCTCCAACAATCCGATTGCCAACGTCACATCTTCTGGCGGCAGCGTGAAGTACGAGTATATGACGCAAGGCCATCCATGCGTGTTCGCGCTTCCCCCTGCTGGCGGATTCATGCTCAATAGTTCCATCCTGTGCGCTACAATCGACTCGGCCCGATATGACAGAGCAACCGTGTCTATGGTGGCATCGTTCCCGGCAGACAAGACTGGAACCATCGTCGGGCTTGTAATTATTGATTCAGAACCTATCTCATTTCAAGCCGAATATATAGGCAATGGCCAATTCATGCTTCGCTCGAATGAAAGCGAGTACAATACATACTCGGCAAACTGCAACATTGATGTTTCCAAGCCGCACCTCTATACCATTGCATTCGATGGCAGTGTGGTGATATTCCGTGTTGACGGCAATCAAATTCTTGAGTCTGACGAGTTCTATACCGAGATGCAGGTTGCAACCGAAATAGATTTCGGTTGTGGATATTGGAACGAGTGGGGCAGCAATGGAACAGACAACCCGAATCCGCTCGCAGGGCTTAAGGTGTATGCTTCGGACATCAAGCTTGGCACTGACAGCACAACCGCCTCCGAGAATGCGGTAATGGCATCGCTCAACTTCGACGCTGCGTATGATGGGATGTCGATTGTCGCGAAGCTTTCGTATCTGCCTACGCATCAGACTACATCGGGCGTTGCCGCACCGTCCGACGATCCTGAGCCGCCAGAGACGCCAGCGGTGGTTGATGTGCTTGTTGCGTTTGACAATGGTGCGCAGGCGTATGTGGCGAACAAGAGCCAGACTTTGGAAGAATTTGCGGCGGTACAGATCGGCAAGATGAACGATGTGCTTGTCACCAACAAGCTGGACAGGTTCTATTCGTACCGCCTTGCTGGCGTCTGCAAGGTGGATGGAGTCTACGACAACATCGATACAGCCCCTGCTCAGATTGCGGCAGGCGAAGGCCCGGCTGTGAGTTTGAGGGCGGCGCGCGAGATGTGTGGTGCGGACACCGTGACGCTGCTTGTGGATGTGACCGGTAATACGCTCGGCAACAGCTCTCCGCTTAATTCGCCTGACAATGTGGCAAGCCAACATGAGTGTGCTTTCAGCGTTTGCAGTATCCGCGCAGTCGATACCGGCAAGCAGCATACGATGATTCACGAGAATGCGCACAACATGGGGTGCGGTCACGCAAGGGAGCAGGGCATAATCAATTCGCCGTTCGAGTATGGACGCGGTTACTACTTCAAGGACGGCAATGTTACGCGTCATACGATCATGGCTTATGGCGGGGATAATGACGCTTCTTGGTATTTCTCGACCGCGTCCAAAGAATTTGGCTTTACGCTCGGTGACAAGACGAACAACAACGCGCGGGTCTTGAAGGAGACTTGCGGCGAGGTCGCCAAGTGGAGAGAAGGTTCGGCTATAGATTTCTCCGGTATTGAGCTTGATGGCGTGACATGGCAGACTAGCAAGAAGTATCCTTGGTATGTTGATGTTGATGGGTTCATTCGCAGCTACAATCAGACCGACTACACATATCAGTGCACGACGCCGCTCAAGGCGACGGTTGTGGGACCAAAGGTACTATCCTTCAAGCACAAGTCATATTTCCTAGGAGAGGATTTGGGCAGTAATTACTCGCATATAGAAGTGTTGCTAGACGATTCGGCGGTGCTATCCTCCAAGCACTGCAACACCGAGTGGAGTGATGATGTAAAAGTGTACATACCAGACGGCAAACATACTGTGCAGTTTGTTTATTCCCAGCGCGATGCCATGAATAATCCAAAGGCGAATAAAGATAACTACCCGGCAACAATGGACGATGCGCTTTGGCTTAAGGATATTGCTTTGTCTGAAGTCCCTGAATCGCTCTTCTGGTCCTCCACCAGTGAAGATGTTTCTTGGCTTATACCAGGGTACTCCACGGTCGGTGACGAGCATCTGGACAGTGTTGCCATCAATGATCTTGGTATTGTCAACTATCTTGATTTTGGCTCCACCAATGCAGTGGTGTTGAGCGTTCTCGCCGAATTGCCTGAGAATGGTGAGGGTGCGTTGATGGGGTTGGTGGATGTTAAGGAATCCGACAATTCTGCAGAGTATCCGATTTTTGCCTATGCCAACGGGGACGGAACGTTCACGCTATACTATTACGATGGTAGTGGTAAGGCTAAGACAAGCCAGTCCAAAACTTCTAAAGCTTTGGACGTCGCAGGACTCCATGTTTGGACTTTGGCATACGTTTATAATGGAGGTGGGTACCTTTATTGCGATGGAGAGCTTGTAGCGTCTGATCCGGGGATTAAATGGACGAATACGCACAAGCCCGCTGAGTGCCTTACGTTTGGCAGCGCATACACTAACGCATATCCGCTTGTAGGCATGAAGATTTATTCCGTCCATACTGATTTTGGAGTTGGCGGTGCTATTTTTGAGCGCACAGACGACTCTGCAAACCAAACCTTGCAGCAATTGGGCGTCCTTGCCGACTTTGCTGGACAGAATGTCGAAAACCAGTTGGCCGCATTAAACCTTTACAGGGAAACTGGTGATATCGATCCAGAAGTGGCTGATAGCTGCGTCCTTCGTATCAGCGAGATAATGCCGAAGCCGACTGATGCGCAGAATCGCGGCGCATTGGAGGGAATGGACGTGAACGGACTTGAGTCCGGCTGGGTAGAGGTAGAGAATACGTCCGACAAGTGGGCCGACCTTGCCGACTACCGCTTCATCCGCACCAACCGCGGCAAGAAGACGAACATCGAGGAGCCCGGCAATCTGCCGTCTCGTCTCGTGCCGCCCCACTCCCGCACCATCTTCTACACCTCCGAGCGCTATCCCAACAGCGACACCCCCGAAGAAAGCGCGTTCCAGAATGTGGTGGCCGAAGATGACAGAGTCAAACCAGTCCGCTATCCTGAATACGGCAATATCATCGTATACGGCAAAAAGGTCAATCCCAAGAAGTCGCCTTATGTGCGTCTCTATTATATGCCGAACGATTCCACCACCAATGTAGTAGATACCGTCGTAATCCCCAGCGACTTGCCGGAAGGATGGTCGATTATCGTCGGCGATGCGGCGGAAGGCGAAGGCACTCGTCGCTG
Organism: uncultured Lentisphaerota bacterium; assembly: GCA_900321575.1. GTDB lineage: Bacteria > Verrucomicrobiota > Kiritimatiellia > RFP12 > UBA1067 > UBA1067. The sequence continues at coordinate 3,070 of ONWT01000013.1, read as the reverse complement.
GATGTGTCCCACTCCGACGCGCGGCAAGGCGAATACGTCTACAGACGGGCTGAAGCGCATTGGACCTAATGTCGGCCCGCTCTATGAAATTTCTTCGCTCAAGAAGACGGACGTGGCCAACGAATTCGCTCGCCCTGTTGCGCCTGCAAAACCTGGCGCAGATTATGCGATAACGCTACCCGTCAATCCGGTGATGAATCCGAACGGAACCTTCTCGCCGCGCACAAAAGATGAGATAGTGTCCATAAAGCTCGTCTATCGGAAGGATTTGGACGATTCGACGCTGACCACAAACGATGTGGCGCTTACTAAGAAAACAGACAAGAAGGCGTGGGGCGACCAGTATACGGCGACAATTCCTGCGAACTACTTGCCTAACGCCGGGCACCTCATTCAGTGGAAGGTGCTGATTACCGACGGCGAAGACGTGGAATGGACTTCGCCCAGCTTCAACAACCCTGATGACGGCTACGAGTGGTATGGCACCATAGTGGAGCCTGACCCAGAGACGCAGATGAGCTCGACGCTGCCGACCTGGCACATGTTTGTAGATGATGCTAGCAGGGCACAGATGGACTATGATAAGGACGACAGCCGCTACACGCTACCGAATGGCGCTCGCATCGCGATATACGACTCTTCCACCTCGAACTACTACGACTACGTTCGAATCGACCTTCGCGGAAACACCTCCGCCGGGTTCACCAAGAAGGGGCACGGGCTCAGGTTCGCCAAGGCGCATCCGCTTACGATGACGGATGTTGTGACGGGCGAGACGATAGAGGAAATCCGCAAGACATCGCTCATCAGCGAGTTTGCAGACCCGAGCTACATGCGTCAGATGATCGCGTTCTGGCTGTGGCGCAAGATGGGCAACCTCGTTCCCTTCGACTTCCCAGTGCGCTGCAATCTGAACGGCGAGTTCTACCAGTTGGCGTTCAACTCCGAGCGCTTCACGGACGAGCTGATCGAGGATGTTTACGGACTCGACAAGTACGGCTACAGCTGGAAGAATGTCGGCACGCTGAAGAGCGGAAGCGCCACCACCGCCGGCAGCATCGAGAAGAAGACTCCTGATGACGAGGACGAATCGAACATCACCGTCCTCCAGAGCGAACTGCGCAAGCCGCTTTCTGACTATGGGGCGCAGAACGGGAGCGAGGACAACGCGGCGCTCACCAAGTTCGTCGTCCAGAAGTTCAACCTCCCTGCATGGATAAACTATCTCGCCTCGGCGCGCATTACGCAGGAGATGGATGACGTATGGGCGAACGTCTGCATCTACTATGACAACCCGGACATGAAGGAGGGCGCTCGCGGCACGGGAACTTGGATGCCGCTCGGTTACGACTTCAACCTCTCGTTCGGACAGTACTACTATAATGACATAAAGGATTACGGCAACAGTCGAGACGGCCTTATGGCGACTAACGATTGGTACAAGTCGCATCCGTTCTATGGTGGAAACAAGGTGGTTGCCTACAGGAATTCTTCAAATGTGGGCGCAATGAATGGCAATGACGGATTCGAGGCTGTATGGCAGTCTTCAAAGTTCCGCCGTCTCTATCTGCGCCGCCTGAGAACGCTGATGGACCAGGAATTGAAGGCACCAGGTACGGCCGAAGGCGCAACGCCATTCATGCTGAAGATGCGCAAAATGGCTGGCCTGATGCGCGCGGATGCAACGCTCGATCAGAAAGAGTGGTCGAACGACGGCACCGATAGTGCCATTGACGTTTGGACGACGCGACCTGCCGATATGGATGCGGGTATCGACGATATCTGGAACAATTATGTCGTGCCTCGCCGCGAGCATCTCTATGTCACGCACTCCGTCACCAACACGGCGAAGGCGATTGGCTACGGCTCCGACCTCAATGCGGGCATACCCGAATCTCAAAGCCCGTTCGAGGATTTGATAAACAACATTACGGTTGATACAACAGGTATCGCCGATGGTGTGGTTGTCATTACCAACGGCAACGATGAGGTTGTCGATATGAGCGGCTGGGCGCTCGATACTGGAGCTAAAAAAGTTTATACGCTTCCTGCCGGTACCGTTTGCGATGCGAACGACTGCATATATGTGGTTTCCGATCGTCGTCAGTACATTGACGAGCATGTCGGCGAATTGACTGATCAGGTCATTGTCGGCGATGCCACATTCGGCTCTGATATACCGGAAGATCCGCTCTCCTATCCTGAGGTTGACACCTCTTCTGGCACAGTCTCGATTGCCGAAGAACCTGTTGTCTTCACGGCAACAACCGAGGAAGAGGCGGCGGCCTGGGTGGAGTCGCTTACGCCCGAACTTACCGCGGAACAGATAAAAGACGGGCTCACTACTGATAAATTCACAGTCGTTGCCAAGAAAGTCCCTGGCGAATCAGGCAAGTATCAGGCGATAGTGGACCTCAACCCTCTCAATGTCGATGAGCCTGCAGTGGACACATCTCTTGACGAGCCGATGGAAATCGAGGACGATACGGCAGATCCGGACAAGAATACGGTAAGCGTCTCCATCTCCAATGCCATCCGCGGCCTGTGGTACGGCTACGAGGTGACGGATACGCTTGGCGATGACTTCACGAACGATGTGTCGTCGTTTGAACGTGCGACGGACGCCGATCACAAAGTGAAGTCGTCACCGCGCGAGAAGACGAAGGCTAGCGGATTCTTCCGCATAAAGGTCCTTCCCGCCAAGCCAAGCCATTGATTGCTCCATTACGGGGCGATACCCCTGGGAGCAGGCGTCGTTTACCCCTAGGAGTAGAGCCTCTCCGCCCCTAGGGGTAGAGCATCGCTAGTCCTAGGGGTAAAAGGGCGCTAGTCCTAGGGGTAAAACGGTGTTCCTCCCAGGGGGGCGGAATGGCGCGGCAAAACGTTTTTTCGGAGGAACCCGCAAATTCTGCGGAAAAATCCGCAAATCTTGCGGAAAAATCCGCAGATTCTGCGGAAAAACCCGCAAATCTTGCGGAAAAATCCGCAAATTCTGCCCCCTATAATAATATAATAATAAAAAAAGAAAACAACAACAACAACGGTGTTGTCGTCGTCGATGATAATTGTG
>ONWT01000008.1 GCA_900321575.1 uncultured Lentisphaerota bacterium | reverse complement strand
TCGCGACTGGCAGACTCGAAGACTGTCGAGGAACTTGAGGCGAGAGTCGCCGAAATACGAGATCGGGTTTCCCGTGCCGCATGGAGTATCAAGAGGAAGAAGGGATGGGGGTAATGGGATTGACGGGAGATCTGAGACATCCGGGACGAATAGGATAGTCGCCGATGTCCCATTCGTCCCAGTTGTCCCATAAGACCCATAAAGAGGAGCTACTGCAATGGCATTCATCACCAACCAAAACAAGGGCGGGCCGCTCGACGCCGTCCCCATCGCCCACCCCGAGCCGAAAGACTGACCCATTAGATATTACCATTTCCGGCTGCGGGAGTGCGGCTTTTGACATGGGCGCGGAGTTTTAGGTATAATATACACTCGACTGCGGTTAAAATCTTGAAAGGCGAGAAGTTTAAATGAAAAGACCCGATGTCGATAAAGTATTGATCATAGGATCCGGCCCAATTGTTATCGGGCAGGCCTGCGAGTTCGACTATTCCGGCACACAGGCGTGCAAAGCGTTGAGAGCATGCGGCTACAAGGTCGTTCTCGTCAATTCCAATCCGGCAACGATAATGACCGACCCCGTAATGGCGGATGCGACATACATCGAGCCGCTGAACGAAGCCAGACTCGAGCAGATAATCGCGAAAGAAAGGCCCGATGCCATATTGCCGAACCTCGGCGGGCAGACGGGCCTCAATCTTTCGATGGAACTGGCCAAGAAGGGCATTCTCGACAAGTATGGCGTAAAGGTGATCGGCGTCAATCTGGACGCGATCGAGCGCGGCGAAGACAGGGAGGTGTTCAAGGCGACGATGCAGAAGCTCGGCATCGACACGCCCAAGAGCGGCATCGTGCACACGGTCGAAGAGGCGGTGAATCTCGTCGAGAAGGAGATAGGCTTCCCCGTGGTGGTGCGTCCCGCGTACACAATGGGCGGCGCGGGCGGAGGCTTCTGCTACAACGTCGAAGAGCTGCGCACGATATGCGCGAGGGGTCTGGACGCCTCGCTCACCCGGCAGTGTCTCATCGAAGAGTCGATTCTCAACTGGGAGGAGCTCGAGGTCGAGGTCGTGCGCGATTCGAAGAACCAGATGATCGCAATCTGCTTCATCGAGAACATAGATGCGGTCGGCGTGCATACGGGCGACAGTTTTTGCGCGGCGCCGTTCTTGACGATTTCCAAAGAGCTTGAGGAGCGCCTCAAACGCGACGCTTTCAAGATCGTCGAGGCGATCGGCGTCATCGGCGGCACGAATGTGCAGTTTGCGCACGATCCCAAGACGGGCCGCGTCGTGATCATAGAGATAAATCCGCGCACAAGCCGCTCGTCGGCGCTGGCATCGAAGGCGACGGGGTTTCCGATAGCGCTGATTTCCGCCAAGCTCGCGGCTGGGATGACGCTGGACGAGATTCCCTACTGGCGCGACGGGTCGCTTGAGAAGTATACTCCGGACGGCGACTACATAGTGCTCAAGTTCGCACGCTGGGCGTTCGAGAAATTCCGCGCCGTCGAGGACAAGCTCGGCACTCAGATGAAGGCCGTGGGCGAGGTGATGTCGATCGGCAAGACGTACAAGGAGACGTTCCAGAAGGCCATACGCGCGCTCGAGCGCGGCAGGGCGGGGCTGGGCTTTGCGAAAGATTTCCACGAGAGAAGCCTTGACGATCTGCTCAAAATGCTGGCGGTGCCGAATTCGGAGCGGCACTTCCAGATGTACGAGGCGCTTCGCAAGGGCGCCACCGACGAGCAGATATTCGAGCGCACGGGAGTCAAGGCGTATTTCGTGCGGCAGATGCGCGAATTGGTCGAAGAAGAAGAGCGCATACTCGCGCACAAGGGCGGCATGCCGCCGGACGACATGCTCGTGCAGGCCAAGAAGGACGGCTTCAGCGACAAGTACTTGGCGCAGCTTCTCTGCGTGAGCGAAAAGGAGATTCGCGCCAGGCGGACGCAGCTCGGCTGCGTCGAGACGTGGCACAAGGTGCCCGTGTCGGGGGTCGAGAACCAGGCCTACTACTATTCTTCGTACAACGGAAAGGCGAGCGAAGTGCCCGTGACCGACAACAAGAAGAAGGTCATGATTCTCGGCGGCGGACCCAACAGAATCGGGCAGGGCATCGAGTTCGACTACTGCTGCTGCCACGCGGCCATGGCCATGCGCGAAATGGGGTACGAGACGATAATAGTCAACTGCAACCCCGAAACGGTTTCGACCGACTACGATACGTCAGACAAGCTCTACTTCGAGCCGGTGACGCTCGAGGACGTGCTTCAGATATACGAAGCCGAGAAACCGGCGGGCATAATAGTGCAGTTCGGCGGCCAGACGCCGCTCAACATCGCCCGCGGACTTCAGGAGGCGGGTTGCAGGATACTCGGAACCTCGGTCGATTCGATAGACGCGGCCGAAGACCGCGATCTGTTCCATTCCATAATGACGCGTCTCGGCATACCGATGCCCGAATCGATGATGGCGAGCGACCTCGAAGGCGCCATAAAGTGCGCAGGAGTGCTCGGATATCCGCTGATAATCCGTCCGTCGTTCGTCCTCGGCGGGCGCGGCATGGAAGTCATCTACGACGAGATAATGCTGAGGGAGTATGTCGACAAGGCTGTTGGCGTCACTCCAGACCGTCCACTCTATCTAGACCGCTTCCTCTGCCACGCGCTGGAGTGCGAGGCGGATGCGCTTTCCGACGGCAAGGACGTGTTCATACCTGCGATAATGCAGCACATCGAGCTGGCGGGAATACACTCCGGCGATTCGGCCTGCGTATTGCCGCCCGAGGGCATATCGGAGGCGTGCCAGGCGACCATTCTCGAGTATACGCGCAAGATCGCTGGGGAGCTCAAGGTCGTGGGGCTGATGAACATGCAGTTCGCGATCGAAGGAGACAAGGTTTACGTGATAGAGGCCAATCCGCGAGCGAGTCGCACCGTGCCGCTTGTGTCGAAGGTGGCCGGCATACAGATGGCGAGAATCGCCACGAAGCTTATGCTCGGCGAAACGGTTTCGTCGCTCGGGCTGGACAAGAAGCACACGATACCGTATTACGGCGTTAAAGAGGCCGTGCTGCCGTTCGAGAAGTTTCCCGAAGTGGATCCCGTGCTCGGGCCCGAAATGCGCTCCACCGGCGAAGTGCTGGGCCTGGCGGAAACGTTCGGTCTCGCCTACTACAAGTCGCAGGAGGCGGCGGGGTTGCCTTTGCCGACCGAGAAAGGCAAGGTTCTCGTGTCGCTGTCCGAAAAGAGCGACGACGTCATCGAGGCCGCGCTGCAGCTCGTGAAGCTCGGCTTCGAGATTGTCGGCACCGAGGGCACCGTGAAGTATCTCTGGACGAAAGGGGTGGAGGCGATGATGGTCGCGAAGATCGGCCAGGGGCGGCCTGACGTGCTTGACATAATCAAGAACCGCCAAGTCTGCCTCGTCATCAATACGCCGTCCGGGAGAAGGGATTCTCGAGCGGACGACAGCCGGATCCGCCAGGCGGCTATCAAGTACAAGGTGCCCTACCTCACCACGGCCGCCGCGGCATGCGCAGCGGCCGAGGGCATAGCGGCGGCGATGAGCGGCAAGGGCGAAGTTCGCAGCCTTCAGAGCTACCATGCCTCTATAGTGCAGTAATTTATGGTATAATACATATAATCTTTCATCAAACAAAGGAGCAAGGCAATGTCGAATTGTTGTATTTTCGCGGGACAGGGCGCGCAGATGCCCGGAATGGGCAAGGATTTTGCCGAGGCCGACGCCGAGGCGATGGCGCTGTTCGACAAGGCGAATGCCGTCTTGGGATTCGATCTGAAGAAGATATGCTTTGAGGGTCCCGCAGAGGAGCTGACGAAGTCCAACATCTGCCAGCCTGCGATATTCGTCACGAGTTATGCCGCCTACATGGCGCTTCAGAAGGCCCGCAAGACCGATTTCGCCTGTGCGGCGGGGCTTTCTCTCGGCGAATGGGGGGCGCTCTGCGTGGCGGGGGTGCTCGACTTCGACTCGACGCTGAAGGTTCTGGAGGCGCGCGGACGTTTCATGCAGGAGGCCTGCGAGGCCGCACCGAGCGGAATGATCGCGATAGTCGGCGCTTCGGCAGAACAGCTTGCGGCGCTTTGCGAAAAGACGGGCTGCACGGTGGCGAACATCAATTCGTCCGCGCAGCAGGTGCTGTCCGGCTCGAAGGAGGCGATAGCCAATGCGGCCGTTGCCGCGAAGGAGCTCGGAATCAAGCGTGCGATTCCGCTGGCGACAGCGGGGGCTTTCCACTCGCCGTTCATGGCGCCTGCGCGCGAGAAGCTCGCGCCCGTTCTCGACACCGTGACATTCAATGCGCCGAAGATTCCGGTTCTCTCGAATGTCACGGGCAAGCCCCACTCGAACGATCCCGGGACGATAAAGGCGACAATGCTCGAACAGGTGACAGGCACGACAAACTGGGCGGCGGACGTGGAGGCCGCGAAGGCGCTCGGGTGCTCGCGGTTCGTCGAGTTCGGTCCCGGCAAGGTTCTTTCGGGGCTCGTCAAGAAGATCGACGCGTCGCTTGCGACGTGCAATGTGGCGGATGTCGCCAGCCTTGGCGAAACCGTAGCGGCTCTCGGCTGAGGCTCAGGCGTATTTACACCAAACAACGAAAGGCAAACACATGGCAAACCTCAAGGGTAAAGTGGCGATAGTGACCGGGGCCGCCCGCGGCATCGGTGCGGAGATTGCGAAGAAGCTCGCTTCGTGCGGCGCAGACGTCGCGGTGTGCGACCTCAAGGCCGAGTGGTGCGAAGAGACGGTGAAGGCGCTGGAGGCGCTCGGCGTCAAGGCGATCGGCATTGGCGTAAACGTCGCCGTCACGGCGGAGGTCGACGCGTGCGTGAAAGAGGTCATCGCGAAGCTCGGCCGCGTCGACATCATGGTCAACAACGCGGGCATCACGAAGGACGGGCTTTTGATGCGCATGAGCGACGAGGATTGGGACGCCGTCCTCAACGTCAACCTGAAAGGCACGTTCCTCTTTACGCGCGCGGTGGCGCGTCCAATGATGAAGAACAAGTCCGCCGACGGCGTGCAGGAGGGCGGCTCGATCATCAACCTCGCCTCGGTTGTCGGCATCATGGGCAACGCC
>ONWT01000090.1 GCA_900321575.1 uncultured Lentisphaerota bacterium | reverse complement strand
TCGGAGCAATAGCCGTCGAGCTTGACGCCCATATCGACAAGAACGGGCGCCTTGCCGTCCCAAACCGTGCCGTCGGGGACATGGTGGCACTCTGCGGCGTTCGCCCCGACGCAGACAATCGTCTCGAACGCTTCGCCTTCGCCCTTCTCGATCATGAGGTGGCGTATTATGCGGGCCATCTGAAGCTCGGTCATGCCCGGCTTGAACTGGGCTTGGGCCTCGGCCCATATTTCGCTGTTGAGCGCCTCGGCCGCGCGAAGCTTCTCTATCTCGCTGGCCGTCTTGACCGAGCGCAATGCCTTGACCGCGTCGTCGATGTCGACGAACTCGGTCTTGGGGTATTTCTTCTGGAGCTTGAGAAACCGCGCATGTGTCATGGTCGGCTCGTAGCCGACCCGCGCGCCCGAGACCTTGAGATTCTTCATGTCCACGACCTTGAGCCCGGGCGCGACGCGATGCACCATGGGCACATAGCGGAAATCGGTGTAGAAGCGGATTGCCTCGCGGCCTTTCTCCGGCACCTCCACCACTAGCGCGGCATTGTCGCAGTCCACGCCGGTCAGCGAGCGCACATTCGCCTGATTGAAGACGATTGCTGCGTCGAGTTTGCGTTCACGGATTACGCTTACAAAGTCGTCAAGGCGACTTTGGTACGGATTTGCTGTATTTTTCATTTTGGTATCGTGTTGGCGGGCATTAAGACCCGCTCGTTTATTATTAATGTTTTACTGCCTGTCAAATAGCGTTCGGCGAAACCGTCCACCTCGACCGGCACAGGGGCCGAGGGCGAGGGACCGCGAGCCGTATTCTGCACCTTGAGCGAGCGCGTGATGTAAACGGCGAAGACGCACAGCGCGCTCGCGACGAGCGACACGGCGAACACCCCGAGCACGAGTTCGACAAGGGCCTGGGCGCGTCTAGTGGCCATGAGGCGCTCCTCCCGAACCACCCCATCCGCCCGCAGGACGGAGGCACATTCCCGAATTGTGCCGCAGCCAGCGCCTGCCTTCGGCGCGGAAGCTCGGCTTCTCCCAGAGCCGCAGCTGATCGCAGTAGAAACAGCCTGCTCCGACAGTGTGCGGGCCATACTCGAAATATCTCGGCAGATGTTTCTTAAGATGAACAACCCAATCGTAGTCTGCAGACGAGAGATCTGCGCCGCCCACGGCATCAACGGGCACGAGGCGCACATCGGAGAACGCAGGCAAGACGAGTCTCTCAAGAGCAGTGACGGGGGCGATGTCTCCGTCGAGATTCTCGACGACGCCGAACGGTTTGGCGGCGGCCGTCCATTCGACGACTCCGCTGCGGTTGTCCACAAGGTCGGTGAAGCCTGTTTCGACCCGGCAGATCGCGGCGCATCCGAGCACGTTATACTCGGGGCGAATCGTCCCCATCGCCGGAAAGCCCGCTTCGCCGCGCGGATCGATTTCCCGCCACGGGTGCCACATCTCGTCGTAGAAGGCCCACTGCTGATGCGGGTCGCCCAGAAGACGCGACGCGACCGCAAGTTCGTCGGTCGCGCATTGACCAAGCTCCGTCAGAAGTCTAATCATTTTAGGGTCGGCCACATCGGGCAACGGCTTGAACTTCAGATGCAGCGGATAAATCTCGCTGTTGTCCCTCGCCTCTTGCGGCGACAGCTCCGGACGCGGCATGGAACGCGAATCGCGATCGAAGAGCCACTCGCCGTTAAAGAGAAACCAGCACCAGTCGCGTCCCGCAATGGCTTCATAGAACATCTTGTCGGCGAGGGGAAACGACCTCAGCGCGTCGGCGAACTCCGCGTTATCTGGGCCGACGGCCATATCGTCGCCTAGGCTGCCGACAAGAGTCTCCAGCACATCGGCATATTCCGACCATGCGCCTGGCCAAGGCTCGGGGAAGACATCGACATTCTCCGAGTAGACTGTGCGCACGTCAAGGACATGCTCCCGCAGAATCTTGGCCATGCCGCTGCCCGCATGGCCGTCGACTCCATTCCGCATCGCCGCCTCGTTGCCGATGCGAATACCGTCAAGAGGAGATATGAAGCACAGCCGGCGCTGCTCGTCCATCAGCTCTTCGCACTTCCTTTCGTCTCCTTCGATGGCGGCCTTGAGGTGCTCCACGTTCAATTCGCCGATTCTGTTGAGGAGCTCTCCCTGATATTTTGCGACGGCTATCGCGGCCGCATCGCCTGCGTGCATGGCACGGTTTTTCGAGCGCACCGACAGAAAGACGCTGACGTTCATCACCACGATGGCGGTGATGGCGACCACAATGGCGACAAGGTAGAGCGCTATCTGTCCGCGTCTTGATCTCATAGGCCAGTATCGTACATGTAGAGACTGCTGTTGCGCTCGATCGCCGCCTCGCCGGAAACGGAAAACCAGCTGTTCGAGACCGTGACGCGCGCGTCCGTTCCGTCGCCCGCATGCACGCCAAGGCGGTTCCATCCAGAATACTCCAATATTCCGCGCGCCATGGCGCCGTTCGCGGACGCCATATATATCTTGGATCTAGCCAACTCCATTGGATAGTCGAACTCGCCGCCCTGCGGCCATAGGCGCTCGCCCGAGACGGGAATCGTCGCGATGCGGGCGGCCTTGACGCACATGAAATCGTTCAGCCCCACCGTTCTCGCGCGAGCGACACGCATGGCTGCATGCTCGGCGATTATCTTGCCGGTAAGCATGTGCGAAAGGCGAAAAAGAGCCAGGAACGCAAAGGTTAGAATAATTGTGGCGATCAACGTCTCCACAATCGCCTGACCGCTGCGACCGCAGTCGGCACGCATGGACTTACTTGCTGATTTCGGGCAGCGCGCTGTCGCTCATACGGTCGACCGCGGCGTTTGCCTTGTTGCCTTCTTCCGTGGAGATCGCCGAGGTGGCCGATGCTGTCCTGCGCCCGATGGCCTTGCCGAAGAGCGAGAACACGGCAATCAGGGCAACCGCTATTATGCTCACGATAATGATATACTCGACCATCGTCTGGCCTTTGCGGAATTTCGTTTTCATTCTATCCTCCTTGTTTGTTCCTGAAATCGTCACGGGCAGTCGGCGCTGACGAGGGCTTCGGTGCGCCTGGCTGATTTGTGCACGGCCGTCACAAGATAGCCCATTATGCCGGCCACGGCAATCATGACGGCCATCGCAATAACATACTCCGCCGCGGCTTGTCCGCGATGAACCCGGCAGGTGGGATGCGCGCCATTGCCCATACTTACTTCTGATGCTGCATGTCGCACAGCTTGCGGTAGACTCCGTTCGCCGCATAGAGTTCGTCGTGCGTGCCGCGCTCGACGATTTCGCCATGCTCCATAACGAGAATCAGATCGGCGTTGCGGATGGTGGAAAGCCTATGCGCTATCGCGAACACCGTTCTGTTCTGCATCAAATTCGTGAGGGCGTCCTGCACAAGCCGCTCCGTCACAGTATCAAGTGCGCTCGTCGCCTCGTCGAGAATGAGTATCGGGGGATTGCGCAAAATCGCGCGGGCTATGGCGATTCGCTGCCGCTCGCCGCCGGAGAGGGCAAACCCCTTCTCGCCGCACACCCTCGAATATCCCTCGGGCTGCGCCATTATGAACTCGTGGGCGTTCGCGAGTTTTGCGGCGGCCACGACCTGTTCATGGGTCGCCGATGGAGTACCGTAGCGGATGTTCTCTTCGATGGTATCGTTGAAAAGAATCGTCTCCTGCTGGACAGAGCCGACAAGCCGGCGCAGATCGTCGATTCTGAGATCGCGAAGGTCGATGCCGTCCATGGTGACGCGCCCTTCTCTGGGGTCGTAAAAGCGGGCAAGCAGGCCAGACATGGTGGTTTTGCCGGAGCCCGTGCCGCCCACGACGGCGATCATCTTGCCGTGCCCGATTTCGAACGAGGCGTGCTTGACGGCATCCTGCTCCGCGCAGTCATAGCGGAAGCTCACGTCGTCGAATACGATCTTGTCGGTGAACGAGTTCTTCGGCGCGGCGTCCTTCTTCTCCGGAAGAACCATATCCACGTCGAGTATGGACCATATACGCTGCAGCGAAGCCTGGGCAGTCTCTATTTGGACCTGCAGATTGGCCATCTGCTTGAGCGGCTTGTAGATGAGAAGAAGCGGCGCAAGCATGGGTATCACGTTCGCGAGAGTGACATGGGCGGCGAAGCAGTACACTAGGAACAGGCAGATCAGGACGATACCGATCGTCTCCACGGTCGGCGCGACGAGGAGCCCCCAGCGGACGGCGCGCATAGTGGTCTTGAACAGAGTGCGGTTGACGCTCTCGTATTTGGCGTTTTCGAAGTCTTCCGTGGCATAAGCCTTCACCACCCGCACGCAAGTGAGAATCTCGTGTATGCGGCTGCCGACGAGAGAGTTCCGCTCAAGAGTTCTGCGGCTCCACTTGCGAATGCGCTTACCGAGACCGACTATCGGCAGCATGAAAGCCGGCATGCCGATAAATATGATCGCCAAGGTCGGCAACTGATGGTTCTCTATGGCGAACCATATGATGAAGCCGACGGATATGAGAATTTCAAACGGTGCGCGCGCAAGCTCCATCAACATGGACTGTATCATAGACTGCACGGTCTGGGGGTCTACGGTCGCGCGCGACATGAGCTGGCCGACATCTATCCTGCCGTGGAATTGCATGGATTGCCGCTGTATCTGCCTAAGTATGTCGACGCGCAAATCCGCGACAACCCTCGAAGCCGACCAGGTAAGGCAGTATTGGTTCAGGAATATCAGCGCGAGCCTGACGAGGGCGACGATCGGGATTATCACGACAGCCATAAGAACTAGCGCGCCGCCCATCGAGCCATCCTCGCCTTGAAGCTCTATGCCCAGCTTTCGGGCAAGGCGCTCCGCCTTGGGGTACCAAGACGGGAGCTTGGACGCCTCGTCCATCTTCTTCGCCAGCCCGTGTTTCGCCGGCGCGGGGGCGGCGCACTGCCCAGCGTCCGCCGCGGGCGACACGTTCCCGTCGGGCTGTTCCTCCTGGGCGGCGACAGCCACCCGTTCGTTCGCGCTGACCTTTTCGAGCGTCGGCTGGATTACCTGAAAGAGAGGCAGCAGCGTGCCCGCCGTCAGCATACCGCAAATTATGCCGACGATTATCCTGAACCGGTAACGCCGTGCGTATTGCCACGCGCGGCCGTACGCCTCCTTTGCCGTGTACTCGCGGTCGAAGAATTCCTTCTTGTACTCGATATTCATAGCGAGTCCTCCATGTTTTGCGCGTCAAGCGCATTGAGAGCCAATCTTGCGATAAAGCTCTATGGTACATTCACACATTTTTGCGGTGGAAAACTCTTCGCGCACCCGCTTGGCGGCCGCTTCGCAAATCTCGCGCTTGAGGCTGTCCGGCATGGCGAGAACCTCGTCCAGCTTCGCCGCCAACGCCTCGGGTTTCGCCGGCGGAACAAGAAAGCCCGTCTTGCCGTCGATAATCGTTTCGCAGGCTCCGCCATGGGCAGTGCCGACGACAAGGCGACCCATTGCCTGCGCCTCGGGTATGGTCCGCCCGAACGATTCGGGCTTGACGCTGGTCGCGCTGACGACGATATCGCTCATTCCATACACCGAAGGCATGTCGCTCGAATGTTCGAGGAACACTACCTTTACGCTATCGGGCAGCTGCTTCACCATTTCGCGAAGCTCCGCGGAATATTCCTTGCGGCCTTGATCGCTACCGACGAACAAAAGGCCGATAGGCCGCGTCTTCATCATACCCGCGGCGGCAATGAGATCTTTTTGTCCCTTGAGATACGTCAGTCTTCCGGGCAAGGTTATGACCGGCAAGCCGTCGCCGAAGCCGAGCGAACGCCGCAGCTCGGCGGCATGGGGCGCTTTGCCGTTGAAGACCGCCGTGTCCGCGCCTCGGTAGATTCGGACTATTCTGGAAGGATCAAGCCCGTAATTCTCGATTATGTGCTTTCTGACACAATCGGAAACGGCTATCACGCAGGTGCCTTTCAGCATCACGCGATTGTACGGCTTTTTGAGCCACGCGGGTTTCGTGCCGTAAAGACCATGGTACGTCGCGACATAAGGCACGCCCGAAAGCCTTGAAGCGAGCAAGACGCTCCACGCGGGTGCGCGGCTGCGGACATGCATGAGCGTATAGCCCTCTTCGCGCACGATCTTGGCGATTCTGCGGCCATTGCGCCAGACGACAAAGGGATTCTTGGAGTGGACGGGCAGCATATAGTGCCTCACGCCAAACTTTTCCAGCTGCGCCACCATGGGCCCGCCGCTGGAGATCACGGCGTTCTCGATACCGGCTTTTGACAGGGCAGCCGCTATCTCGACGGTGCCGCGCTCTACGCCGCCTTGTTCAAGTGCAGGTAATATTTGGAGTATCTTCATCTCGTGCCAGTATAGTATACCAAAAATTTTGTCATCACTGCAGGATTCGTCAGCGAGATGCTCGCGCCTCTTTCTTGCTCAATTCCGCAATATCGTCGGGAGTCGGGCGCGAACTGAAAAGGTTGTAGTTCAAAACCCAGCAGGAAGGATGCCTTTTGATCACCTTTTCGAGGTCGGCGGCGCAACGCTGAGTCGCCCCCCAGATGTCCCTGGCCTCAGCGCTGGACATCGCGTCCACGAACTCGCATCTGTATCGGCCGTCTTTTAGCGGTCTGGACCATGCGACTACTATCGGCGCCTTGCATTTTGCGGCAAAGAACGCAGGCGCGGCCGACACTGGCAAGGGACGCCCCAGGAACCTGATCCAGATGCCCCCACGTTTTGGCGATACGCGCTGATCCACGAGAAGGCCCAGAGACTTGCCGTTCTTGAGGCCCTCCATCAACAATCTGAACGCACCGTTTGCATGGACAATCTCCTGTCCGATGGAGGTGCGCGCTTTCATCAGGAGGGATGTCATGCCCTTTGTCCCGATATCTTTGGCGACGGACATCATGCTATGCCCTTCTAGGAACGCAAGCTGCGAGAGAATCTCCCAGCATCCGATGTGACCGGAGACCGTCACGGCAGGCTTGTTTTCGCGAAGAAACACCTTTGTCGCCTCGCTCATCTCGCCAACAGATTCGACGCGGCGTCTCGCGTCGCGGCATGTCCAGAAAGCATGACCCACGGTTCGCGCCATATTGCGGTAACTGCGGCGGAGTATGCGCTTTTCCCGCTCATTCGGATTGAACGGCACGCCATCTCCGATATATTGAGCGTCCGCCGGTATTGCGCCCGTGACGATGCGCAAATTCTGCAGGGCGCGTCTGCGGCCTCGGCGGTCGAAGACGTAAACAACGGCCGATATGAAGTCGCATACTCCAAACAGGGCCTTATGGGACAGATTCGAAAACACAAGTATGCCTAAGCCGATGCCGAACCACTCGAACGGCAGGCGAATCGCCCTTTTGAAGTCCTTCCATATGGATTTAAGCTTCATGTCTGACATCCTTTCCCAAGTTCGACGGAGGCAAGATCGCAAAGCCGGTCTATGGACGGATCGTCCGAAAGCTCGTGCAGAAACCGGCGACGATATTCGAGATGGCCGCGCTCGGCGCAGATCCTGCGCGATGTGGGATAGTGCAGTCCGGACACCATCCACCCAACCTGTATCAGAACAAAATCGGAAAGCGACTTGATGTTCTGGTAATCGACTGGCTGCCGATTCGCGATGCACTCCACAACGGCCGGATTCGGCGGCACGTCTATCGCGAGGTTCCAGAACGCTCTGGAGTCGCGCCTCCAATCCGTGTCGTCTATCTGCTGCTGCAAAACGCGGAATATGTCCAGCTTGTCGGCGTCTCTCACCGTGTGCGAAGCCGTCAGCGCCACGCCGTCGAGATCGGCGGGCAAATCTCGCCTGTTGTGGTACAAGACGGCCTTCAGCACAGCATCCGATTCTGGCATATGGGCCTTTTGCAGCCATTGTTTCTCGCGCACTATGTCATGCGAAAACACGGCGTGATCTACAGATTCGGAATCCTTGAAGGTATTGAATCTCTTGAGCTGCTCGTACCGCCCCGTATCGTGCAACAGCGCGGCCGCCAGCGAAACGTCGCGGGCGAGAGAATCGAACTTTTCGCCTTCGGCTATGAGAGAGGCGTTCTTGACGACGAAGCCCGTATGGGTTCGCTTCAGCTGCATCATAGACGGCAAGACCCCGTCGGGGCCGCGATATCCGTCTACATATTCGTCGTAGAACCTTCTGAGCGTATCAAACGGCATGTATTCTTTCATTCGCCGCGGCGACTTTGCGTTTCAGATCTTCTTTGTGCTCGCGGAACTTGCCGCGCAGCGAAGAATCGGCCGTGCCGAGAATCTGCACCGCCAGCAATGCGGCGTTCGTAGGTCCTGCGCTGCCGCAGGCCACAGTCGCGACAGGCACGCCGCCGGGCATTTGCACGGTAGCGTACAATGCGTCGAGGCCGTTGAGCGCGCCTCCCGCGACGGGTATGCCAATGACGGGCAGAACAGTACCTGCGGCGAGAACGCCTGCAAGATGGGCGGCGCCGCCGGCCGCCGCGATTATGACCTTGAGCCCGCGCGACTCTGCGGTTTTTGAATATTCTATCGCGACCTCAGGCGTGCGGTGCGCCGATATGACGCGCGTCTCGTAGGCGACGCCGAACTTGTCCAGCGTCTCGCAAGCCTTCTTGACCAACGGCCAATCGGAATCGCTGCCCATCACAATGCCAACCAATGCTTCGCTCATTTTGTCATTCCTTTCAAGATGTCTTCGGCAAGTTCGCGCGGATCCATTGCCTCGCTCTCCGAAACGCCCATTCGCCCCGCGCAATCGCGGAACATGCGCGTCAGCACATATCGGGGCTCGATCGCCGAAACTGAGATTCCGCGCGGCGCAAGCTCGGCGTCCATCGCCCGGCAAACCGCGGAAAGCGCACCCTTTGACGCACAGTACGCCGCGCCGCCGGCCCAACCCTCATTCGCGGACACGCTCGACACCGCGACTACCCGCATACCGTTGCCGCCATAGAGTTTGCGCCGCACTATTTCGCGCATCATGAAGACAAACAGTCCGCAATTGATTCTGATCGTCTCCATGAAGGCGCTTTCGTCAAGCGCGGACAAAGGCTTCACATTGCACACCCCAGACGCGAACACAAAGCCGTCATATGGCCCAGGGGGCAATGCCGCGCCGCTCTCGAAATCCGCACGGTTCCACTCTACGACCTGACAATGCATTGCCTGCGCCGCCGCCACGACAGCGCTGCCAATACCGCCAGACGCCCCTGCTATCAAAATTCTCACAAAGGTATTATACCAAATATTGAGAATTTTTGGTAAAATGCACCTCATCATGGCAGTAATTCTAGAATCTGAACGCAAAACGGCCAAGGCGCGATTGTTCCTTGCGCTGGTGTATGCCGTATTGGCATTGGGCGCCATAACCATGGTGTATCCGTTTTCGGTCATGATCGCCTCGAGCTTTTCCTCGTCGTACGATTATCAACGGCATAGCCCCTTCGTCCGTGCGCTGTTTGACCGGGACGACCGTTTTATGCGCTCGATCGCCATGCGCTTCAAGACGTTTCCGCGCGATGTTTACCCGGACGCCCCGGCCTCATGGACCAGTTGGGCCCAAGTCGCGCGAGACAAAAAAGGCATTGCCGAATTTGCCGCGCGCGAACTCGCCGGGACGGAAGAATCCTGGGACGAACGTGCAGAGCGCGCACAAAAGTTTCTGGCGTCTCTCGCCGTCGCCGATCCCCACGCGCTGATTTGCGATTACGACGCCAGAGACGTGCCATCTTTCGTCAAATCGAAATACCGCACAATCGAGAACCTGAACGCGGATTGGCCCGTGCGCCATCGATCCTTCTTCGAAATCAGCTTCTCGGCCGAATCGAAGATGGACCCTTCCCGCGACATTCCCGGCGACAACAAGTACAAGACGTTTCTTGCGCTGAAATCGTGGTATGTCGAAAGGGCTATCGAGCAGGGCGATTATATCTCGCGCACCATGCCGTATCCGCTTGAACCGAATGCGGAATCCATAAGAAACGCGATAGCAGTGCAATTTCTCCGGCACGGGTGGAGAGACTTCGTCAAGAGCGCTTTCGCGAACTATTCGCTCGTCGGCGATTATCTGTTTCTGCGCGGCCGGGCCTTCGCCAATACGATACTGCTCGTCCTTCTGTCGATACTGGCGTCTCTAACGGTAAACCCGCTTGCGGCATACGCGCTCTCGCGCTTCCGCCTCAAGGCGACGGAAAAGATCATACTTTTTCTACTGGCCACGATGGCCTTCCCCGCGGCTGTCACCGCCATTCCGGGATTCTTGCTGATCCGCGACCTTGGGCTGCTGAACACTTTTGCGGCCCTTATTCTGCCAGGAGTCGCCAGCGGAATGTCGATATTCATTCTGAAGGGATTCTTCGACGCCCTTCCGCGAGAGCTTTACGAGGCGGCGGCCATCGATGGCGCAAGCGAATGGACGGTATTCCTTCGCATAACGCTCCCGATAACAACGCCGATACTGGCCGTCAATGCGCTCAATACCTTCATCCACGCCTACTCGTCATGGGAATGGGCGTTTCTGGTGTGCCAGAAAGAAACCCACTGGACTCTCGCCGTGTGGATGTATCAAATGTCGCAAACGTTTGCCCATCAACCTTGGTGCGTCATGGCAGGCTTTGTCCTGGTGTCCATACCGACGGCGATCGTATTCCTGCTGTGCCAGAAGGTTATCTTGCGCGGAATTGTGATCCCGTCGATGAAGTAAACTCGGCCTTTTCGCAAAGCGACATTTGGGCGGCTTCCATTGCCCGCTTGTATATCGACTCTAGCGCGTCGAGACATTTTTGCTCGCCTCGCCAGAACGGCACAGGACCAAGGCGCTTCAATATGGGTGTCTCAATCTTCATACAATTCCTGTATCTCTATGCCTCGCAATCCGAGCAGCGTTTCGGGCCGTCTTGCGATTTCTTCGCCGAGAAGCAGCAAAACCGCGCTTGAGTGTTTGCATGGATTTGCGTAATCCGGGCAGGTGCACTTCGTCGTCATGTCGTAACGCCCCGGCCCGAGCTTTCGGCCCGGAAACAAATCAAAGCCCTCGGCCTGGAATATCTCTTCGACCTCGTACGGTAAATCGTTCGCTAAAAGCCGCGCCGCAATAATCGGCTCGGCCCTGAGTCTGGACAAAATCCGCTCTCTGGCTTCGCCGGACGGAGCGCGAAATTCTATAGTCAGGCGATAAGGCTCCGGCCGGGTGCCGACAACGACGGCTTCTACGTGCGGGCCCTCCATTTTCAGGGAAACCACCTGTCCCGACGTGGCATAGTTCCGTCCTCGGCCCAGTCTGGCGCCAAGGCCCATATTCTCCATTACAGTACGCCACCTCATCGCCCACCAGCTCCGCACGGACTCTATGCGCCCGCTCTGAGCCCTGATTCCTGCGGCAAATTTAGGGACTCTTACCGTATACTTTCGCTTGCTCATCCGATCCGTCAGGGGACTTTGACAGGATCAAAATCTTCCTTCCACGGCAAGCCTTGAACATTCAATTCGGCCATGAACGGGTCGGGGTCGAACTCTTCGCAGGTATGAACGCCTTTTCTCGTCCATTTCCCCTCCAGAAACATTTTCGCGCCAATCATTGCGGGTACGCCGGTAGTGTAGCTTATAGCCTGCGAGCCGACTTCGGCGTAGCACTCCTGGTGGTCGCAGACGTTATAGACATAATAGTCTACGGGTTTGCCGCCCTTCTCCCCGTGGAATATGCAGCCGATATTCGTCTTGCCCTTGGTCCGCGGCCCCAGCGACGCGGGATCGGGCAGCAGCGCCTTCAAGAATTCGATCGGTACTATCTTCTGCCCTTTGAAATCTATGGGGTCTATGCGCGTCAGACCGACATTCTCCAGACACTTGAGATGGGTCAGATAGCTTTGTCCGAAGGTCATGAAAAAGCGGATGCGCTTTATTCCCTTCAGGTTGCACCCCAACGACTCGAGCTCTTCATGATGCAGAAGATACATGTCCTTTCGCCCGACCTGGTCGAAATCGTACTCGCGCTTTATAGCCATCGGCGCCGTCTCGACCCACCAGCCGTTTGCGTAGGCCTTGCGGTTTTCGACGGCGACTTCGGGTTTGTCCGCAGCAGGGTCGCTGACCCAATAGCTTCCTTTTGCGGCAACCTCGCGGATGTTGATTTCGGGATTGAAATTCGTCGCAAACGGATAACCGTGATCACCGCCGTTGCAATCGAGAATATCCAACGTCTCGATGGTGTCGAAGTAGTGCTTCTGCGCGTAAGCGGAAAAAACCTGCGTCACGCCGGGGTCGAATCCGCACCCCAAAATCGCCGTGAGCCCTGCCTTTTCGAACTTCTCGCGATAGGCCCACTGCCACGAATACTCAAAATGCGCCTCGTCCGGCGGCTCATAGTTCGCCGTGTCGAGATAGCTCACCCCCGCCTCCAGGCACGCATCCATTATCGCAAGATCCTGATACGGCAAGGCTATGTTCATGACGATATCCGGACGGAACGACTTTATCGTCGCCACCGTCGCCGAGACGTCCATCGCGTCGAGTTGCGCCGTCGAGACCGCAGTTCGTGCGCCCCCCTTGCCGAAGCCGCGTTTCTCGATGCCAGCTTTTATGGCGTCGCAGCGCGCCTTTGTTCTGGAAGCTATCAACAGCTCGCCAAACACATCGGGGTTTTGCGCCATCTTTGCCGCAGCCACTCCGGCCACGCCGCCGGCTCCAATCAGCATAACTCTCGCCATATTGCAGTTCCTCCTTGTATGTTTAGCGTCTCGCGACGGACAGCAGTTCCTCGCGCAAAAGTTTACAGGCCAATGCCGTCGAGCGCCCCGACGCGTCAAGAGACGGTGAGAGTTCGACATTGTCGAGCGCCACGACATTGAAGCGTTTCAGAATATCCGTTAGGGCCGATAGCAATTCCGCAAAACGAAGTCCGCCGGCCTCCTGCGTTCCGGTGCCGGGAAATTCTGCCGGATCCAGCACATCGAGGTCTACCGTGAGATAGACTGGAGTCCCCTTGGGCAGCTCGAGCGAAGGCAGCGTATTCACGGAGAACGGCTCGGTCGTCACGTGGCCTTCCCGCATAAACGAAAACTCGTCCTTTGTGCCCGACCGGATGCCGAACTGCCAAATCCTGCCGTCGCCGAGAATGTCGTGGCAACGCCTCATTACGCACGCGTGCGACAGTTTGACGCCTAGATAATCCTCCCGCAAATCGGCATGGGCGTCGAAATGGATTATGCAGAGATTTGGATATCTTCTTGCGGCCGCACGAACCGCGCCCAGCGTGACGAGATGTTCTCCGCCGAGCAGAAACGGTATCTTCCCCGCGGAGAGTATCTCGCCGGCTTTCGTTTCGATCATGTCAAGAGCCCTGTCGGGCGCGCCGAACGGGAGCTCCAAGTCGCCTTCGTCGCACACCTTCGCGTCCGTCTCCAGATCCCTGTCCTGGTAAGGCGAATAGGTCTCTATCCCGAACGATTCGTTCCGCATGGCCGAAGGGCCGAAGCGGGTCCCCGGGCGAAAACTGGTGGTGGAGTCGTACGGAGCGCCGAAAAGCACGATTTCCGAATCTTCAAAACTGCTGTCGGCCCCTATGAAGTTCATTTGTTCAAAAGATCCTTTACATAGTTGGGCAGGGCGAACGCCCCGCGATGGAGATCGGTATTGTAGTAGCGGGTGCGTATGCCTAGCTTGTTCCAGCGGGTCGCGTCCAGGTCTTCAATCGGATGATACTTCTTCGAGGCGAATCCAAAGAGCCAGTGTCCCGAAGGATAGCTCGGTATATGGCACTGGTAGACGGTCGAAACGGGAAACTCCACTGCAATGTGTTTGTGGGCGTCGCGGACCGATCTTTGGTGCACGTAGTAGAAAGGCGATTCGTGCTGGTTGATCAGAATTCCGTCGTCCCGCAGCGCCTTGAAGCACGTTCCGTAGAATTCGCGGGTGAAGAGACCTTCTGCGGGGCCGTAGGGGTCGGAGGAATCGACGATTATGAGATCGTATTCGGCCTTCTTGCCGCGAACATAGCGAAGCCCCTCCTCGAACCAGACGCTGACGCGCTTGTCCTTCAGCTTCGCTGAGGTAAAGGGCAGATACTTCTTCGCAAGCAGCACGACATCTTTGTCGACCTCCACCAGATCAATGCTCTCGATACTGCGGTATTTGGTAAGCTCGCGCACGGTTCCGCCATCCCCGCCGCCGATTACGAGAACGTTCTTTACGTTCGGGTTCACGGCCATCGGCACGTGGGTTATCATCTCGTGATAGATGAACTCGTCCTTCTCCGTCGTCATCAGTCCGCCGTCGAGAACAAGCACACGCCCATAAGCCGGAGTGTCGAGTATGTCTATCTGCTGGACCGCGCTCTTCTTCGAGGCGACCTGCACGGACGCCTTCATGGAAAAGCGGACATCGTCTGTATGCTGGTCGGTGTACCAAAGCTCCATGGCAAACCTCCTTAACCCACGACCTGAAGATAGTCGAGGTTCATATCCTCTGTGCCTGTCATGAAACAGCCTCTGTCTTTTGCGAACAGAATATGCTCCAAGACATCCGGCGTGATGCGCTCGCCAGGAGCCACGATCGGAATGCCCGGCGGATAACTCATCACGAATTCGCCGGCCACGAGGCCAACTGACTCTTTCATGGGAACGCGGCGCTTCTTTGCGTAAAAGGCGTCCTGCGGCGTCATTGCGATCGACGGGTCGATGTATTCGTGATCGAACAGCCCCGCGGCGCTGCGCTCGTGCAGGCGCTTGATTTCCGCAAGCGCCGAAATGAGACGCTCCACATCCATCATGCGGTCGCCGGCCGAGAGTATCGCCAGCAGATTGCCGATGTCGCCGAATTCGATCTGGATTCCGTAATCGTCCCTGAGATGGTCGTAAACCTCAATGCCAGCGAGGCCGATGTCGCGGGTATGCACGGAGAGCTTCGTGCGATCGAACGCGAATGCGGCGTCGCCGTCTATCAACTCGGTGCCGAACGCATAATAGCCGCCGAGTGCGTTTATCTCCTCACGCGCATAGTCGGCGAACTCCATCGTCTTCTGGTATATCGCGCGGCCCTTGAAATAGAGGTTGCGCCTGGCAATGTCGAGCGAAGACAGGAGCAGATACGACGCCGATGTGGACTGTGTCAGCGTAATCACCTGGCGCACGTAGTCCGGATTGACCGGCTTTCGTGTCAGCAGTATCGAGCTCTGCGTGAGCGAACCGCCAGTCTTGTGAATCGAGGCGGCCGCCATGTCTGCGCCGGCCGACATCGCCGAGACCGGCAGCTCGTCGTGGAAATAAAAATGGGTCCCGTGCGCCTCGTCCGCAAGCACAAGCATCCCGGCCTGGTGGGCGAGCCTCACGATCGCACGCAAATTCGAGCAGATTCCGTAGTAGGTCGGATTGTTGACAAGTATGGCCTTCGCGTCGGGATGCTCCGATATGGCCTTCTTGACATCCGCGACGGACATTCCAAGCGGTATGCCAAGCCTCTTGTCTCGTCCCGGATTTATGTAGATCGGTATCGCGCCGTTGACCACGAGAGCGTTGATTGCGCTGCGGTGCACGTTGCGCGGCAGTATGATTTTGTCGCCACGCCCCGTCGCGGTCCATATCATGGTCTGCACGGCAGAGGTTGTGCCGTTGACCATGAAAAACGCATTGTCCGCGCCAAACGCCTCCGCCGCCAAGGCCTGTGCGTCGCGTATGACGCCGACAGGATGCCCAAGGTTGTCGAGAGGCTTCATGGAGTTCACGTCCAACTCCATGCACCGTTTTCCGAAATACTCGGGCAGCTCGGCATTCATGCGGCCGCCCTTGTGCGCCGGAACGTCAAAATGCGCCAACCGGTTGATGCGCTGGGCGTCCAGCGCATCCGCCAATGGCACCGCTGACTGATTCAATGTCACCGTGTGGAAACGCGGTCGTTGTACTCGCCGCTCTCGGTGTTGATGCGGATAACGTCGCCTTCATTGATGAAAAGCGGAACGGCGAGCGTGTAGCCGCCTTCAACCGTTGCAGGCTTTGTCACCTTGCCGGACGCCGTATTGCCCTTCACGCCGGGCTCCACCTTCGTCACCTTGCGCTCGACGAGCTGCGGCAGCTGAACCCCGATAACCTTGTCGTTGAAGAACAGCGCCTTGACCTGCATCTCGTCCATAAGGAAATACTTCTTGTCGCCCATCACGTCGTAGCTGACGCGGATTTCCTCGAAATTGTCGTCGGTAAAGACGAATGCCGTTCCGTCGTCATAGGAATACGTAACATCCTGCTGCGTCAAATCCGGCTTTTCGAACTTGTCGCCCGAACGGTAGCTCTTGGACATTCCCGTGCCGCTCATCATGTTCCTGAGCTTGCAGTTGTATATGGCCTGACCCTTGCCAGGCTTAGAGAAGTCGAATTCGGTGATTTCCCAAGGCTCGCCGTCGATCAACAGCTTGACTCCCTTGTGCAATTCGCCGGCTCCAATAACTTCGCCCATTGTATTCTCCTATTCTGTGTGGTTGTCTGTCTTGATTTTGTTTTCTTATTATACCAAAAAATTTTCGTTTCGTTTCATTCTTCTTCGGGCGGGGCCTCGGTCTGCTCCTCCGCCATGGGCTCCCGGGCCGCAGTCTCTCGCTCTTCACGGTCCTTTCTCAGACCTTCCTGTATCTGCGTCAGCTGAACGCGTAGCTCTTCGCGCTCGACCTCCCTCTGCCGACGCTCCTCTTCGAGGCGCTCCTCCGCCTGACGCTGGCGCTCCTCTGCCTGACGCTGGCGCTCTTCGGCGGCGTCTTCTTTCTCCTGGCGTTGCTTCTCGCGCTCCCTTCTGCGGCTCCTGAGAGAGTTGAGGGCATTCCCGCCGCCCCCCGCGGGCTTCGCGCCCACCACATGCGGCGCACTGACGGCGGCCGGCGAAAGCTCCGCCGTTGCGAGCGAACCCGCGGCTACCTTTGTCGTCGCGCCCCCTTTGGCGGAGTTGCCGCCGATCGACAGGCTTACCTCGACTTCGCCTTTCGCGATCACCATAGTCGCCTTTACGGGATCCGCCTCCTTGACCAGCCACCCGTTGCGCTGTTCGCCGACCTTGAGATAGTAGTGCACCGGATTCTTCGAGTCGCCGTTATCCGTAAACCCCACCGCCGTCTCTCCGCCCGGTGTTACGTTTATCACGGAGAAATGAATCGCGCTTTTTATCTGCTCCTGTTCTTTGGTCAGCTGCGCCTCGGCATCGCGCGCGTCGTTCTTGCCAACCTCGCTCGGCGGCTTTGTCGGATCAAACCCAAGCGGCGGCTCGCCGAACATCTGCCTGTCGACAATCGACCTGTAGCGCTCGTACGGCTGCCGCTCGGCAAAGAGCTGCAGCGAAAAGACGAACGCCAGCCAGGCGGCGGCAAATACTTTTACACACTGATCCATGAGCGTATTATACCAAAAAAACATCAGGCGCGGAAAGACCGCGCCTGAATGAACCTAGACTAATGCGAATTGTTATTCTTCGCCATAGCCCTTCGACTTGAGATACTCGACAACCTTGCCGACGGTCGTGAGCTTCTCGGCATCTTCTTCGGGAATCGCCGCACCGAATTCTTCTTCGAACGCCATGATGAGCTCGACCTGGTCGAGAGAGTCGGCACCGAGATCGTCGATGAACGATGCCTCGGCGGTGACCTGCTCGGCGTTGACGCCAAGCTGCTCAACGATGATGTCTTTTACGCGATCTTCAAGCTTACCTGCCATAATGTTTTTGCTCCTTGTGGTTTGGATGGTTGTATTATACAATATTTTGCGTTTGATGTGCAAGGGGGTAAATTCCGGTTAGCCCAGCATACCTCCGTTGACGGAAATTATCTGCCCGGTGACATACGATGCGTCGTCGCCCGCGAGCCAGGCCACCGCCTTGGCGAT
>ONWT01000082.1 GCA_900321575.1 uncultured Lentisphaerota bacterium | reverse complement strand
GCAGAGCCTGGTTGAATGCACATGACTCGAAATCATGCATACCCGCAAGGGTATCGGGGGTTCGAATCCCTCTCTCTCCGCCAAACAATTTTGATCCGCGGGCGTAATTCAATGGCAGAATAGGAGCTTCCCAAGCTTCTTACGTGGGTTCGATTCCCATCGCCCGCTCCATGTTTCACTTTTTTATCGATGCTTTTCAATGCTGGACAGGCTTTCGGTCTATAATCTCGCTGTAGTCGAAAAGGCAGAGGCGGAGTTTGCCTCCGGCCTAAATGTGCTTACCGGCGAAACGGGTGCGGGCAAGTCTGTGTTGATGGGTGCGCTCGAACTGGTTCTCGGGGGGCGGGCCGATTCGGGCGTGGTTCGCGACGGTGCGAAAGAAGCCAAGGTCGAGGCGGAGTTTTCCTTTCGCGGCGACGCGGCCGCGCCGGTCAAGAAGGCCGTTGCGGCGGTGTTGGAAGATGTCGGTGTGGATTTCGACGGCGAGAATCTGCTCGTCAGGCGAACGGTGTCTTCGGCGGGCGGCGGAAAGGTCTGGATAAACGATTCGCCTTCGATGGTGTCCACATTGAAGCGGCTTGGCGCGGCACTGGTCGACATACACGGGCCGAGGGCAAACCAGAACATACTTGAAGAGCGTTTTCAGCGCGATGTGCTCGACAGCTTCGCGTCAATCGACAAAAGCGGCTACGATGCTGCTTGGAGGGCGCTTTCGGAGTCTCGCGGGAAGCTAGCGTCGATTATGGAGGACGAGCCGTCCCAGGAAATGGCGGATGTCCTTCGCTATCAGGTCGACGAGCTCGAAGGTGCGAACATAACGGAGGCTGACGACGAGATAGCCGAGCGGCATGCGGCGGCCGCGCACGCCGAAGAAATCGTGTCCGCCGCCGGCGAGATTACAGAACGCCTTGGCGGCGACAACGGCGCGGCGGAAACGCTCATAAGACTTCAGGGCGTGTTCGCGTCGGTCGCGAAGCGGTTTCCTGCCGCGTCCGAATGGGCGGCCGAGGCCGACGAGATTACATTGCGCATCCAAGAGCTTTCGCGCACGGTTGCCGACGCGGTCGCTTCGATAGAGGTCGATCCCGAAGCGTTCGCCGCGCTGGACGAGCGGCTCACTACGGTGAACCGCCTAAAGAGAAAGTATTCTTGCGCCGACGCGAAAGCGCTCATGGCGGCTTTGTCCGAACGGCGCGACAGGCTGGAGAAGCTCGAGAACCGCGACGCGGAGATCGCGAAACTCAAGGCCGGGGTCGACATGGCGCTCGCCGAGGTTCTTCGCCAGGGCGAGGCGTTGACAAACAGACGCAAGGCCGCTGCGGCCAAGTTGTCCAAAGCCGTCACTTCCGAATTGCACGACCTTGGGTTTCTCCAGGCGAAATTTTCCGTTCGGCTCGACAAAACCGAGCCGGACGGCCACGGGTGCGACCGTGTCGCGTATATGTTCGAGCCGAATCCAGGCGAGACTGCGAGACCGCTTGCGGGTATCGCGAGTTCGGGCGAGATCGCGCGCGTGATGCTTTGCCTGAAAAGCGTGATATCGGCGCACGACTCCACGGACGTTCTCGTGTTCGACGAGATCGACGCCAACATCGGCGGCGAGATAGGTGGGGTCGTGGGTGCAAAGATGCGTGCGGTGGCCAAGAGCCATCAAGTAATCGCGATAACGCACCTGCCGCAGAGCGCGGTGTTCGGCGATTGCCATCTCGTCGTGTCAAAGTCAGTGTCGGGTGGCCGTACGCGCACCTCGATCAAGGCCGTCGAAGGCGAGATGCGCGTAAAGGAGATTGCGCGCATGCTCGGCGGCGAGAAGTCCACAAGCGTCGTAATGAAGCATGCTGAAGAGCTGCTCAAAAAGGGGCGGAGATGAGTGAAGAGAATTATCCTGTAGTTTTTGCGGATGACGTTTTCGGCGAAGACGGTAGCGCGCTCTCCGAATTGATCGACAGCCTGTCGGCCGGCGAAAAGCCGAGAATCCTGCTTGTTGCGGACATGAATGTGGTCCAACGCACCGAGGGGCTGGGCACGAAGATAGGGCGTTATCTGCAGCGCCACGAGATTGCCATGGCGGCGAGCCCCATAGTCGTCGCAGGGGGAGAGAAATCGAAGTGCGACAATCTCCAGAGCGCGATGCAAATCGCCGCGTCGGCGGTGGATTCGCGGATAGGCCGCAACGATCTCGTGCTTGTGCTCGGCGGCGGGGCCGTGCTGGATACGGCCTGCTGGGCGCTATCACAGGTTCGCGGCGGCATGAGGGTTGTGCGCATGCCGACAACGGTGTCTTCTATGATCGCTGGCGCGCACTCCGGCTTCGCGTTCCTCAACATTCGAGGCGTCAAGGATTCGATGCGCGTTGCCGCAGAGCCACAAGCCGTCGTGATCGACACGCGGTTCGCGACCACCGTGCTGGACGGCGTGTGGAGAGCGGGCTTTGCGGAGGCCCTGCGTCTTGCGGAGGTTTGCGACGGGGCCGCCACGACCAGGCTGCTCGAGCTTGCCGAGGTGTTCCGCACGCGCGATTTCGGCGCGATGGACGAAATCGTGCGCATGATGACGGATGTCCGCCGCAGATGCGGGGCGACGCAGTTTGGCCTGTGGGCTTCTGCGCGGCTCGAGTCGATGAGCGATTTCAAGATGCCTCACGGCTATGCCGTGGCGATAGGCGTGGCGATAAATACGATATACGCCCAGCTTCGCGGATATATCACGGAGGAAGAATGCGACAAGGTGTGCGCGGCGCTCGAATCGTGCGGCGCGATGGATTGCGTCGACCACAGCAGGCGATATATCGCGGACACGCAGCGCCTTCTTCTCGGTCTTGACGCATGGCGATTGTCCTCAGGAAGCGAAGCCATCGTGCTGCCGAAAGGGCTTGGCGGCGGCATTGTGGAAGAAAAACCCGACAGAGAGACTATGAAAGCGGCCCTAAATATGCTAAAATAACCACTATGAAAAAAACAGCAGTATTGTTCATGCTTCTCGGCGCAGCCGTCCAAGCTGCCGAGATTGTCGACGTAAAGGTAAACGTGTTGGATGATTTTGGCGGCGATGTAGGGGCCGTCCTGAACCGCTGCCAGACAAAGGTGGGCGGAGAGTTCGACCAGGTCACCGTGACCCGCGACGTGATGACGCTCAGGGATTCCGGTGATTTCGAAGATATCGACGCCGAGGTCCACCGTTCCGGAGAAGGCGTCGAGGTTGTCTTCGCGGTGCGCCGCAAGATGAGGTATCAAGCGCCGTTGGTCGTGACGGGGTGCGACTTCTTCAGCGAATCGAAGATCGCCAAGGAGGCTGGCCTCAAGGACGGCTTCCTGTATGGCGAGGGCGATCTTGCGGCGGCGGCTGAGAAGGTACGGCTGGCGTACATGAAAAAGTATTTTCTCGACGCCAAGGTCTCGACGTTCGTTTCGCCTTTGTCTTCCGGCAACAACTGCACCGTGACATTCATGGTTGAAGAGGGGCGGCGCCAGAAGGTGCGCAACTACCGCTTCGAAGACGCCACCCATCTCGAGACGGTGCCGTGGTGGCGGCCCGAAGGCTGGGAGATGGCCGAGGGCGCGATAGACGAAGACGAGCTTCGCGATGCGATTGGCGACTATCCGTGGTGGAATCCCATCGGCTGGTTCACCGATTCGCCTGTCACAGAGGCGCAGTTGGCGCAGTGCGCGGCGAAGATCGAGGAGATATATCGCGATCACGGCTATCTCGACGTTCAGGTTTCCATGCCCGGGCGCGAGCCGTGCGAAGACGACGACGAGAAGATCGATCTGGTGTTTCAGATCGCGGAAGGTCCCCGCTATCGCATAGGCGAGATGTCCATAACGGGGCTTACTCGCTATCCCGAAGGCGTGGTTCGTGAGAAGAGCGAATTGCCCGCTTCTGGTGACGTGGCCGGCGCCAAGACGCTGGACGATGCGGCGCACAGGATTTCGGTGACGGTAGGGTCCGGCGATTCGGGGCTTGCCGACACGCATGTCGAAGTGCGCAAGATTCCGCGCGAGGACGATCCTCAAACGCTGGATATCGTATTTGCCGTCACCGAGGGCGTTCCCGTCGTGCTCAACGAAGTTCTCATTCGCGGCAACGACTATACCAAGGACAAAGTGATCCGTCGCGAAATCGCTCTCGGTCCTGGCGACAGAATGCTCGAAGACCACGCAGAGCGCAGCCAGCGCAGACTCGAGAACCTCGACTATTTCTCCCGCGTAAGATACTATCTCGAAAAGACGGATCGCGGAATGGACGAAAACGGTGCGGAATACCGCAATCTCGTCTACGAGGTCGAGGAGAAGAACACAGGTTCGTTCATGGTCGGCGTTGGCGCGAGCTCGGTCGACTCGGTGTTCGTTTCTGCCGAGGTTACGCAGTCCAACTTCGATATCTTCGCGCCTCGCAAGTGGTTCCGCGGCGCCGGACAGAAGGGGCGCGCCTATGTGCAGTGGGGCCCGCGCGTGAAAACCATGGAAGTGAGCGTCACCGAACCGCACCTCTTCGACAGACTGCTAGAGCTTACCGTCGAAGGCTATCGCCGCGGCAGGTGGTATGATCAGTACGACATCTACCGCAGCGGCGCGTCGGCATCGCTTTCGTATCCCGTCAAATTCTGGCCTACATGGGATCCTTTCGGGCGTTTCGGCATTCGGTATACGCTCGAATACGTGGAATTCGACGATATCGAAAAGGGGCAGTGGTTCTACAAAAACAAGCCTGTGTCGCTTGACTTCGAAGAAGACAAGTACGGCGACGCGGTCGAGTCGATCGTGCGATTCTTCTGGGCGCGCGACACGCGCGACAGCTTCCGCATGACCACGACGGGCGGACGCTCTCAGGCGTTCTTCGACGTGGCGGCCGGAGGCGACAACAATTACTGGAAGCTCGGCGTGAACCACCGCCACTACTGGACTACGTGGAAGCGCTATCGCCACGTATTCATGGCGGCGTTCCGCGCAGAGACGATGGACGGCATCTCCGACAAAATACCGATCTACGACAGGATGTTCCTTGGCGGCCCCCGCTCCATTCGCGGCGTGGAATACAGGCATGTCTCGCCTTTCGCCACCAAGAATGCCGATGGAAGCGGCGATTCGATGCCTTGGGGCGGTCAGTCGCTGTTCTGCGTAAATCTCGAATACACTGTGCCGATCGTGAAAATGCTGCGAATGGCGGCGTTTACGGATCTCGGCGCTGTCGGCGACGATACGTTCGACTTTGACGTCAGCGACAATTTCGCGTGGTCTGTCGGTCTCGGCGTGCGAATTGATCTGCCGATGTTCCCGATAAGGCTCGACTTCGCCACGCCTCTCGAAAAGCCGAAGCATGCCGACCGCGAGGTGTTCTCGTTCACGATCGGTTACGACTTCTGACATCGAACACAAAGAAAAACCATTTAATACCAAAGGAGAAACATAATGAAGAAACTTGTTCTTGTGGCAGCACTCGCAGCGACGGCGATGGCTTTCGCCGATCTGAAAATCGGCACCGTCGATATGATGGCGCTCGTCAGAAACCATTCCAGCTACGAGCCCAACAGGAAGTTGCTGGCCGAAACCGAAAAGGATTACACCAAGAAGCTCGATGCGATCAAAGCCGAAGCCGATGAAATCCAGGAAGAAGGCAAGAATCTCGCCGATCAGCTTCGCAATCCGCTGCTTGCGCAGGCGGCGCAGAAGAAGCTTGAGAAGGAGCTCGTTGACATACAGGCCAAATTCGTCAACGCTCAGCAGCGTCTCCGTTCGGAGATGATGCGCTCGCAGCAGGATTTGCAGGATCTCGAGAACCGCCTTCTCAAGGCCACTACCGAAGATCTTCACGAGCGTATCGACGCGTTTGCCGCGTCCGAGGGATATGATTTGATACTTGACGTGACGGCTGCGCCGTTCGCCAAGAAAGATCTCGACGTCACCGAGGCGATACTCGCGACGATGGGTGTCTCCGCCGCCAAGCCGGGAGACGCAGAAGCGAAAGACTCCAAGAAGGGTTCCAAGCAATGAAAGCCAGCGAACTCGCGAAGGTTCTCGGCGGAACCCTCGAAGGCGACGATGTGGAGCTTTCGGCTTGCGGAGGCCTTGAAGAGGCGCGTCCCGGCGACCTCAGCTTCTGCAAGGATCCCAAGCACGTAAAGCTCGTCCAAGAGACGAAGGCTAGCGCCGTTTTGCTGCCGCCTGATTGGGATCGCGGCGCGCCTTGCTCCATAATCCGCGTCGAAGATCCGAACCATGCTTGCATGGCGGCGGCCAAAATTTTCGCCCCGCCTGAACCGACGCGCGAACCTGGGGTGCACCCCACCGCGATTGTCGACCCGTCGGTGAAGCTGGGAGCGGGCGTCCACATAGGCGCCTACACGGTCGTGGAGAAAGGCGCTGAAATCGGAGACGGCGCCGTAATCGATGCTCAGGTTTTCGTCGGCGAAGGCTGCAGGATCGGCGCCAAGACCCGTATTTATCCGCAAGTGTCCTTGCGCGAAGGCACGATTGTTGGCAGAGAGTGCATAATCCACTGTGGCGTAAGACTCGGCGGCGACGGATACGGCTTCAACAACGGACGACGCGAGGACGGTTCTGTGTTTATCGAGAAGATCCCGCAGCTCGGCATTGTCGAGATCGGCGATGGCGTCGAAATAGGATCGAACACGACTATAGACCGCGCGCGCATAGGCCGCACCTATATCGGCCCGATGACGAAGATCGATAACCTTGTCCAGATCGGACACAATGTCAAGGTCAAAGGCTATTCCGGGCTTATCGCCCAAAGCGGAATCGCCGGCTCGACTGAAATCGGCTACGGGTGCCTCATATGGGCGCAGGCTGGCATTTCCGGGCACATCAAGATTGCGGACGGCGTGCAGGTCGGCCCTCAGGCCGGAGTGCCGCAATCGCTTGACGGTTCCGTCAAATACGTTCTTGGGGCGCCGGCCGAGAGCATGAAGGACTTTGGCGCGCGCACGCTTCTGCCCAAGATGGTTGCCAAACTCAAAGCCGAGGTCAAAGAACTCAAGGCCAGACTGGGGTGAACAAATGGCGGAGCGCGTAGCGGTATATCCGGGCACATTCGACCCCATGACGCGCGGACATTTCGATCTCATCGAGAGGTCCGCCAGGCTTTACGACAAGCTCATCGTGGCGGTGGCGGCGACAAGCTCGAAAGATGGCGCGATGTTTTCGGCCGAAGATCGTCTCGCAATGATTCGCGAGGATGTCGCAAAGGCGAAGCTCGATAATGTGGAGGTCAAGATTCTCGATACGTTGCTGGTCGATTTCTGCCGGCGAGAAGGCGCGCGTGTGGTGATACGCGGAGTGAGGGTCTACAGCGACTTTGAATACGAGTTCCAGATGGCGCTCGTAAATCGCCGGCTTGCGCCGGAAATAGAGACGTTGTTTATGATGCCAAGCGAGAATCTCGCCTATGTGACCGCTTCGACGGTTCGCGAGATCGCGCGTTACAGCGGCGATACCGGCCCGTTTGTGACGGAGGCCGTTCAAGTGCGCCTTGCCAAAGCGGTGGAATGAGGAGAAGGGGAGTATGATTTCAGATCAAGTCAAAAGCGGCAAGGAGCGGGCTCCGCATCGCTCTCTTTTCTTTGCGACGGGCCTTAAGCGAAGCGACATCAAAAAGCCTTTCATAGGCATATGCAACAGTTACGAGAGTTTTGTTCCCGGGCATTGCCATCTTGCCGGAGTGGGCGCGTTTCTCAAGAAGTGCATCGAAGAGGCCGGCGGTGTCGCTATGGAATTCAATACGATCGCTGTCTGCGATGGCATCGCGATGGGCCATTCGGGTATGAAGTATTCGCTGCCGTCCCGCGAGCTTATTGCCGATTCCGTCGAGACTGTGGCGCGTGCACATTGTTTCGACGCGATGATTTGCGTGCCCAATTGCGACAAGATCGTTCCCGGCATGCTCATCGGCGCGCTTAGGGTCAACATACCGACTATATTCGCGTCTGGCGGACCTATGGCGCCGGGAAGCCATCCCGTAACTGGCCGCGACACCGACCTCAATTCCGTCTTTGAAGCTGTCGGGGCGGAGTCTGTGGGCAAGATATCCGCAAAAGAGCTGGAGAAGGTCGAAGAGACGAGTTGCCCCGGGTGTGGAAGCTGCTCAGGCATGTTTACGGCAAATTCGATGAACTGTCTTTACGAGGCTTTAGGCCTCGCTCTGCCGGGCAATGGCACCGTCTTGGCGGTCGATCCCCGCCGCAAAGATCTTTACCGCGCGGCCGCGAAACGGATTGTGCAGATGGCGAAGAAGGGTTCGCCTCTGCCGCGCGAGCTTGTTACGCGCGATTCGCTCGACAATGCGCTCACTCTCGACATGGCGATGGGCGGCTCGACGAATACCGTCCTGCATACGCTCGCAATAGCGCGCGAGGCGGATGTCGACTATTCGCTGGAGCGCATGAACGAAATTTCGGCCGTGACGCCTTATGTCTGCAAAGTCGCGCCTTCTGGCCACTACCATGTGGTCGATGTCGATCGCGCTGGTGGGGTCATGGGCGTCCTCAAGCGCGTATCGCCTGTCGCCAGGTTCCTGAAACCGGGTTGCATTACCGTCTCGGGCAAGACTCTCGGTGCACACATAAAGGCCGCCAAAATTGCGGACGACGATGTGATCCGTCCTCTGACGAACGTTTATTCCAAAGATGGTGGACTGGCCGTACTTTGGGGCAATCTCGCCGAAAAGGGTGCTGTTGTAAAGAAGGGGGGCGTCGCGCCTTCCATGATGAAGTTCACCGGCAAGGCGATATGCTTCGATTCGCAAGATGAGGCTTGCGAGGGCATTCTTGGCGGAAAGGTCAAGCCGGGACATGTCGTCGTAATACGCTATGAGGGCCCCAAAGGCGGCCCAGGTATGCAGGAAATGCTGGCTCCGACGAGCTATATCATCGGTCAAGGCCTCGGCGAGAGCGTTGCGCTGATCACCGATGGACGTTTCTCGGGCGCTACTCATGGAGCGTGTGTCGGGCATGTTTCGCCCGAGGCTGCTGAAGGCGGGCTTATCGGGCTACTCAAGAACGGCGACGAAATTACGATCGACATACCGTCGCGCTCCATAAACGTGAAGTTGACCAAGAAGGAAATCGCGGCTCGCGCGAAGGCGGCGAAACCGTGGTCTCCGCGCGTAAAGGGCGGTTGGCTTGAGCGCTATTCCCGATTTGTCGGCAACGCCTCGACAGGGGCGAGCCTCAAAGGCTGAAGGGTTGTGGCGCGATGATAGCGTACATACGCGGAATACTCGCCGAAAAGGAGCCTACCTGCGTCATTGTGGAGGCGGCCGGAGTGGGGTATGCGATGACGATTCCGCTTTCAACGTTCGACCGCCTGCCAAAGACGGGCGGCGAGGTGAAGTTGCTGGCATGCCATTGCGTCCGCGAAGATGACGAGACGCTATATGGTTTTGCGACAGAAGCCGAGAAGGCGATGTTCGCCAAGCTTACGTCCGTCTCAGGCGTTGGGCCCAAAATTGCGATAGCCATTCTTTCCGGTTCGTCGATAGGCGAGCTTTCGCTTGCGATCGCCAGCGGCAATGCCAAGCGCATATCGTCCATAAAAGGTGTCGGCAAAAAGACGGCCGAAAAGATTTGCATCGAGCTGAAAGACAAGGTCAATGCTATAGAGGCGTTGGCTTCAAGCGGCAGGTCGGGAGAGGGCAAAAGTTCCGTTTCGCCGATGCTGCACGATGCGATATTGGCGCTTGCCGCACTTGGTTTCAGCGACGAGGCGGCGAACAAGATGGTCGGGCAGGTCGTTGCCGCGCACCCTGAAGCGCTGGATACCGAGTCAATCATCAGACTTGCGCTCAAGAGCTGATTTGCTCAAAAAACCGCAAATCCTGTAAAGGTGCTCGACGAGGTTTTTGTCGAGCGTCTTTTCCAGATAGGGCACGATCTTATGGCGTACCTTGTTGCGTTCGATGGAGAGGTCTCCGTTCGAGGCGTCTTCACGCCACTCCTCGCCGTATTTGCGGAGATAGTCCTTTAGCTCCGAGTCGCGGCAGCCTAGCAACGGGCGGACGAAGCGGATTGCTCCGACATGGGATGTCTCCTTGATGCCTGCAAGCCCCTCGGGACCCGAGGCCCTTTTTATGCGCATGAGGAAAGTCTCCGCCACATCGTCCATATGGTGGCCCGTGGCGATGGCGTCCAGCTTCATGGCGATTGTGCATTTCTCGAAAAACGCCAGCCGGACACGCCGTGCAGCCATCTCAAGCGACTCGCCGCTGTTTCGCTCGACTTTCGCGTGCGTGCCTTTGAAGGGAATTCCAAGCCGTTTGGCGAGCGACCGGACGAAGCGGTATTCTTCTTTCGACTCTTTGCGCAGGCCGTGATCGACATGAAGAATCACGAAGCGTTTCGCGGCATTGCGCTTTTTCCCGCCTTTTGTCAGAAGAAACGCCAATGCGACCGAATCCGAGCCGCCGCTTACCGCGAGCCCGATTCTGCCGCTGGGCAATATTCCTCTGTTGATTTTCATGTGTGGCATTATACCATATGTGTCGCCTGTTGTGCAAAACCGTGCCACCGTCCCGCGTTTGCCATATATTGACGCCTTTCGCATTATGGCCGTGTTGCGGGGCAAAACGAGCCTCGTTTCAGGGTAAAACGAGGCTCGTTTGGGGTTGGAAATGGCCTCGTTTTATGGTGTCGCGTTTTGCGGTGTATAGATAGTATGTAAAGGGTAGCCCCTAAAGGGCTACCCGTATAATATTATAGTACGCAGGACATGACACATCATCTGGAGTGAAAGTCTCCAATGAGCCAGTTAGGAGGAATCAAATAGTCGAAGACAAGTTTTCT
>ONWT01000059.1 GCA_900321575.1 uncultured Lentisphaerota bacterium | reverse complement strand
TTACAATAACACACCCTAAATGATAATAACGAAAATGCCACCTGACTTTTGCAGGGAAGTGCGCGCCGTTTGGGATGATGCGACAAACGGCTGGTTCGTCTCGGTGCTTGATGTCGTTGGCGTATTGAACGCGCAGGACGACTATGCGAAGAACCGCAACTACTGGAAATGGCTCAGCTAAGCTGAAGCGCCAGGGGAGCCAGTTGGTTAGTGCCACTACCCAACTGAGGCTGACGGCAGCAGATGGCAAGAAGTATCGTTCTGACATGCTGGACGCCGATGGTATTGTTGCGCTTGTAAAGGCGTTTCCGAACAACAAGGCGAGCGGATTCCTGGATTGGCTCATTTACAGTATTCGTACTACTACGAGGAAAACAATTAACTTGCCGTATTTGGGGTAACGTTGTCCGGCGGTTGTTGCGGCGGGTGGCGATGTGTGGTATAATGAGCGGCATGAGCGAAGATATCCATAGTTTGGTTGGGCGGGACGGAAAGACCATGAAGCGCTTTGCGCTAATTTGATGTCAAATAAGAAACGGGCAAGGCATGTTTTTTCTTATTCGGTCGAGTTTTTATGGATAAGCTAACGAACTTTTCTTATTTGGCAGTGCTCGCTGCGGGTTGGATTAATGCGTGCCGCTGTTGCGGCGGGGGAGCGGGTTGTGGTATAATTTGCGGTGGAGGAAATTAATATGGCCACAAAATGCAGACATTGCGGCAGTACGAGCTATGGGCATGGGTGCGCGTACGGCCCAGGGCGGCTTCACGAGCATCGCGACGACGAGAAGCACTGCGAATGGTGCGGATCATCAAGCTATGGGCACGGGTGCTCGTATGGCCCAGATCGGCTTCACCGGCATGGTCCAGGCAACAACAAGTGTATCTGGTGCGGGTCGACATCAAACGGCTCTGGCTGCCCATATTCCCCGACGCGCCGCCACGAGAAGTGAGGGCGATTCCGCCTTGGCGTAAAAGGGGAGAAATGAAGCCGACGACGATACCGAAGACCAATGCCGCGCGGGCGGCCCCGGCTTGTTGCGGCGCGGAGTTGGCGTGTGTTGTTTGCCTTTTATCGGTAGTATAGTTGTGTTTTGACCTATTTGGTAATCGACTTTTAATCTATTGCGTAGTTGACTTTTAAACTGCCGATTTGGTATAATGCCAATGTGATAAACGGAGGAACTCTGCAATGATCAGGAGATGGCAGGAGAACTTGCTTCGTCAGGGGCTCGCGGACAGGCGAGGGGTGCACCTGACGGGGGCACGGCAGTGCGGGAAGTCCACGTTGGCCGAATTCGTGGCAGACGGGCAGATGCGCCATTTGACGCTGGACGAGTCAATCTACCTGAAGGCAGCAAAGGATGACCCGATGACCTTTGTCGACCGGCGCGACGGTCGCACTCTCGTTATCGACGAGGTACAGAAGGCCCCTGAACTTCTAAATGCCATTAAGGTCAAAGTCGACCATGACAATTCGCGCGGTCAGTACCTGATTACCGGCAGTTCCAATCTCCACTTCGTAAAGGAGGTCTCTGATTCCCTGGCCGGACGCCTTGGGCGCGTGCGTCTTCGTACTGTGACGCTTGGCGAGCTGAAAGACGGCGCGGGCGATTTCCTGCAACGGGCTTTTGACCGCGATTTTCCTCAGACGCTCGACAAGTTCGACAAACGGGATGTCATCCACTGCGCCTTCTGCGGCGGGTATCCGGAGCCGCTGGAGTTCAGCGACAGATCGCGCAAGGCATGGTACCGCGAATACCTCGACGATCTTTTGCGGAAGGACATTCGCGACGTGACGGAGATACGCAAGCTGGATTCGCTGCGAAAGGTTGCGCATTGGCTCCTCGCTTATTCTTCGAAGTTCTTTGAGATGAAGGATATGTGTGCGGCGTCGGGGATTGGCAAGGAGACTGCGGACACATATCTGTCCGCGCTGATGGCACTTTACATCTTTGACGGGGTCCCTCCATGGTCTGACAGCGATTA
Organism: uncultured Lentisphaerota bacterium; assembly: GCA_900321575.1. Lineage (GTDB taxonomy): Bacteria > Verrucomicrobiota > Kiritimatiellia > RFP12 > UBA1067 > UBA1067. Next base: position 5,674 of record ONWT01000059.1, on the reverse strand, counting down.
TGCGAAGCTTGGGAAGCGGACAAAGTACTATGCGGCGGACGCGGGCCTGCTGGCCAACCTTTTGGGATGGAACGAAGATTCCGCATATTATGACGACGATGTATGCGGCAAGCTTGTTGAGACATGGGCCTACCATGAGGTTGCCGCACTTGTGGACATGTGGCCGGAGTACGAGCTGACGCAGTACCGCGACAGCGACAAGCGTGAGATTGATTTCCTGGTCAAGGGTGCTGACGGACAGCTCCTTGGCATTGAGGTCAAGTCTGGAACAGTCGGAGAAGGGGACTTCAAGCATCTCAAGTGGTTTGCAACGCATCTGGCTCGGAGTCGATTCACCGGTGTCGTTCTCTATTCCGGCAGGGATGTGCTCAGCTTCGGCAACGACATGTTTGCCGTGCCTCTTTCCGCGTTGGCGATATGATATCTGACGAAGAATGGGGCGGGGCTACGAAATGAAGCCGACGACGATACCGAAGACCAATGCCTTGCGGGCGTTGGAGGCCGCGAAAGTGGCGTATGAGGTGCGGTGCTACGACTATACGGAGCACGGCGGCACCATTCAGGCTGCGGAGGGGCTGGGGCTCGACCATCACGCGACGGTCAAGACGCTTATTCTGGAGGATGAGAACAAGAAGCCGTTCGTCTGCCTAATGCATGGCGACTGCGAGGTTTCGACGAAGAACCTCGCGCGGGCGAGGGGATGCAAGACGGTTGCGATGTGCGAGCCGGCGGTCGCCGACAGGCATTCCGGCTACCATGTCGGCGGAACCTCGCCATTCGGCACGAAGAAGCGCATGACGGTGTATGTCCAGAAGACGATCTACGACCTGGAGGAAATCTACATAAACGCCGGACACAAAGGCATACTTGTCGCGATCAAGAGCGCCGATCTCGACAAGGCGCTTCCGGGGCTTACGGTGCCGGTCGACGTTATGCAGGGCTAGGCTGCGCCGTGCCGCCGCGCGGGCGGCCCCGGCTTGTTGCGGCGCGGAGGCGGGGTGTGGTATAATACGCAAAACGCAAGCAAGGAGAAACCATACGATGAACAGGATGTTTACGGTAGCGGCGCTTTTCGCGGCCGCGGTTTCCGGCGCGTTCGCCGGTGGAATGAAGGAGGCGCTTCAGCCTTATGTGGACAGCGGCGAGCTGCCCGGTGCGATATCCATACTTTACGACAACGGCAGGGAGGAGACCGTCTGCGTGGGGTATGCGGATGTTGCGGCGAAGCGTGCGATAACGGCGGACGATCCGTTCATGCAGTGCTCGCAGACGAAGGGCTTCTGCGGCGTGACGATTGCCAAGCTTGTGGAGGAGGGGCGCCTCAATCTGGACGATCCCGTATCCAAGTATCTGCCCGAGTTCGGCACGCTGTGGGTGCTGGAGAGCGAGGCCGACGGCGTCAGGACGCTGCGCAAGGCGAAGAATACTCTGACGGTTCGCATGGTGATGAACCATACGGGAGGGTTTCCGTTCGAGATTCCGGCGAAGCAGGGCAGCGTGCCCGGGGGCGGCTGGTCGGGCGGGATGCCGATAAGAAGCGTCGCCGCCGAAGCTGCGGCTCTGCCGCTTCTGTTCGAGCCGGGCACGAGCACGCGCTATTCCAACACGGGCATCGATATCGGCGCGGCGGTAGTCGAGAAGATAACCGGCAAGAAGTGGCAGGACTATCTGAAGGAGACGGTGCTCGATCCGCTGGGGATGAAGGAGACCTGGTTCTGGCCGAGCGACGAACAGCTCGCGCGCCAAATCGAGATGTACGACTGCCGCCAAGGCGCGGCCGCGACATACAGGCGCCAGCACGACATGGAGCAGCGGCCCTACAACGACAGCCACGTGTTCGCGTCCGCCGGCGCGGGACTCTGGACGACGGCGAACGACCAGCTCAAGTTCTACAAGATGCTCATGAACCTCGGCGTCGGCGACAACGGCGTGCGCATATTGAAGGAGGAGACTGTCAAGAGCCTGCTCGCCGCGTCGTCGCGTCCCGCGAATCTGGGCGGATATTCTCTGGGGCTCAACGCGCCAGTCACGGACGGCGAGAACGAGTGGTTCGGGCACGGCGGGGCGTTCGGCACGAATTGCTCCGTGAACTGGCACAAGAAGCAGCTCAAACTGTGGGTCGTGCAGCTGAACGGCTATCCACGGCCGTGGGACCAGGCCCGCGACAAGGCGGCGGACGAGTTCTTCGCCACCAAGATCGACAATTCCGGAATCGAGGCCTACACCGGCCGCATGGAATGATTGCGCAGCCGCGCGTCTTATGTGCAATCCCCCAATAGCGGCGATGAGGCATATTCTTCCATGCCTCGCCGCAGTCGCCGCGCTTGGCGCGTTCGCGGACGAGGCTCCGCACGCGACGGGGTTCCGTCCCCCTCCGTTTGCGCCAGTCTTGCGGCGCGTGGAGCCGTCCAAGACGCGTGCCCTGCTACGCAGCGGCGGGGACGCTCTGCCTGCAAAGTGGGACTCGCGTGAGAAGGGCTGGATATCGCCCGTCAGGAACCAGGGCGATGTAGGCACCTGCTGGACATTCGCGGCTTATGCCGTGCTTGAGGCACAATTGCTCAAGGCGGGGAAGGGGGAGCACGACTTCTCCGAGAAGAATATGGCGAACCTGCACGGATTCACTTTGGGGCCGGACGATGGCGGCAATCTCGAAATGGCCGCGGCATATCTCCTGAGATGGGGCGGCGCGATAGCCGAGTCGAATGACGTTTATGTGGCGACTAAGACCACATGGACCTCAAGCCCGATGCTGGTGCCCGAGGTGCATGTGCAGAATATGGTGAAACTGCCTACGCTTGACGAGACCGATGCTGCGCAAGAGTTGAAGGCCGCAATAATGAACTATGGGGCGGTGGCGACCTCGATGTGCTGGGATAATAGCTATGTGTCGACCAATACATACTACTATTCAGGCAGTGTCGGTGCCAACCATGCAGTCGCCGTTATTGGATGGGATGATAACTTCCCTCGCTCCGCTTTCAAGAACAAGCCCGAGGCGGATGGCGCATGGCTCATAAAGAACAGCTGGGGCGAAGGCCAAGGAGACAAAGGATACTTTTGGGTTTCGTATGCCGACACGAAGTTTTCGCGCGATGAATATCCGACAGTGTTCATCCCCGCTACCGATGAAGAGGACTACGATATTGTCCGCGGCTACGACAGATGCGGCTATATCTACGATGTGACGTATTGTTACCCTAACAGCAAATACGATCTGCAGGCGTCGATATTCACTTCTTCGAAGAACGAGGAGCTCGCGGCGGTCGGACTATACACCGACGTCTCTCAGTGTCCATACGAAATCTCGATCTACACCAATGTAGTGAAGGGTGCCGCTACGCCTGTGGAAGGCGGGGCGCTCGCCTGCACGCAGAGTGGCACCATCGATCACGCCGGATTTGCGACAATTCATCTCACGAATCCGATTCCGCTCGCCGATACCAATTCTTTTGCCGTCGTCTACCGCCAGACGGGCGACGATGACGATCGCCAAACCATTGTCAGCTGCACGTACCGTGATGGAGGTGCTTACTACTGCCAGCCTACGAACAGTCCCGGAAACTGCTATGTCGGCTATGTGAAGAATACGGTTACGAACTGGATGGACGCATGCATCGCGGCGGATAAGGTGGACGAGACGGACGAAGGCTGGGGTCTTTGCATCAAGGCATACACGCGATTCGTGAATGGCGCGCCGAAGGGCGATGCGCCGGCTGTGGATGACGACGGCACGCAGATGATGGGCGAACTCGCTGCGGGCAATGACCAGTGGCTCATGGAGACCGCCGACACATTTGGACCTCTCGCCAGCCTCGTCGGGGCGAACGGACGGTCGCGCTGGGCGAGCTGGCTTTTGGGGCTTGATCCGGACGACGCCGATAAGCGCGACATTGCGCTGTTGATTGACATTTCCGCCGGCTCGCCGCGCATTTCCTGGGAGCCAAGCCTCCCCGGCCGCACCTATACGCTCTACGGACGCGACTCTATCTCGGTGGATGAAGCGTGGCGCGTCGTCTCGACCAACGAACTCGACACCACATCAGCGCAGTTCTTCCGCCTCTCGATCGGACGCTAGCGACGACCGCGAATGATCCGGCGGGCGTTTTTTCGGGGCTTATTGCGCGAATTATGAAGTTTTGCTATAATGTTCGCACAATGATTGAAGAGTTGCGAGAGCGAAGATTTTTGTTTGAGGAACTTGTCAAGCGCGACTTCAAGAAGAAGTATAAGCGCACGGTGCTTGGCATGGGTTGGAGTATGCTGTCTCCGCTCTTGATGCTGCTCGTGATGAAGGTCGTCTTCGAGCAGTTTTTCGGGCGTACGATGTCGCACTATACGACATATCTTTTTTGCGGACTCTTGACCTTCAACTGGTTCTCCGAATCGACCAACAGCGGAATGCGCAGTCTGTTCGCGAATGCGGCCATATTCACCAAGGTGAACGTGCCCAAATACATATTTCTGTTCGCCGTAAATATTCAGGTCTTGATAAATTTCGGCCTCACGCTTCTGGTGTTTTTCTTGTTCTGCGCGATCGACCACGTCCAGTTTACCTGGAAATTCGTCTTTATGCTGTATCCCATCGCGACATTGCTGCTTTTCAACATAGGCGTAGGCATGATACTCTCGGCGCTATTCATCTTTTTCCGCGATATAGACTACCTTTGGTCTATTATGCTGCAGTTGACGATGTATGGCTCAGCTATTTTCTATACTGTAGAAAAAATGTCGCCAAAGGCGCAGATTGTGTTTGCATGCAATCCGGTGTACAGGCATATAGCCTATATTCGGGAAATAGTTCTTTCGGGGACGATACCTTCGCTTGGAACGCACCTTGTGCTTGCGGGGTTCGCGTTGGCGGCCGTTCTAGCCGGGGCCTTCATGTACAAGCATTACAATACGAAGTTTCTCTATTATGTCTGAAGCGCCACGCATCGTGCTGTCCTGTAAAAACGTCTCCATCCGTTATCGGGTCGGGGACTTCAAGAACATAGGCTTGAAGGAATGGTTCACGCGTCGTCTGACCGGGCGCTACAAGGTGGTGGACTTTTGGGCGGACCGCGATGTAAGCTTCGTTCTCAGGCAGGGCGATATGCTCGGCATAATCGGCACGAACGGCGCCGGGAAGTCTACGCTCCTAAAGGCCATATCGGGCATAATGGAGCCGACGAAAGGTCAAATCCAACGTAAGGGCAAAATCGCCGCATTGCTTGAGCTCGCCAGTGGATTCGACGGCGACCTGACGGTTAAGGAGAACGCCTATCTGCGCGGCGCCATGCTCGGCTACACGCGCGAGTTTATGGATGGCGCTTACGAAAGCATTGTAGCATTTGCGGAGCTGAAAGCTTTTGAAGACCGCCCCTTCAAGCAGCTTTCCTCCGGAATGAAGTCCCGCCTCGCGTTCGCGATTGCCTCGCTGGTCCGGCCCGAGGTCTTGATTCTCGATGAGGTTTTGTCCGTCGGCGACGGCGCCTTCAAGGCGAAGAGCGAGGCGAAGATGCGCGAAATAATCAAAGGCGGCGCTACGACGATTCTCGTGTCGCATTCCTTGGCGCAGATTCGTTCCATGTGCAACAAAGTGCTATGGCTGGACAAGGGGCGGCAGATTGTGTGCAGCGACGATGTGAGCGGCGTCTGCGACAGCTACGCGGCGTTCCTGCGCTCGCCGGCC
>ONWT01000011.1 GCA_900321575.1 uncultured Lentisphaerota bacterium | reverse complement strand
TTGAGACGCGCTTTGTTTAGCGAGGCTTCACCGAGCGCGAAGAACTCATGAGTTCGCGCGATCGCCACACCCATCACGCTCACGTAGGCCCATCCCGCCCACGGTTGTGCGTATTGACGCAAATGACAAATTTAGGTATAATTCATTATCGAAAGTTTTAAAAGGAGAATAACACCATGAGTAGTTCCGAAAAGAAGGGTGGCAATCTGATTGGCATCCTGACAATGTTCGCGCTGTACGGTATGTGCGGCTTTGTGACGTTCCTCGCGGCTCCTGCCGGCGATATATGGAAGTATCAGCCCGGTCTCGCGGGGTCCAACGCCCTTGGCATGATGGGCCTGCTCATGAACTTCACGCCATATCTCTTCTTCGGCGTGATCGCCGGCAACCTTTTGCTCAAGCTCGGCTACAAGAAGATGGCGCTGCTCGCGGTCGGCTCGGGTCTGACGGGCATTCTGCTTCAGTGGGCCTCCAGCGTATTTCTCGTCGGCAAGATGGCCGGCGGCTTCCCGGCGAACTGGTTCATCTATCTCGTCGGCGCCTTCGTCTCGGGCGTGTCCAACTGCTTCCTCAACACGGTGATCAACCCGATGCTCAATACGCTCGGCGGCGGCGGACTGAAGGGCAACCGCCTCAATCTCGGCGGCGGCACGTTTCAGGGTATCTGTATGGCGGCCTGCCCCGTGCTCATCGGTTCGTTCGTTCCTGACGCGGCGACGGCAAAGTTTGCCGATATCGGCACTGTTCTTCTCGTCGCAGCGGCCGTGTTCGCGGTCTCTCTCGTCGTGATCGCGTTTCTCCCGATCGAGAACCCCGCCGCGCGCCCCGCGAACCTCACTTTCGAGCGTTCGCCCCTCGCCTTCCGCCACTGCCTTCTCGGCGTCATCGGCATATTCCTTTACATGGGCATCGAATCGGGCGTCGGCGCTGAGCTCAAGCAGTGGCTCTCCGACCCGCAGATAAGCCCGCTTCTCGACACCGAAGTCTACGGCAATGTCGAACTCGGCGTCGTCGCGGGTAATGCAATGGGTCTCTTCGGGCTGATGATGCTCGTCGGCCGTCTGCTCGGCACCATATTCGGCGGCAAGGTCTCGCCGCGCGCCATGCTGCTCACGGTATCCGGCCTTGGCGTGGTCTGCGTCTCGCTCGGCATGATGCTCGGTGCGGACTCGGTCGTGACGCTGCCTCTCTTCGCCAAGACGAAGTTCGTCATGACGAAGCTGCCCATCGGCGCGCTGTTCTTCATACTTTGCGGACTTTGCGCGTCCGTCATGTGGGGCGTAATCTTCAACCTCTCGGTCGAGGGCCTCGGCAAGTACACCGAGAAGGCGTCCGGCCTGTTCATGATGATGGTTGTCGGCGGCGGAATACTGCCTACGATAATGGGCAAGATCGCCAACGTCAACTTCATGGCGTCGTTTGCGATACCGCTTGTCTGCTTCATCTACCTGCTCGTCTACGCGCTCTTCTTCACGAAGAACGTCAATACCGACATCAAGGTCGACTGACGGCAAAGAAAGAATTTCCAATCTTGTAACAGTATAAAGACATTAAAGACTGAAAGGAAAACTGTCATGCAGAATCAGGAAGTCTACGATGAACTCGTCGCCAAGTTCGAGAAGCTCTACGGCACGAAGCCGCAGATTGTCGCCTATGCGCCCGGCCGCATAGAGGTTCTCGGCAACCATACCGACTACAACGAGGGCTATGTGTTCTCGGCGGCCATCGACAAGGGCACATTCTTCGCAGTTTCGCCGACGGAAGACCGTTCTTGCGAGTTGACGGCCGGCGATTTCATGGAGACCGCCAAGTTCACGCTCGACACCGTCGCGCCGGCGAAAGAGATGACGTGGCAGAACTACGTGACAGGAACTTTCAACTGGCTGTTTGATGGCAATCCCGCTTCCGCGAAGCACGGCTGGAAGGCGATGTTCCTCGGCAACATTCCGCTCGGCGCGGGGCTCAGCTCGTCAGCGGCGCTTGAGATGTGCACCGTTCTCGCGCTTGCCAAGCTCTACGGCATCGAGAAGGACAAGACGACCTTCGCGAAGATCGGCCAGAAGGCCGAGCATACCTTCGCCGGCTGCCCGTGCGGACTGCTCGATCAGGCTTCTTCGATGTACGGCAAGGCGGGCGCGCTCGTGAAGAGCGACTTCCGCTACAATACGTTCGAGACGGTCGATCTCGGCCCGTCGGTCGCGTTCATGATGGTGAAGTCTAACGCCAAGCACGCGCTCGTCGACGGCGCCTACGCCAGCCGCCGCGCCGCCTGCGAGGAGGCGGCCAAGTATTTCGCCGGCATTCTGCGCAAGCCCGTCACCCACCTGCGCGACGTCACCATGGCCGAATGGGTTCTCTACCGCGGCGGCCTCAGCGAGACGACGGCCCGCCGCGCGGTGCATCCGATTGGTGAAGACGAGCGCGTTCTCCAGGGCGCGGCGCTGCTCGAAAAGGGCGATCTCAAGGCTTTCGGCGCGCTTATGTACGATTCCCACGAATCGAGCCGCAGCTGGTTCGAGAACTCCTGCGAAGAACTCGACACGATAGTCGACGCCGCCAAGGCGATACCCGAGGTTTACGGCGCCAGACTCTCCGGCGGCGGATTCGGCGGCAGCTGCTGCCTGCTGGTCGATCCGTCGGCGGCCGACATCATCGCCGCGCAGATCACGAAGGAATACAAGGCCAAGCACGGTGACGAACCGGTGGTGAGCCTCATCAAGCCTTCGGAGGGCGCGCACATCGTCTGATCGCCGGTAACGAAACGTCCAATTTTTCCTAGTCAAGGAGTAGAGGTCATGAACAAGCTTGCGAAAACGATTGCCTGCGCGGCGGCGGTGATAGCCGCGTCCGCCGCTTGGGCGCAGTTTGAGGATGACGAAGACTTCGAGGAGTCGGCAGACGCCTCGGAGCTCGCCGATGAAGAGGATGAGGCGGACGAAGAACCGGCCGGAGGTTCGGAGATCGCCGGTGCCCCTGCGGGAGAGAAGACCAAACCGGCCAAGATCTCGCTCGACAAGCCGTTTCACATCATGCCGCTCTGCCGGTTGCTCGAAGGCGACGGCGAGGTGCTCCGTCCGGGAGCGTCCGCCTGGCAGCCGATCGAGGAGGGTCGCTTCTATCCGCTGGGCTGCGCCTACCGTACGGTCGGGCCGGCTTCCAGGATGGTGATACAGTTCGGTGAGGGCAGCGAGGTCTCCGTCGCGGGCGGAGCGTCGTTCGTGACATTTCCGCAGCCGATCGGCGAGCGCAAGCGCATGATCGCGCTCGATTCCGGCCTCATCAACGTGAAGCTTCCGCGCGGACTCGGCGCCGGCATGTTCTCCGTCACCGCGCCGGGCTTCACGGTCGAGAATCTTGACGGCGACTCCCGCTATTCGTACCGCAAGACGGGCGACGGCGACGAAGCGGTGGTCCGTTGCGTGACCGGCGCCATGCAGGTCAAAGGCCGCCACTTCTCCATAGCCAAGATGACCGCCGCGAACGAGATACGTATCCGCACTTCGCAGGACAACCTGTTCACCGGCCTCTATGGCAACAGCGGCGATGTGATCGTGAAGCTCGATCAGGGGCTTGTGGCCGTTCAGGATTTCGAGACGAAGGAGTTCCACGACGAGCCGCGCTTCCTCGATTGGCACCTTTCGCCCAAGACGGCGGTGCGCATTCACCGCGCCGTGCCTGAAGTCGGCGAGCGCATGTCGGTGGCCGTGATGACCTTCGACACCAAGGGCGAGCTTCAGAACCGGTGCTCGTTCGCCGAAGGCCGCAGCGAGATCAACAGCGGCGAAGAAGGCGCGGGCGTGCTGGCCAAGCGCGAGGCCGACGCGGCGAAGAAGGCCGCCGAGACGGCCGAAATGATTTCCATTGAAGAAGGCGACGAAGAAGAGGAAGAGGATGACGGCGATTCCGCTGAAGACTCCGGCTCGGATGACGAAGAAGCGTCCTCCGGCGATGAAGAAGAGGACCTTTTCTGACGCGATTCAGGCAAGCGATTTTCGACACACAAATAGATTCACAGAAATACGGTAATAATATGGTTATCCTGCAGTTCAACAAACTGATTCGCAACAAATGGGTATGGGGTGCTTTCGCGGTTGTAATTTCCGCGGCATTCTGCTTCGACGATCTGTTCACGACGCGCCAGCGCGAAGAGCGCAGCGGCGGCTCGGCCGGCACCCTTGCCGGCGAGAGCGTCAAGGCGGCGGACTTCGCGACCGTGGCGGACGACATACGCGGGCTTGGCCGCAATCGCGACTGGCGCCGCAAGACGAGCGAGGTCAACCGCCTCGCGTGGGAGACGCTCGCCGGCATCGCCGTCGCCCGCCGCGACGGAATCGAGGCGACCGACGCGGAGGTGCGCGACATGATCCGCAACGACCGTACGTTTGCGGTCAACGGCCAGTTCAGTTTCGCCCTCTATCAGAGCGTCCTTCGCGAGAATTCCGTGACGCCCGAGCGTTTTGAGGATTTCCTCAAGAGACGCCTCACGATGTCGCGCGTCGAGGAGTCGATGCTCGATGCGGCCACATGGGTCTCTCCGATGGAGCTCGATCGCGCGGTCGCCGACATGACAGACGTCTTTACCGTAAAGGCCGTGCGCTTTACGCAGTCGAAGGAAGACGCCGACGCCGTGGTTCTCGACGACGACGGCCTCAAGAAGTGGTATGACGAAAACTCCGCCTCTCTCTCGCTGCCTGCCCGCGTGAAACTTCGCATGGTCAAGTTCGACGCCACCGACGAAGCGGTTCTCGCGAAGATGTCCGTCACCGAGGACGATATGCGCGACTACTACGACTCGACTGTCGACAAATACACTTCGACAGACACCAACGGCGTGGAGGTCGTCAAGTCCTTCGACGAGGTCAAGGACGAAATAGACAGCGAGCTGCGCAAGATAGCGGCCGTACAGTTCTTCGAGACCAACCTCAACTACCGCGCCTATGCCGGGGCGGGCGACCCCTCCGTTTCGCGGCTGGATACGATCGCCGCCGAGGATGGGCTTCAGGTTTCGGTCAGCGACTGGTTCTCCACGGAGGGCGGCTATGTGGACGGCTTCATGCGCCCCGTATCGTCCATCTGCCCCGGCGCCAAGGGCGTTGCCGAGGTAGTCGCCGAGCTTGACCCCGCGAGCGAAGATCTGCGCTACGGGGTGGTCAGCTCGGACAAGGCCGTTTGGCTTGTCGAGATAGCCGAGACGAGCCCGGCGCACACGCCGACTTTTGACGAGGCCAAGGAGATCGTCCGCCCGAGAGCGCTGCGCGCCGCCAAGGCCGACGCGTTCAAGGCGTCCGTCGAAGCCGTTGCCGCACAGGGGGCGGAAGCCGTTCTCGCCGCAGGCAATGTCTCGACCAACCTTACGTTTGCGATATGCGACCTCAAGCCCGGCGATTTCGACGACCAGAACGCCATCGCTTCCGTGACGCGCAAGCTGGAGAAGGGGGGCGTTTCGGAGTTCGCCCGCACAGGCGCGGGCACGGGAATTCTCGTCGTTTGCGAAAACCGCGAGAGCGGCGACGCGGCCAAGGCGGTTCTCCTTTCTGCGCAAGTCCGTGAAGAGGTTGCCCGTCTTCAGGCGGGGCAGCTCCCCGAGGCGTGGCGCAAGTGGAATCTCGACCGTCTCGGTTTCGAGCCCAACGATGTCGCGTCCGTTGAAGATCTGACGGAAGAAGAGGAATGATTCTTCGCTTCAAGAAGGTGAATCCCGAAGCGGTGCTGCCGGCGTATGCCCACGCAAGCGACGCGGGCATGGATGTCAGGAGCATCGAGGATGTCGTGATTCCGGCCGGGGGCAGGGCGCTCGTCCATACGGGCCTTGTGATGCTTCTGCCTCCTGGCTACGAGGCGCAGGTTCGCCCGAGGAGCGGGCTCGCCCTCAAGCACGGCATAACTGTGCTGAACACGCCCGGCACGATAGATTCCGGCTACCGCGGAGAGGTGGGCGTCATTCTGGCCAACTTCGGCGGCGAGGGTTTTGCGGTGGCCAAAGGCGACAAAATCGCCCAGATCGTAGTGGCGCCGGTCACGCAGGCCGCGATAGAAGAGGCGTACGAGATAGACGAGACCGATCGCGGAGCTGGCGGATTCGGCTCTACAGGAGTCTGATATGGTTCTCAAGGTCTGTAAATACGGCGAGAAGGTTTTGCGGGACAAGGCGACTCCGGTCGCTGTCGTGACTGACGCCCAGCGCGAGCTTGCGGACGACATGATCGAGACGATGCACCACGCAAAGGGCGTCGGCCTCGCCGCCCAGCAGGTTGGGCGTACGGAGCGGATTTGCGTGATCGACATCCCGGAGGGGTGCGACGATGCGGAGGACGAGCTGTTCAACGCACCGATTCCCATGCCGCTCAAGATGTGGAATCCCGAAATAGTCGCGCAAGATGGGTCGGTTTGCGACAAGGAAGGGTGCCTCAGTTTTCCCGGCGTTGGCGGCTCGATCGTGCGCGCCGCGCAGGTTACCGTGCAGTATCTGGACGAGCAGAATAGGCCGCAGATGATTACGGCGCGTGGTTATCTCGCGCGCGCCATGCAGCACGAGATCGACCATCTGAACGGTGTTCTCTACATAGACCACATGTCGGCGGTCGAGCGCCTGACATATGCGACGAAGCTGAAGAAGCTGTCGAAGGCCAACGGCGGCGTCCGCTGATACGCAGCAACGTCTGCTGCCGATCAGCGGGTCGACAGATAAGCGTTGATGCCGGCTGCGGCGTTGCGTCCCTCGCCCATGGCAAGAATCACTGTCGCCGCGCCGAGCACGATATCGCCGCCCGCGAATACGCCTGGTATGGAGGTCATGTTCGTCGCCGGGTCGACGACTATATTGCCGCGCTTGTTTACTTCGAGCCCGTCCGTCGTCGCAGGTATCAGCGGATTCGACGCATTGCCCACCGCCACGATGACGGTATCGACATCAAGCGAGAACTCGCTGCCGGGTATCGCTACGGGACTGCGCCGGCCGGAAGCGTCCGGCTCGCCAAGTTCGTACTTAAGGCACTCCAGGGCGACGACTCTGCCCTGGTCGTCGCCGATGACGCGCTTCGCATTCTGGAGCATGAGAAACTCCACGCCCTCTTCCTTGGCGTGATGGACCTCTTCTTTTCTGGCGGGCATTTCGGCCTCGCTGCGGCGGTAGACGAGATAAACCTTCTCCGCGCCCAGGCGAAGAGCCATGCGGCTGGCGTCCATGGCGACATTTCCGCCGCCCAATACGGCCACGCGCTTGCCGTGCCAGAAAGGGGTGTCGTGGCCCGCTTCATCGTAGGCCTTCATGAGATTGGCGCGGGTGAGATACTCGTTGGCGCTGAAAACGCCCACGAGATTTTCGCCTTCGATATCCATGAACTTCGGCAACCCCGCGCCAGTGCCCACGAAAACGGCGTCAAAGCCGTCCTTGTCGATCAGATCGCGCAATTTGCGCGTGCGCCCGACGACATAGTTCAGTTCCAGCTTCACGCCAAGGGACTTAAGTCCGTCGATTTCTTCCTGGACGATGGCCTTCGGCAAGCGGAATTCCGGTATGCCGTACACCAACACGCCGCCGGCCTTGTGGAAGGCTTCGAACATCGTGACTTCGTGGCCGGCCCTTGCGCAATCGGCAGCGCAAGTGATCGAAGCAGGGCCGCTGCCGATTACGGCGACGCGCTTGCCGGTCGGTTTTACGGCCATGGCCTCGCTCTTCGCCCCGTTGGCGCGCGCCCAATCGGCGACAAAACGCTCTATGCGGCCGATGGCGACGGATTTATCGGTATCCTTCAGCAGCTTGCCCATGGTGCAGAATTTCTGGCACTGCTTTTCTTGGGGACACACCCTGCCGCATACGGCCGGCAGAAGCGAGGTTTTGCGGATTATGGCAAGGGCGCCCGAGAAATCGCCTTCGGCGGCCTTGGCGAGAAAACCGGGTATGTCTATCGCGACCGGGCAGCCCTGGACGCAGGGTTTCGCGGCGCACTGCAGGCAGCGCGAGGCTTCGCACTTGGCCATCTCCGGAGTGTAGCCCAGGGCGACTTCGTTCATGTTGTGCGCACGGACCTTCGCGTCCTGCTCGGGCATCGCCTGAGGCGGAATGGACATTCTCTCTTTAGGTGTCATCTCAAATCCCCTTGAATAGATTGCAAGCATGTTCTCTGGCGGCCGATTCCTGCGGTTTGAACGCGCCCATTCGCTTCAGCATGAGGTCCCAATCGACCAGATGAGCGTCGAATTCCGGCCCGTCCACGCAGACGAATTTCGTTTCGCCGCCGACCGAGACGCGGCAGCCGCCGCACATTCCCGTGCCGTCGATCATGATGGTATTGAGGGACGCCACCGTTTTGACGCCGTACGGCTTTGTGGTAAGGGCGCAGAACTTCATCATTACAGGCGGACCGATGGCAATCACTTCGTCCACCGCGCCGGCCTCGCAAAGCTCCTTGAGCGGCTCGGTGACGAGCCCCTTGCGGCCGGAGCTGCCGTCATCCGTCATGAGAATCAGGTCGTCGCCGGCAATGCGGCGCATTTCGTCCAGCATCACGAAGAGGGACTTGTTGCGTGCGCCCATTATGATGGTCACGCGATTGCCCGCTTTTTTCAAGGCTTGTGCGATAGGATGCATCGGGGCTACGCCAATACCGCCGCCGACGCACACGACATGGCCGGGCTTTTCGCCGTTCGCGCCGCGTATGTCGGTAGGCCTGCCGAGCGGCCCCAGCACGGCGGGCAGCGAGTCGCCGACATTCAGTCTGGCGAGTTTCATTGTCGTTGCGCCGACCGTCTGGAAGATTATCGAGATCGTGCCCGCCTTTTCGTCGGCGTCGGCGATCGTCAGCGGAATGCGCTCGCCCGCGTCTTCGTCGACCATAAGTATGATGAACTGGCCCGCCTTGCGCTCTTGTGCGATAAGGGGCGCCTCAATCGTCATGCCGAAGACATTCTCCGACAACTGCTGTTTGGCTAGAATCTTGTTCATGGAGCGTGTATTTTACCATATTTTGGAGCGGATGGGGGAAACGATTTGCGGGCGGCCGGGGAATTTCGGCCAGGGCAGGTGACGGCTGCGAGATATTATGGTATAATACACGCAACTTTTTCCTGCAGGAAGGTTGGCGGAGTGGTTGAACGCGGCGGTCTTGAAAACCGTTGACTCGAAAGGGTCCGGGGGTTCGAATCCCTCACCTTCCGCC
>ONWT01000073.1 GCA_900321575.1 uncultured Lentisphaerota bacterium | reverse complement strand
GACTTCGTCTTTGAAGTGGCGGAGAGTCTGAACCTTGCCGTCCCATATCTGGGCGCCGTTGCGCATGATGCGGAAGCGTTCCTTGGCAACAAGCGTACCGTCGAGCATCTGCGAGCCGGCGATCTTGCCGAGCTTGCCGATATCGTATATGGCCTTGATCTCGGCGTGGCCCTTGATCGCTTCGCGGTATTCGGGCGGCAGAAGGTCGAGCATGCAGTTCTTCACATGATCGATCAACTCGTAAATGATGCGGAAGGAATTGATTCTCACGCCATCATGCCTGGCCTGCTGCTGGACGCCGGAGTCGTTGCCGATATCGAAGCCCACGATCACCGCCTTACCCGCGGCGGCGGACTTGACGTCCGTAAGCGACACGTTGCCCGTACCCGTACCGATGACGTTTAGCCCCACTTTTTCGGACTTGATATCCTGAAGCGCGGCTACGACAGCCTCGAGCGTGCCCTGGTTTTCGGACTTGACGATTACGTTGAGTTCGCGCTTGCCCTCTGCCGCCATGCGGCGCATAAGCGCGTCGAGAGTGGTCGCCTTCGAAGAAGACAGCTCTTGCTCCTTGCGCTCCTGCGCGGCCTGTTCGGCGAGCGTACGGGCACGCTTTTCGTCGAGCATCACGCGAAATTCCGCGCCTGCTTCTGGAACGCCGGAAAGGCCAGTGCACTTGACCGGCATGGCAGGCGGGGCTTCTTTTACGCGGCGGCCGTGGTCGTCTATCAGCGCACGGACCTTGCCGAAATGCTCGCCTATAAGAATCGCGTCGCCGACCTTGAGCGTACCGCCCGAAACGAGCAGAGTCGCGCACGGCCCGAGGCCCTGCTGAAGCTCCGCCTCGATCACGTAGCCGTTCGCGCGGCGGTTCGGATTGGCCTGAAGCTCGAGGACCTCGGCCTGAACGAGTATGTTCTCGAGCAGCGTGTCTACGCCCTCGCCGGTCTTGCCCGAAACGGGGCAGCAGATGATGTCGCCGCCCCACTCTTCGGGGGTAAGGCCGCGCTTCTGGAGCTGTTGCTTGACGCGATCCACATTGGCGGTCGGCTTGTCGGCCTTGGTGATGGCGACCATGATCTGCACGCCGGACTGGCGGGCGACGCGTATGCACTCCTCGGTCTGGGGCATTATGCCGTCATCGGCGGCGATTATGAGAACCGCGATATCGGTGATCTGCGCACCGCGGGCGCGCATGGCGCTGAAAGCGGCGTGTCCGGGCGTATCGAGGAAGGTGATCTTCTTGCCTGCGATCTCGACCTGATAGGCGCTGATCTGCTGAGTGATGCCGCCCGCTTCGCCGGCCGCGACACGCTCCTTGCGTATCCAGTCCATAAGCGTGGTCTTGCCGTGGTCGACGTGGCCGAGAAAAGTCACAATCGGCGCCCTCGGCTTGAGTGTCTCCGGCGGATCTTCCGGAATCAAATCGTCCGCATCGATCGCCTTCAGCACCGGCTTGGCCGCAGCCTTGTCGCGTGCGTGTTCGACGACCACTTTGAAGCCGTACTTCTCGGCGACCTTAGTGGCGACGTCAGGCTCGACGCGCTGGTTTATCGACGCGAGAACCTTAAGCCCCATGAGATCGGCTATGAGACGGTTTGGCTTGATGCCGAGCTTCGCGGCGAGGTCCTTTACGATCACGGCGCCGCGGACGGAAATCTCACGTGAATCTTCGTTTACCGAAATTCTCCCGCTCGGCTGGGCGACAGGCTTGGCCGCAGCCGCAGGGGTGCGCTTGTCGAAGCTCTTCTGCATCTCGCGCCCCTTCTTGCCCTTGCGGTCGCGATCGTCCTCGTAGTCGTCGACCTTGATGACCGGCTTCGCCGCCTTAGGCTTGGGCGGCTGGCTCGACGCGACCGTAATGGTGATGGACGCCGCAGGCTTCGCCTTCTGGAGCGGCTTGAAACCAGCACCGGCCCGAAGACCCGTCTGGGTTGCCGAAACGGAAGGAACCGCAACCTTCGGCTTCGCCACAGGCGCAGCCGCGCGAACCGCAGGCTTCGCGAGACTGTTCTTCGCCTCCGCGGCAGCAGGGGCGACGCTCTCGGGCGCATTCCCCTTCTCCGGAGCGGCCTCGACTGGAGACTTCTTCTTCGCGACCGTATCAATCGCCTTGCCCTCCGCCGCGTCCCTGGCAAGCTTGAGGTGTTTGTCGAGAGCTTCGCGATCGGACTCTACCGCCTGCTTACGCAACTTGTCCACGCGAGCACGCTTCTCTGCTCTCGCCTTTTCGCCGCCGTCCTTAGCAGAAGCGACAGCCTTGCGAAGCGCCTCGACATCACCGTCGTCAATCACGCTTATCGCGCTTGTGGCGTCCATCTCGGCAGCTTCGGCCGCCTTGAGCACTGCCGCGCTGGCGACGCCGATCTCTTTAGCTAGTTCATATACCCTCATACATCCCCCGGAAAAATCACTCGGCCGTTTCTTCGGACTCTTCTTCGCCGCGGGTCAGTTCGGCCACGGCCTGAGCGGCCGCGTAAACGCCCTTGGCGGTAACCTCGTCAAGACCGGTCGCAGCGATGAAGCTCGCCTCGTCTTCTTCGACAATACCCTCGACAGTGAGATAACCCGCATCGGCCATCTGAGTGGCAACGGCGGTGGAAACGCTGAATGTCTCGGCGAGCTCCTTGATCGCCTCGGCCTTCTGGTCCTCGAAGCTGGCCGTCGCCATGGACTTCTTGACCTCGACATGCCACCCAGGGAGCTTCGACGTGAGGCGCACGTTCTGGCCGCGCTTGCCGATGGCGAGCGAATACTGGTCGGCGCCAACGACCACATGCACCGTGTTTGGCAGGACGGGATCGACCTCAATCGACTCGAGTTTCGCAGGCGCGAGCGCTCCCGCCACATACTGGCGGATATCCTCGTTCCAGCGGACGATATCGATCTTCTCGCCGGAAAGCTCGGTGACGATCGTCCTGACGCGGCTTCCGCGCTGGCCGACGCAAGCGCCAACCGGATCGATATTCTCGTTGGCCGTTCTGACGGCGAGCTTCGCACGGTATCCGGGATCGCGCGCAACGCCCATGATTTCGACGACGCCATCGGCTATTTCGGACACTTCGAGCCTGAAGAGAGCTTCGAGGAACTTGCCGCTGGCGCGGCTGAGAACCACGCTCGGCCCCTTCGCGTCGGGATCGACCCTGAGAACGATCGCGCGCATCGGGTCGCCCACCTGGTAATCTTCGCTGGGTATGCGTTCGCGGCCGGGCAGAATCATCTCGGTTTTGCCGACGGTCACGTATGTGTCGCGATGGGAGACGGCCGAAACGGTACCGCTGACGATATCGCCGACGCGATCCTTGTATTCGGAAAAAGTATTCGTGCGCTCGGCTTCGCGGATCTTCTGCATGATCATCTGGCGCGAAGTCTGTGCTGCGATGCGACCAAGACGCGAAGCAGGCATTTCGACGCGCACCGTATCGCCTTCGGCCACTGGATTGCCGTGATTGAAACGGGCCGCGCGGGCGAGAGAGATGAAACCGGGACCCGTCTCTTCGTCGGACGCGACAAGCGTATCGTACACATGGAGCGAAAAATCCTTTCGGTCGATCACAACCTTGAGATCGTTTGTCACATCCTGATTGCGGCGAGCGGCCTGCTGAATGGCCTGCTCGATAGCGGTCACCACGATTTCGCGGCTGACGCCACGCTCGCTCTCAATGTGCTGGACAACGGCCAGCAGCTGGTTGTTCATTGCCATCTCTTTCGCTCCTTGCTGTCAAAAAACAATACTCGACCTACGGCACGATCCACCTAGACCGCCGAAAAATCGCGTGTAATATACCATAATTACCCTCGGACTGTCAATAAGGCAGCGAGACCTGTCGCTGTGTTTTCCCGCGAAGTTCCACGCCGCCGCATTGCCGAGGCCGAAAGCCGCCGCACGGTTTTTGCGGGAAACGCCAAAATCTGGTATAATACATAATCATCAAAAGGAATACGCAAATGCATGCAACTTTTTTTGTAACCTGAACGCTCATTGTGTGTATACAACACGGCGGACACGACATATCCAGGGGAAAACACATAACTAAAGGAAGGACAACACAATGGAAATCAATGCACAATTCCAAAGCTTCGTAAACTTTGCGCAGGCCGCCCATGCGGACGGGAAAGACAAGCGAATCGCACGCGTAGACGATTACGGGGCGTTGCCGCCTTCCGAAGGCTCGGCTCTCCACAGCCGCACCATCGTCGCCGCGAGCGGCGACAAGGTTGCGCCGCTGTGGCGGTCGCGGGCGAACAAAGAGGCGAACAATATTGCGCGAGACCTCTTCAAGCAGGCGGTGATTGACATCTTCGGGGGGCTGAGCCAAGTGCCCAAAAACGTCATGGACGCCATGCTGATGAAAGATTACGGCGTAGGCAAACCGCTCACAGCGCGCCGCATCCTCGCCGTCCAGGCGGAGGTGGCCAAGGCGTCCGCCCGGTTCGACGAGGCGCTGGCGGCGGCCAAGGCGAACTGCGCCGAAGTGTATGATGCCTATGCGATATCCGAAGGCCATCCGGGGCGCAGCAAGCATGCCGTGCCGAAAGCGGACCTAGACCGCTTGGTGGAGACCGCCGTCAAGATCGCCCTCAAGGACAAGGACGCGCTCAAAATTGTCACGAAGCGGCTCCCCGAAATTCTCGTCCAGGGCAACGGGGAACTGCTTTCGCCGGAAAGCGTGAAGAGCAAGGTGGCCGAGATCGTCAAGAATGTCGAGGACCTCCGCGCCGCCTCGGCCGGCAAGAAGAAACTTTTCATGGCAGGCCTGCAGAAGATATTCGATCCTCTGTCTGGCTTCATTCAGGGCAACGGCGAAGCGGCGGATGCCATACGCGGCATGGTGGCCAACAAGATCGGCCTGAAGCCGGGCGAAAACCCGAAGCAAGGGTTCCAAAACGCGGCCGGCGCAAACATCAGGTCGATGATCAACTGGAACATCTGCAGGGACGCCAAAACGTTCGCGCTGGGCGGCGGCAAAAACTCCATCTTCGCGAAAGACCTTCCGCGCAAAATGAAAGTGATGCTGCCGGGCGGCAAGCAGCTTTCGAACGATTACGGCAAGGCTCTCGACGAGCTTGCCGGATTCGTCACGAACGGCGCGAAAACCACATTCGCTGGACTTGACGCAAAAGAAAAGAACAAGGTGTACATCGTCGCATCCTTGCTCTCGCAGGAGACTGGCAAGGCCGCCTTCGACGGCCAGTTTACAGCATTTGACCCCGCAAACTTCACTCAGCCGATCATAACCTTGAGCGATCAGGAGGCCGACGAGCGTGAATACAAGCTGAGCTTCAACCAGGACGGCAGACTTGTGCTTGAGGTCGAGGCGACCCAGAATCTCCAGGTCGTCACCGTCGTAGACGCCAATGGCCGCTCCTCCACGCATATGACGCCCCCCGGAAGCACGGCCAAGTCGAATGTAGAATTCAACATCTCCGCCAACGAGTTCGAGCGTCTAGCCGATCTTGACTTCACCAAGTTCGACGACACGGCAACGGTCAAGTACATGAACCAGAAGACGGGCAAGGACAAACTTGAAGGCATTCCAGGAACCTTCGCCGAGGAATTCAGGTTGAACGTCGATTCGGTTTATACGGCTTCCGCTATCAAGTTCGACATCACAGGCGACGCGACAGAGGTGTAAAATCCAGTCCAATCTTTTGCGTTCTTCTAGGGGCATGTGCCCACGGTAAAGACATTTACCGAATCGCGCAGAATTGCACAAGGGCAAAATCAAGAGTCCGTCACGACATCCGTCAAAACCATGTCGTGAGGTTCGGACGGCAAATCGTCCAGCACCTGAAACGAATAGGCGACGCCGATCTTGACGGAGGCTTTAGAGGCAGCCGCAAGAAGGCGGTCGTACCATCCGCCGCCATAGCCTAGCCGCTTGCCGTTTTTTGCGAATGCGAGCCCGGGCAGAATCCACGTATTGACTGCATCCGGCGAAACTGTATCGGCGCAAAGGGGCTCGCGGATATCCATCGGCCCCAAGCGGATATGGTTTCCGGCAAGCCCGGTCAACCGGGCGAGATCATACGTCTTGCCGTTCCATCGGGGAGATGCGACGGCAACGCCCTTCTCAAGGAGGCGCAAGATGAAAGCGTCTATGTTTATCTCCCGAGAAGAGGCGAGATAAACCGCGACAGGCGGGAGAACATCGCGCCGCTCAAGGAGTTTGCGGCAGATCTGCGAGTCCGCCACGGCTTTCGCTTCGGGCAGCAAACCGTTGCGGAGCGCTTTCATGGCACGGCGCAGCGTAGCTTTCGCGATATTGCCGCCAAGCTTCAAGACAGCAGGCCGCGCTTGACGAGGTGCTCGGCGATCTCGACGGCGTTCAGAGCCGCGCCTCTGAGCAGCTGGTCGCCGGAGACGAACATTTCGAGGCCCTTCTTGTCGTTGCGCGAAATGTCCTGGCGGATGCGGCCGGCGAGCACGTCATATTTCGCCGTTGCGTCGAGCGGCATCGGATAGGCCCCGTTCAGCGGATCGTCCACCACCCTCACGCCTTCGCTGGTGGCAAGGATTTCGCGCGCCTCTTCGGGGGTTATATCCTCCTCGAACTCCATATTGAGCGATTCGGAATGTGCGCGGGCGATCGGCACGCGCACACATGTGCACGAGAGCATGAGGCCGGGATGGTGAAGCATCTTGCGCGCCTCGTTGCGCATTTTCAGCTCTTCGAGGGTATACCAGTTCGTTTCGTCGAATTTGTCGATATGCGGAATGAGGTTGTACATCAGCTGATGCTGAAACGCCTTGACGGTGAGTTCGCGCCCCGCCGCATAGTCGCGTATCTGGTCTTCGAGCTCGTTCAGCCCGGGCGCACCGGCTCCGGACGCGGCCTGATAGGTGGAGGCGACGAGGCGGCGCAGCTTTTTGGCGCGGTGCAACGGCGCGACCGCCTCCAGCATTATGGCCGTCGTGCAGTTGGGGTTGGCGATAACGCCCTTGTTCCAATCCAAATCTTCGGCATTGACCTGCGGCACGACAAGCGGCACGTCGGGATCTTGGCGGAAAGCGCGGGAATTGTCGATCATCTTGGCGCCGGATTCGACCACGGCGTCCCTAAGCTGTATCGCAACATCGGTTTTGCCGGCGAAAAGGACGATATCGAGGCCCGCAAAGCTGTCCTCTCCCGCCTTCTTCACGTGATAAGTCTCGCCGAGGATAACCTCTTCGCGTTCGCGCGAAGCGAAGACCTGGACCTTGCCGCAAGGAAAATTGCGGTCTTTCAGCACTCTGATCATCTCGGTGCCGACTGCGCCGACACCGACCAAACCGACATTGTATGTTCTCATGTGCGTATTATACCATATCTGGGCGGGGCGTGCGGCGAGAATCACATCCAGCCACTTTCAAGGCGGCGCCCGCGCTCGCCAAAACACGAAACCGGCGTTACCGCGAAGCGTATGCGCGAATTGTCCGGCAGCTCGGCTTTGCCAAAACGGCAGCTGACCGGTTCGACATCGCGACTCTCGGCGCGATGGAAGTTCGGCGCGAACACATGGCGGCGCTTCACCACGGCCTCTCTGGAACCGTCCGCGACCTCCATCAAGACCGCGACTTCATAGGAATACGCCCTCACCCCCGTGTATTTGGCGAGGACAGGCGGCCAGACGACCTTGAAAGCGGGCGGCTTGCCAGGCTCGTTCACGCGAAAAACGCGCAGTTCGGTATCGTCCCAGAATTCGGGGGCGCGCTTTTCGGCAACCGACAAAGCGGCGCCGGTGCGCGAAATCCGCCAATCCGCCGCGACGGGCTCCTTGTCGATGAAATCCAGTCGCGCCACAGAGATTTCGCCGGCATACACTGTCACAAGCAGACCTTGGGCCGATTTCGCCGCATTCGGCACCTTTTCGAAGCCGGGGTTCAGATCGATGCCGCTGAGAGAACCGGCGTTTATGCAAGGGCGGGTGCGCGGATACCAGCAAAGTTCGTCGGTAAGCGCCATTTTTTCGCCGGCATAAAAAGTAGGCACGGTGTCATACCCGGCAGGCTTTTGGGAAACGGCGCGGAATGCGAAGCCGTTGACGTCGAAAATGCCGCCGTCGGCCGAAATGTCGCCGCCGAATTCCACGCCGAATTCCTCCTTGTATGTCGCCTTCTCCCTTTCGCCAAGCACGAATATGCGGCGCGGAGGATTTTGGACGGCGCCTTTAACCGGATTGTTGAACTCGGCATCCCACGCCCGCGAAAGCACCCTGTACTGATTCATGTAGCCGTCTTTGGTCAATTCGCCGATGACGACTATCGCGTCGACGTTGCATGACTTGAAAAACGCAAGCGCCTTTTGGAACTTTGAGGTACTGTCCGGCCACGATATTTCGGGGTGGGCGACGACGCCGATCTTCGCGACGGCGCGGGCATCGTTTATGGCCGAACGTATATCGGCGATATCCATGCAGCCGCAAAGAACGCCCAAAGCCACAGCCGCGAGAATCTTACGCATCGGCACCCTCCGCAACGCCGCAAGCCGCTCCTTCGGCGACGCGGACTAGCCCGACCGACGCGGACAGCCCAGCGCCGAAACCGGAAACGAGCACTCTGCCGCAGATTTCGCGGGAGGCGAGCGCCAACGGTATCGAGCACGAACCCGGATTGGCGTATTTCTCGCCGCAAGTCGCGAGCTTGCTTTCAAGCGAAAGCGATTTCGCTAGTTGGCGCACCATATACATATTGGCCTGATGCGGCACGAACCAATCGAAATCGGTGCCGAACGGGCGAAGCAATTTTACGGCATCGGTCGCGACAAACGAAAAGACCTTGAAACCGTCCATCTTTATCGGACCTGCCGCAGGACATGTCAGCGCTTCGGACGCCTTTGAGAGAAAAGCGAACTTGGAGACGCCTTCTTTCGAGACGCTGACGAGCGAAGCAGTCGCGGCGTCGGAAAACAGCGGCGCCGTTGACGCATCGGCCGCGTCCACAAGGGGGGATTGCATATCGCCGTCGACAACGAGGACGCGTCCGCCCGAATCGGCCGAAAGCTTTCCGGCTAGATAAAGCGCATAAGGATAGGCGCTGCACGCCATCTGAATGTCAAAAGCGGGGATAGCAGGCGATAGCGCGAGAGCCGCGGCCAGACGAACCGAAAGCGCGGGAAATCTGTTCTCGCCGGAAAATGTTGCGGCGATCACACCGCGTATGTCGGCCGCGTCCACCCCTTCAAGCACCTTTTGGGCGGCCAATAGAGACATCGAAAAGAGGGTTTCGCCACCTACCGCAACCCTTCGCGACGCAAAACCTATCGCCGAAATCGCCGCGCCGCGCGGCGCAGAAAGATTGTCCTTCGCATGAGCGCCGACAACGCCGGCGACGCGCTCGACAACAACTTCAGGCGTTTCTGTCATATCAGCAGATCGTCAATGTCGGGAATCTTGCGCTCCATCCACTCGCGGCAAGATTCAAATATGTCTTGAGCCGTGCATGAACCGTCCATATCGTTCACCAGCGCAGCATATTCGTCAAGGTCTTTGCGGGAAAGTCGGCGAAAAAGCTTGGCCATCACAGGAATGTACGTGCCGGACATCGAAAGCATGTCTATGCCCAACGCCGCCCACAAGACGCCGATTATCGGGTCAGCAGCGCTTTCGCCGCACACGCCAACCATTATGCCGTGGCGATGCGCAGCGGCGATAGTGCGCTTCATCAAGTAGAGAATCGCCGGGTTTGTCGGCTGATACAGATGGGCGACAGCCTCGTTGCTGCGATCGGCGGCCATCGTGTACTGTATCAAGTCGTTGGTGCCGATGGAAAAGAAGTCAACCCTCTTCGCGATGGCGTCCGCATTTATCGCCGCTGCGGGAATCTCTATCATCGCACCTACGGGCATATTGCGGTCGTAGGGGATATTGTCCTCGTCAAGCTTGCGCTTCACTTCGGCGAGAATCACGGCCGCCTCGTTCAGTTCTTCGACGCAGCTGACCATCGGGTACATCAAATACGTCTTGCCGAAGGCGGAGGCGCGCAAAACGGCCCGAAGCTGGGTCTTGAACACATCGACATTCGAAAGCAGATAGCGAATCGAGCGGTTGCCGAGAAAAGGATTGGCCTCTTTCGCAGAGATGCCCTTCACGGTCTTGTCGCCGCCAATATCCAAAGCGCGAATCGTAATGGAGGCTTTGGGCGACAGCTTCGACGCCTCGATGACGGCCTCCTTGTAGGCTTCGAACTGTTCGTCTTCGGTAGGCTCCCTTTCCCTGTTCAGCCAAAGATACTCGCTTCGGTAAAGGCCTACGCCGCGGGCGCCGATTTCTTTCAGGCCAGAAACGGCCACGCCTGGATGGATATTGGCGTAGAGCAGCACTTGGCCGCCTTCGCGAAGGGTTCCCGCAGGGGCCCCGCCAAGATCGGCTTTCGCTTCGGCGGCCTTGCGGTGAGACAGGGCGGACTCCAGCAACTCGCATGTCTGCTTGTCCGGATTAAGCGTTATGGTGCCGTTGCTGCCGTCGAGAATCACCGTCATCCCTGGCTTCACCAGAGACGTGACATTGACCAGCCCCGTAACAGCAGGTATGGCCATCGCCCTCGCGAGCAAGGCGACATGGCTAGTGGCGGAGCCCCCGTTGGTCGCAAAGCCAAGCACATTTTCGCGAGGCAGCTTGACCGTCTCGGACGGCGTCAAATCGTCGGCGACAATTATGGACGGAACCTTCAGCTCGCGGTGAGGATCTTGCGCGAACCCCGTAAGCGCTCTAAGAAGGCGGCGCTCGACATCGTCGAAATCACGAATCCTCTCGCGGAAATATTCGTCGTTCATGCGCGAGAACTGCGCACGCATTTTGGAGACGAACGACTTTACGGCAGCCTCTACATTGATATGATCGACAGTAACGCTGTATTTAACCGCCTCTTCGAAAGTAGGGTCTTCGAGAAACATCAAGTGACACTCGAAGACTCGAACGTCCTCGCGGCCGGTCCTCTCGCGCAAAACCGCTATGAGGCTCTCCAGGTCGCGTTTGGTATCCACGATAGCCCGCTCGAATCGCCTGAGCTCCTCTTCTTCGTGGCCGGCTTCGACAACATATTCGGGTACGGGTATTTCGCCGTCTCCCCTGTAAAGGAAAACGGGACCCGACACAAGCCCGCGGGATGTGGCAATACCCGCGAGCGTTGTCATCGTGGAAACGTCACTGCTCATCAGGTATGTCGAACTTGCGGGCAATCAGCGCCTCAAGCTCTTCGAGAACTTCCTTCGCCTGCGGACCGCTGGCCGTAACCTTCAGAACGGCGCCGTGCGTGGCCTCGAGCGTCATGAGGGCCATGATCGACTTGCCGGATACGACATTGCCGTCCTTTTCCACCTCGACATTGGCATCATATCGGCTGGCCACCTTGGCAAAAAGCCCTGCCGGCCTCACGTGCATGCCATACTTGTTCAGCAACGTGAATTCTCGTGTTATTTTCTCATCCATGACGCTTACTCCTTTTTTGTTGCTCGATTGTCAACTGCCTCTCGTCAGCCCGACGGCGCAGTCGTTCCGAAAGTTCCAAAACCGGATTGTGCCCGGCAAATTTCAGCTTCTGCTGCTGAACGGCGGTCTCGACCAGAATCACGAGGTCGCGGCCTTCAGAGACGGGTATCACGACATTGGGCACATCGACGCCGAGTATGGTCCTATAGGCTCTCTTCTGGCCTATGCGGTCGATTTCGCCGTGTATTTCGTTAAGTCTCTTGAAAGTTATCACCAGTTGGATGCGCTTTTCCTGCCGCACCGCATTGACTCCATACATGCTCGGTATATGGACGATGCCAATACCCCTTATCTCCATGAATCCGGCCGTGGAATCGCAGGCCGAACCGTACAAGGTATCGTTGCCGACATCTTTTCTTATGCAAGTAAGGTCGTCCGCAACCAGAGCGGCCCCCTTTTTGACAAGCCCCAAAGCCGTCTCGCTCTTTCCCAGCCCCGGAGCCCCCTCGAACAAAACCCCGATACCCGCGACTTCGACCATCGTTCCGTATATCGTCGCAGTCGGCGCGGCGAGCGCCCCCAAGACGAAAGTCGCCAGATTGGCGAAAACGCGCGTCTTGTACGGAGTCGAAAGCAATACGGCGTTCATCGACTCGCCAAGTTCGATCTCCTGGGGGCTCGGCTTGTATCCATTGGTGAACACGAAGCAGAACGCCTTGCGGTCGATCATCGCCTTTATCCGGGCGACTCGGGTCTCATTGTCGAGCGAATTGAGATACGCCACTTCGCCGTTGCCGATCAATTGCACGCGGCTCCAGGCGAAGTGGTCGTAAAAGCCCGTAAGCGCAAGACCTGGCCTGTTCACTATAGGCTCGTGTATTACGCGATCGAGGCTTTTCCCACCAGCAATGAGCGACAGACGCAATCGCGCGCGACCGGCTTCGAGAAAGTCGGCCACGGTGATTGTGTTGCCGCGGGAATTCGCTCTGGTGGGCAGTTTCGTCATTTTATTCGGACAAAACCATTGATCAATTCTTTGCGGAAGCGGCGCGCTGCTTGCGGACGGCGCCTTTGCGGCGCTTTACGCGCATGCGGAGCAACTGCCTCTCGGCACGGCCGGCAGCAGTGTCGATAACGCTCTTGGCGCTGTCGGAGAACTCCTTCGCGCCTACAGCAACTTCGCCAAGGCGGTTCGCCACGACTTCTGCCATATACATGTGTTTCTTGACATCGACATCGATAACGATCGAAACCTTGGTCACCTTCGGGAATTTCTCCTTAAGCTTGGCCATACGCGCCTCCGCGTACTCCTTCAGCGACTCGATTCTCACATCGCTGTGTCTCATAGTGACTTCTATGCTCATTTCGTACCTCCTTGTTCTTTGGATTAATACATTGCTGTTACTACATTCTGAAATCGTCGCCGAGATACCTCGCACGGACATCCGGATCGGCAACAAGCTCTTCGGT
>ONWT01000062.1 GCA_900321575.1 uncultured Lentisphaerota bacterium | reverse complement strand
AAGGACGCGCGAATCGCCCATTTCTCGTCGGGCGAGTACGGTTGCCCCGAACGTGACCGCACGCTGTACAGAACACAGCACAACACGGCACACAACACGACAATCCACAACACAACACAACAATTGGGCGGAGGAATAAACAAAGCACCTCCGAATCCCCGCGCAGTCTGCGGCTCTGCGTATCAAAGCCGCAAACCAATCAGCTCCTCGCCGAAGCAGAAGCCGAAACGCCAGAAGGTTGTGCAGAGCGAAGGGCTAGTCAACGGCGATTCGCTGGACGCGCGTGCCCAGCGAGCAGATTATGTCGTAGGCGTGCGTCCCCTTCAGCCGCGCCCAGTCGTCCGGCGTCACGACATGGCGGCCGCTCTTGCCGAGACACACCACATCGTCCCCAGGCTTGACCCCCTTGGCAAGCGTCGCGTCGACGGTGGCGTAGTCCATGGAGATTCGCCCTACAAACGGACACACCGCGCCGTTGATCAGCACATGCCCGCGATTCGTCAGCGCCAGCGGCAGTCCATCAGCGTAGCCGGCGGAAATCGTCGCGATCTTCGTCGGCTCCTTGAGACACCACGTGCGCCCGTAGCCGAGCGTCGTCCCGGCGGGCAGCTCGCGCACCTGGGCGACGCGCGTCTTCAGGGTCAAAACAGGCTCAACCTTGAGCGCCTTGCGTCCGTTCGGGTCGAAGCTGCCGTGCAGATTGATGCCCGTGCGGACCATATTGAACGGCGGCTTGGCGAACATGGGAAAGTTGTTTATCGCGTCGCTCGCCGCAATGTGCACCTTGCGGAAGGCGAGGCCGTATCCCGCAGCGGCGGCGAGAAACCCCTTGAACAGCTCGCCTTGGCGCATTGTAAACGGGTCTTCGGGATCGTAGGCCATCGGAAAGTGCGAAAAGACGCCCTCGATATCCAGCCCCGGCAGCGCCTTCACTTCGCGCACCACGCAAGGCGCGTCGGCCACGGGTATGCCGAGCCGCCCCATGCCGGTATCAAGCTTTACGTGCACCTTCGCCGTGCGCCGCTGCTTGACGGCTTCACGCGATATTAGCGCGGCCGTAGCCAAGTCGATTACCGGCAGGGTCACTCCGGCCTCGACCATCGCGGGTATCTCGTCCGGCAATATCGAGCTCAGTATCTGAACGTCCTTGTCGACGCCAAGCCCGGTCAGTTCGCTTTTCAGCTGCAGCGCCTCGAAGGGTTCCGCGACGCCGAACCCCGCGCAGTCCGTCCGCGCCAGGGCGCGGGCATAGTCGGCCACGCCGAGACCGTACGCATTGGCCTTCAGCACGCAAAGCACCTTGGCTGGCTTCACGTGCGCGGCTATTTTCTTGTAGTTTCGCTTTATCGCGCCGAGGTCTATTTCGACGCGCACCCTCCGCTTCATCTCAAAACTCATTTTGTCCTCACGGTAAAAGTGCGTCCGCACATGTGGCACGTGACATCCACCGCGGCCGGCAGATTCGCCCGCTCCTCTTCACCGAGCGCCCCGAGCATCGCCGCCGCGCGTTCTGGCGAGCAGCGGCATTCGAAACGGAGCGGGACGGACTTCTTGAGCTCGGCGTGCGGGAGCCCCAGCTGGCCGAGTATGTTGCGCGATGCGACGCCGAGCTTCTCTGGGACGAGCTCCGAAACGGCGGCCGAAGAGTCCGGCAGCGCCTCGACCATCACCCCGCGTGCCTCCAGAACCTCGACCTCGTCGCTGACGGACGCTTCGAGATATATGCACGCCTTGCGCTGCAGCGAACCAGCCAGGTAGCCGTCCAGCGAATTGGAGATTCCCTGCGAAATGATCCTGCCCGGCACCGAGCGCGTGATCTGAAGGCGCCTGTCGCCGACGGCCTTCTTCGCGTCGGGCTTGGCGATGCCGTCGAAACCGTCCATCGTCTTCTTCTCGGTATAGCCGCGCAATGCGCCGTCCGCGGAGCATTCGACATTGAAGCCGCCCAGCGGGCCCGAGCACTTCATCTGTATGGAGACGACCTCGTCCTTTTCACTCGTTTCGGCGCCGAGCAGCGCCGCGGCCGAGAGCGCCTTCGTCAGGAAATATGCGCTTGTCGGCCCGCACAGGTGACCCCTCGCCAGTGCCTGCGCGGCACTGGTGACATCGACTATCGTGACCGCGACCTTTGCCGCACTGTCATACCATTCTTCTCTCGCGTCTTTCATCGTTGTCCTTCTCAAAACGAAATCTGCAATCCTGCGCAAAGCGAATAGACCATTTCCCGGCGCGTATCAAGGCCGAGCGTCGCGTCCGCATCGGCGCGCAGCGACAGGGACTCCGTCAAATGGTAGAACGCGCCGAGCCCTCCGCAAGGGCCGACCTGTCCGTCGTTCATCCATCCCTTAGCGCCGAACGTGAAGAACGGGTCGAGCCGCTCGTAGCCCCACCAGTGCCAAAGTCCCCTTGCGGCGAGTCCTGCGCGATGGCCCAGACAGGCGGCCTCACCCTCGACGGCGAAGAGTTCGCCGATGTAGCAGCCCGCCCTGAACGCCGCGCCCGCGCGGTCGCCCATGCGTCCCCCGCCCTGCGGCAGAACGGCCGTCCCAGCGACGCCAGCGTAGAAGCGGTCGAACGCGTACGCCTCATCATCGTCGCCGGCGAGGATCGCCTGCACCGCCAGAGCGAGCGCGAGCACAATGGCGAAGCGTTTCACTTGTCTGCCTCCCTGTCCAAAAACACCGTCTTAACCTTCAGCTCGCGGGCCATCGCGGCGGCGAGCGCCTTCACGCCGAAAGTCTCCGTCTCGTAGTGTCCCGCGCAGATCATCCCGATGCCGGCGTTTTCTGCGGCGATCTTGTCGCCCCAGCTGGCCTCGCCGGTCACGTAGAGGTCGCAGCCTAGGGCCTTCGCGGCGGGAGCGAACTCGCCTGCGCCGCCAGAGCAGACGCCGATTTTCTTTCCGTGCGCATTGTAGCCAGTGACGCCGATTATGTTGCCGTGATACGAGAACGCGGGCTTGATTCGCGTGAGCCCGAGATATCTCGCGAGCTCCCAATTGTTGCCGACGCGCCTGTTCGCGTCCAGCGGCAGATGCGCCGCATAGAGCGCCAGATTGCCGCCGATAGCCGCCTTTACGACATTATACTCGCCGCCCGCGATGCGCTTTATGCCGCCGCCCCAGCTTATGCCGTGGTGCACGACGAGCAGCTGCGCACCCGCCGCGACGGCCGCCTTCACGCTGACCGCGCTGCCGTCGACCGCGAACGCGACCAGTTTCACATCGCCGTCTTCGCGCGCGATTTGCAGTCCGTTGTTGGAGACGTCGTCGAACGCGCCGATATCGAGCGTCTTGTCGAGCCAGGCCGTTATCTTCTCAAGTTTCATGACGCACCCTGCGATCTGCCGAGTCTCTGGCCCGAATAGCGCTTTTCGCGAATCGGACCCCACCACCATTCGTTGTCGAGATACCACTGCACCGTCTTGCGGATGCCCGTGTCGAAATTCTCGCGCGGCCGCCAGCCGAGTTTCGCCATCAGCTTGTCCGGATCTATCGCATACCTGAGATCGTGCCCCGGCCTGTCGGCGACGTACGTTATGAGCGACTCGTATTTCGCGCCGCCGTCCATGGGACGCAGCCCGTCGAGAATCGCACAGACCGTCTTCACAACTTCGAGATTGGTACGCTCGTTGTGTCCGCCGACATTGTACGTCTCGCCCGGCTCGCCCTTCTCGTTCACCAGCAAAAGCGCGCGCGCGTGGTCGTCAACAAACAGCCAGTCGCGCACGTTCGCGCCCTTCCCGTAGACAGGCAGCGGCTTACGGTCGAGGCAGTTGAGGATGATCAGCGGTATGAGCTTTTCGGGAAAGTGGTACGGACCGTAATTGTTCGAGCAGTTCGTTATCAGCGTCGGCAGGCCGTAGGTGTCGTGCCACGCGCGGACGAGGTGGTCGCTGGCCGCCTTGCTCGCGGAATAGGGCGAGTGGGGACTGTAGGGCGTCTCTTCGGTGAAGTAGCCCGTCTCGCCGAGAGTGCCGTAGACTTCGTCCGTAGATATGTGCTGAAAGCGAAACGCGCGCTTCGCCTCGTCGCCCAGAGAGCGCCAGTAGCCGAGCGCCGCCTGCAAGAGCGTAGCAGTGCCGGTAACGTTCGTGCGGATGAACTCGCCGGGTCCGTCGATGGAGCGGTCGACATGGCTCTCCGCCGCGAGGTGGAAGATCGTGTCGGGCTTGAAGTCGGCGAATGCGCGGTCCATGGCGGCCTGGTCGCAGATGTCGGCCTTGAGAAACGAGAGGCGCGGATTCGACGATTCGAGCGTCGTGGGGTCGAGGCCGACCTCCTTGAGCGACTCGGGGACGCCCGCGTAGGTCAGCTTGTCCACGACGAGAACGCTGGCCTCCGTCTCTTTCAGAAGAAGCCTCGCGAGCGCAGAGCCGATGAAGCCGGCCGCGCCTGTAACTATGCACCGTTTAGAGTAGCCCATGTTTCATGTCTCCTTGACTGGATTTTTCAGACAAGCACCGCAACTTGTAGCCGGTGCCGACGAACTGCGCGACCTCGCGCCCCGTATCGTCCGCCACATCGACGTTCACAACGCACGACGTGCGCCCGTCGCGCCTGTAGCGCGCGGTGGCGACGAGGCGTTCTCCCTTCGGCGCCGACAGGTAGTTTATGCTCACCTGCTGCCCGACGGTCGAGCGGCTCTTGTCGTTCGTCAGCGCGGCGAAGGCGAAATCCGCCAGCGTGAATATCGCGCCGCCCATGACGCCGCCGAGCGCATTTCTGTGGCGCGCGTCCAGCGTCATGCTCGCCACCGCGTGGCTCGCGTCGCACTCGTCGAGGCGCATGCCGTTGCCGGTCGCGAACATGTCGCGCGCAAAATATTCCCGCGCCTCCTCTATCGATCCGAATTCTCCCATCTAGACCTCCCCCTCCGGTTTGCCGCTCTCGCCTTTTTCCCTGCCTCTGCGCTCGGTAAGACCGGATGTTATTATGCCAGTCGGCACCGCCACCGCAGCCAGCCCCGCAAAGGCTATGAACGCACCTATCAGCCGGCCGGGCCCCGTCACGGGATAGATGTCGCCGTAGCCGACCGTCGTCAATGTCGCCACCGCCCACCACAGGCCGGAGAACGCGTTGCGGAACACTTCCGGCTGGGCGTCGTGCTCAGCGGAATACATCAGCAGCGAAGCAATCAGCATCAGAATCGCCAGGAAGAACAGCGAGCCTAGAAGTTCGCGCTTCTTCGCGGCTATGACCTCGCCGATGGTCCGCATCGCGTCGAAATAGCGGTTCAGTTTGAAGATTCTCAGAAGCCGCACGAGACGCAGAGCCCTTATGCCGAGCATCGTATCGGGCAGAACCATCGGCAGCCAGAACGGAAGTATCGCCGCGAGGTCCACAAGCGCCATGGGCGATATGACGTATTTCAGGCGGGACGAAACCGCCCCGCTCTCCGGGTACAGAAAATCTGCGGTGGCGATGCGAAGCGCGTATTCGACGGTGAACACGATCGACGCGACGTTTTCAAGCACATAAAGCCAGCGCCTCGTAATGGGCGCAAGGTCGAACGTGCCGGCAAACACCATCACGACGCTCATGAGTATCAGCACGGTGATCAGCCGATCGAAGACCATGCTCAACACCGATGTCCCGTCGTCCGGCTGGATGATATCGAATATGCGCTTGCGTAGAACCATAAGTGATATTATACCACATTTTTACCGCGCAAATAGGTGAGAGCAAGCGCAGCGGCTGCGCATATCGGCAATGGCGGCCGCCATATCGGCCTGGCGGAAAAGATAGCTGCCTGCGACGAGCTGATTGGCGCCCGCGCGCACCGAGTCCACGGCCGTCTCGCCATTGACGCCGCCATCCACCATCAAGTCGAGCCCGGGACGGCGCTCGCGAATCCAGCCAAGTTTCGGGAGACAATCGGCGATGAATTTCTGTCCGCCATAGCCGGGGTGTACGGTCATGACGAGAACCTCGTCCACCTCGTCCAGATAGGGAGCGAGCCTCTCTACTGGCGTTTCGGGATTCAGCACTATGGCCGGTTTCGCCCCCAAGGCCCTTATGCGCGGCAATTCCGTGTGCAAATCGCAGTCGGCCTCGACGTGTATCTGTATCGTCTGCGCGCCGGCTTTGGCGAATTTCTCCAGATAAAGGTCCGGCCGCGACATCATGAGATGCACGTTGCGGTAGAAATCCGGCGCGGTACGCTTCGAGAGCGCGACGACATCGGGGCCAAACGAGATGTTCGGCACGAAGTGGGGGTCCATTATGTCAAGATGCAAGGCGTCCGCTCCGGAGGCCTCGGCGCGCAGAATCTCGTCGGCAAGGCGACCGAAGTCGGCGGCGAGCAGCGATGGCAGTATTTGCAGCTTCATAGGTTGTATTATATCATTTTTCCAAAAAGCGTCCCGCGCGGTCGCCGGTGAAACGTCCATTCCGATACGGCACGGAGCCGTTGACCATGACGAATTCAACGCCGCCCGAGAACTGATGGGGGGCGGTATAGGTAGACCGCGCGACGAATTCTTCTTCGCGCCAGACGACTATATCCGCGAAAGCCCCCTTCTCGATAACGCCCCTGCCGCGAAGGCCGAACCGGCGGGCAGGCACGGACGTCATGCGGGCGACAGTCTCTTCGCGGGAAAAGCCGAGCGCACGCACGCGGCGATAGAACTCCGGCATCGTCGCATAGGCCCGCGGGTGGGGATGGTCCGCGCCGAGTGGTCCCCACGGCGCACGAAGCGAGGCGTCGCTGCCAGGCACGATCCACGGGCGGCGGTAGATCTTGTCGAGATTCTCCTCGCTCATGCCAAAGAAGAATCCGCCTGTTCGGCAAAGGTCCTTTTCAAGTATGCGGCAGACCAGCTCGCCGGGCGTAAGCGAAAGCTCGCGCACGAGATCGGATACGACGCGCCCCGAGAATTGTTTCGTTTCGGGGTGCCACGTGCCGCCTATCATCACGGCGGACCAGTCGCGTCCCGAGGCGTCAAGTTCGTCCACGATACGCGCGCGCGTCGCAGGGTCGGCGAGCCTTTCGCACTCCGCCTTGGCGGCGCCCTCCTGGGCCCAGTCGGGCAGGACGACATCCAGGTCGGTCCCTGCGGCGCAATACGGATAGCGGTCGCTGCCAAGCAGTAGCCCCGAATCGACTGCGGACTGCATCTTGTCGAGCACGGCGTCAATCTTGCGCCAGTTGTTGCGTCCGCTAGTCTTGAGGTGGGATATTTCGGCGCGTATGCCGGTAGCCTTCACAAGATCGAGAACCTCGTCGATGGCTTCAAGTATCCTGTCGCCCTCCGAGCGCATATGGGTGGCGTAGAATCCGCCGCGATCGGCCGCGACTTTGGCGAGCTCAACGACCTCCTGTGGAGTGGAATACCTGCCCGGCTGGTATATGAGGCCTGTCGTTAGGCCCCAGCCGCCTTCGTCGAGCGACTGCTCGAGGAGGCGCTTCATCTGCCGCATCTCGTCGGCGGTGGCGGCGCGGCCCGCATAGCCGACGACGGACGACCGCAATGTGTTGTGGCCGACAAACTGTACGGTGTTCACGGCCGGTTTCGCGGCGGCGAGTACTTCGCGGTATTCGGACATCGAGCGCCATGTCAGTCGGTCGCCCAAGAGCGAGGCCCAGTCGGACGACAGCCTCGCCTCGCCGTAGCGTGGCGCGACTGAGCCGCCGCACTGTCCATTGATCTCCGTAGTCACGCCTTGGGTAAGCTTCGACGGAGCGTCCGGCTCTATCACGAGGTACGCGTCCGAATGGGTATGGGCGTCGATAAACCCGGGCGTCGCGAGGCATCCGGACGCGTCCAGCTCTTCCGCGCCGGGGCAGACGGGCGCGCCGCCGCGCACCACGTCGGCAATCCTGTCGCCGTCCACGACGATGTCGCCGCGAAATGAGGCGGTGCCGACACCATCCACGATGGTACAGTTGCGGATTATCTTCATAGAAATCTCCCGGTCACGGACTCCTTGCAGCGGCGAACGGCCTCGACCGGACCTTGGCAGACGAGATTGCCGCCTGCGTCGCCTCCGCCGGGGCCAAGATCGATAAGCCAGTCTGCGCACTTCATCACATCGGTGTTGTGTTCGATCACAACTATCGTATTGCCCTGGTCGCGAAGGCGCAGCAAGAGTTTCATGAGCTTGGCCACGTCGTCGAAGTGCAGACCTGTCGTAGGCTCGTCGAGAAGATACAGCGTGCGCCCGGTAGAGCGGCGGGAAAGTTCCGTAGCGAGTTTAATGCGCTGCGCCTCGCCGCCGGACAGCGTCGTGGCGGACTGACCAAGCGCGATATAGCCGAGGCCGACGTCTTCAAGAGTCTTGAGCTTCCGGGCGAGCGAAGGCACCTTCGCGAAGAACTCGCATGCCTCCGCGACTGTCATCTCGAGCACGTCGGCGATGTTCTTTCCGCCGTAGGTCACCTCCAGCGTCTCGGCATTGAAGCGCCGCCCTCCGCACTGCTCGCACGTGACATAAACGTCGGGAAGAAAACTCATCTCGAGCTTTCGCAGGCCGTCGCCGCCGCACACTTCGCACCGCCCCCCTTTGACGTTGAACGAAAAGCGCCCTGCCGTATAGCCGCGCGCCTTGGCCGCTTCGGTCTGGGCGAAGAGTTCGCGTATGTCCGAAAAGAATCCGACATATGTGGCAGGGTTGGAACGCGGAGTGCGGCCGATGGGAGACTGGTCGATCTCGATAACCTTGTCGAAGTTCTCCACGCCGGTCAGTCTGCGATACTTGCCGGGGACGGCCTTGGACCGGTAGAAGTGGCGCATCAGCGCGCGTTTCAGCGTCTCGTCCACAAGAGTGGACTTGCCGCTGCCCGACACGCCGGTCACGACAGTGAACGAACCTACGGGAATCTTGACCGTTATGTTCTTCAGGTTGTGCTCCGTGCAGCCCGAAAGCGTCAGACAGCCCTTCTCGCCAACCGCGCCGTGGGCGGCAGACGGGGCGGCGACTTTCTTGCGTCCGCTCAAATAATCGGCCGTGAGACTGCCGCTCTCCAGGAGCCCGCCGAAGGGACCTTGATACATCACCTTGCCGCCCTCGCGCCCCGCGCCCGGCCCCAAGTCGATTATCCAATCGGCGGAACGCATCATCTCCTCGTCATGCTCGACGACGACAACGGTGTTGCCGCGGTCGCGAAGCCCCTTCAGCGTGGCGACAAGACGCTCGTTGTCGCGGGGATGCAGGCCTATCGTCGGCTCGTCAAGCACGTACAGCACGCCGGTCAAACCGCTGCCGATCTGGGTAGCCAGGCGGATTCTCTGCATTTCGCCGCCCGAGAGCGTCGCGGACGCGCGATCGAGCGTAAGGTAGTCCAGCCCGACATCTATCAGGAATCGCAAGCGGCGGACAATCTCCTTGAGGATGTCACCCATACCCGGAAACTTCGGGACGTCTTCGAAGAACGCAAGCGCCTCTCTGATCGGCATGGACATGACTTCGACTATCGTCTTGCCCGCGACAGTGGCGGCTCTGGACTCGGGGCGCAGACGCGAACCATGGCAATCGGGGCACGTCCTGAAATTCTGGTACGCCTCCCACTTCTGGCGCGTTTCGTCGTCCTCCGCCTCTTCGAGACGGCGTTGAAGCGTAGCGAGAACGCCCTCGAACGGACGGTCCACGCTGCGCCACGGCAATACGAGGTCGTCCTTGAAGCCGTGCATGAGATCGTGGCGGAACTTCGCAGGCAGCTTCTCGTAGGGCGTCTCGAGACCGACTCCGTACTGCTTGGCGATCTGCTCCAGCAGGGCATTGTAGTACATTATCGCATTATGCCCCGCGCGCCGCCACGGATGTATGCACTCCCTCAGGGGAAGCGTCTTGTCGGGCACGACCAGTTCTTCATCGAAATAATACAGCTGGCCGAGGCCGGCGCAAGTAGGGCACGCGCCGAACGGAGAATTGAACGAAAACGAGCGGGGCTTCAACTCCTCGAAAGAGACGCCGCAGTGCACGCAGGCGTTCAATTCGGAATACGGCTTGCGCACCGCGCCATCGGCATCTTCGACATACATCACGCCCGCCCCCTGTTTAAGCGCCAGTTCGACGGAATCCGTGAGGCGGGTCCTGTCACACGGCAGCACAAGGCGATCGACAACAATATCGATGCTGTGCGCCTTCTTCTTGTCCAGCGAGGGAACTTCATCCACGGGATATGTCACACCGTCTATCCGGACACGGGCAAACCCGTTCCGGCGTATCGCCGCCAGCGTCTCTTCGTGCCGGCCCTTCTTGCCGGACACCTTGGGCGCATATATTATGACGCGCCCCTCGCCTTTCAGTATGGACTCCACAATCTGCTCCGCCGACTGGCGGCGCACCTCGCGGCCGCATTCTGGACAGTGAGGAGTGGCGACGGAGCCGAAAAGTATGCGCAGGTAATCGTGTATCTCGGTCACGGTAGCGACGATCGACCGCGGATTGCCCCCCGTCGTGTGCTGCTCGATGGATATCGCCGGGCTCAAGCCCTCGATCTTGTCCACCTCCGGCTTGCGCAACCGGTCCAGAAACTGGCGGGCGTAAGCCGACAGCGATTCGACATAGCGCCGCTGACCCTCGGCGTATAAAGTATCGAACGCCAGCGTGGACTTTCCGCTGCCGGACAGCCCCGTAACGACAGTCAAGGAGTTGCGCGGAATCGTAACGTCGATTCCGCGCAGGTTGTGCATTCGGGCGTTCTTGATCTCTATATCCATCACCTGACGACGTTCTTGAGGTCCAGCGCCAACAGGAACTCCGGATTGGACTTCGTCTTCTTGAGAGAATTGAGGACGCTCTTCATCGCCGACTCGGGGCCGGCGTCGGAGAGTATGCGTCTGAGGCCCCACGTCTTCTCCAGCTCAAGCGGATCAAGGAGCAAGTCTTCCTTTCGCGTGCCGGATTTGTCGATATCAATCGCCGGGAAGATCCGCTTGTCGGCAAGGCCGCGGTCGAGAACAAGCTCCATGTTGCCCGTACCCTTGAACTCTTCGAAAATAACTTCGTCCATGCGCGAGCCCGTATCCACAAGGCCGGTCGCAATGATTGTCAGCGAACCGCCGCCTTCGATATTGCGCGCCGCGCCGAAGAAGCGCTTCGGACGGTGCAGGGCGAGCGCGTCCACGCCGCCCGTGAGAATCTTGCCGGAGTGGGGCTGCACTGTGTTGTAGGCGCGCGCGAGGCGCGTTATGGAGTCGAGGAGTATCACGACGTCCTTGCCGTTCTCGACCTGGCGCTTCGACATCTCTATCACCATCTCCGCCACGTTGACATGGTGCTGCGGCTCTTCGTCGAAAGTGGACGACAGAACCATCGCCTTTGTGTTGCGCTGCATGTCGGTAACCTCCTCGGGACGCTCGTCCACGAGAAGCACGATAAGAATCGCGTCCGGATGGTTTGCGGTTATGGCATTGGCCATTTTCTGCAAAAGAACGGTCTTGCCGACGCGCGGCGGGGCGACAATGAGGCCGCGCTGTCCGAAGCCGATCGGGGTAAAGAGGTCGATGACTCTCGTGGAATACTCGGTCGGCTCGGTCTCGAGTATTATGCGGCGCGTCGGAAAGGTCGGCGTAAGGTTTTCGAAATGTATCACGCGTGCCGCCACGGAAGGCTCCTTGCCGTTGACGGCCGTCGCGCCGCCGAGGCAGAAGAAGCGGTCGCGGTCGCGCGGATCGCGTATCGGCCCTTCGACGACGTCGCCCGTGCGCAGCGCATGGCGGCGTATCTGCTGCTGGGTGACGAACACATCCTCCGGGCAGGCCAGGAAGTTGTTCTTCGCCGAGCGCAGAAAGCCGTGTCCCTCGCGCATGATTTCAAGACAGCCGGAAGCGAGAACCGCGCCACCGTTCTTCAGATATGTGCGTATCGCCGCGAAGATGAGCTCGTGCTTTCGATACGTTCCGAGTTCCTCCGGATCCGCCCCAGGCATCATTTTCTCGACAATGACCGGCGCCGGCCACGTCTGTATGTCGGCCAGACGGTACTCGGGCAGCTCGGGATTGCGGTTCGGATTCGCCGGCGCCTCGGGCTCTTGGGTCTTTTGTTCTGCCGGCAGCGGCGCGTTCAGAAGAGGATTCACCGACTCCTCGCCATTGGCGCCGCGTATCGGCGAATTGTTCTGCTTAGGCTGCTGACGCCGCTGGAATTGCTTTCGTCCGCCGAAAAACTTCTTTCCGCCGCCCGCCTTTGGCGCTTGCGGGGCGGATTGCGGCGCATCCTCCGCACCGCCTTTCGCGGGCATCGCGCCTGCGAATACGTCTAGTTCGTCTGCCATATCGATTCTCCTTACAATTGTTGCTTCGCGAGCCAGCCCGCGAATTCCGAAACCGCCGATTCGAGGTCTTCTGCCGACCCGTCATTGGCGACTACGTAGTGGGATTTTGCGGCCTTCTCGGCGGTCGGCATCTGTGCGTCGATCCGCGCTTCGGCCTCGCTGCGCGTGTGCCCGCGCCAGGCCATCATCCGGGAAAGCTGCGTCGCCTTCTCAGACGTGACGCAACATATTATATCATAATCTGCGTCCCACTGCACCTCGAAGAGCAGAGGTATGACCTCTATCAGCGGCAAATGCGCTTTATTCGCCTCGTACGCAGCCTTGAGCCGCGCCCTGATTTGCGGATGAAGGCGCGCTTCGAGAGCCTTCCGCGCCGACGCGTCCTTGAACACGGTCTTCGCCAGACGGGCGCGTTCCTCCGGCGAAATGAGCGAGTGGGCGATATCGTCGGCATCTATTGTCGGATAGCCAAGCTCGCGGAGATACTTGGCCGCAAGCGACTTGCCGCAGGCGATTCCTCCTGTTAACGCGACGCGCTTCATTTCGGCATCGAAACTTCTACAGTGAAAAAGCGGGTCGCGGAATTTGTGGGCGTGTGCCAAGCCGCGTCGGTCAGATTCGTCTTGCCCCAAATCGTATAGACGCGATCCGGACGGTTTGGAGCCCAACCTATTGCTATTGCGCCGGCATGGGCCACAAAGTTCGTTATCCGAAACTCGGCATCAGGATCTTCATCGATAATGTAACCAGCCCAGTACCGCAGGCCGCTTGTCGCGGAAATTCCGCTGACGGCGTCGCTATACGACATTTCGCCTGTACGCAGATTGCGGTCGTCTATCCAACTATTGGGAATACTAACCGTCATTTCCGTCCCGTCTAGCGATGTGTATTCAATTACCGTATCTTCTGCGGATGGCGCGAGCGGCGTCCAAACTATATCTTTGATCCAGGCGGCATCATCGCCTGCTTTGCAGTCGTAGTCTTTCTCATATCGCCAGATAAAGATATGCGAGGACGCATTTTCGTTGGTAACGCATACATGCGTAAACCCGTTTTCTTCTGAAAAACCCTCCACCCGAAGCGACGTGCCGCCAAGCTCACGGAAAGACAGACGATCGCACAGACGATAAACACCATTCGTATCGACATATCCGGTCTCGCCATTTACGCGCCAGTTGAACGATAGCACACCCGCTTCAGCCGGGGTCACAAGCGTCAACGTGCGGGCGCCCGAGTTTGTCGAGCACCACGCATCAACCCATTCCGATGTAGCGATATTGTATTGGATATTCGAGATCGCGGCGTAGTCATCGATGCTATTTACCCCGCCCCCTTCTATCTTCCAATATATCGCTTCTTTCGCTAAGACATTTGCGCTGCCTTGGGTTTCACCTTGATTAACGGCTACAAACAGCGCGTTCGTGTCATCCATTTGCCATCCAAATGACGTATACAGATTATTTTCTTCATCTTCAGCAAGGCGTGCGGAATAGTCAAATGAAACAACCCCTGCATATCGAAGGTAAGCTGTCAACGACTTGGTTTCTCTACTGTTTGCCTTCGTAAAATCTTTGCTGCAAAATCCACCATTGGCGTAAGTCCACTCGTCTTTTTCGAACGCAACCTCGCCCCGCAGTATATCAGCGACCGACCATTGGGGCGTGACTGTGATATCGTTTGTGACAACATAGTCATCTGCTATCGGCTTGCCATCTGTATCGCACCACCATGCGAAGTACTTGCCGTCCGGAACAGTTGAAGGGATCATTTTAAGATCGCCAAATTCCGTTCCCCATACTACATTAGTGCTATTACTATCCTCCGAGACAGTTACCATTGGCAACGACTCTTTCCATCTGGCATAAAGTTTGGAAATCGTATTTGTCGCAGTATCGGTCGTCAATTGCTGGACACG
Organism: uncultured Lentisphaerota bacterium; assembly: GCA_900321575.1. GTDB lineage: Bacteria > Verrucomicrobiota > Kiritimatiellia > RFP12 > UBA1067 > UBA1067. The sequence goes on along the minus strand of ONWT01000062.1, from coordinate 19,013 downwards.
ATTGATCGGCTCTCGCGAAGTCCACCAACCGGCGAATTCATGATTCTCCTTTGTTGCCATCGGCAACCAGCCATATGCGCAGCCGTTCGTATAAACCGTATTGACGCTATTCGTTCCGGGATCGGCAAACTCGCCGCCTTCCACTTCGAAGGTTATCGTAAAGCGCAAATCGGCGATCCACTGCGCAACATATGTTGCGTTGCTGGCCGGCACCGTATCAGGCACGGCTGGTTGCCAGCCACTGAATGTGTAGCCTTCACGCGTTACTGTCGGCGCAACAATAGCCGCCCCATAATCCATTTCAGTGGACGAACCACCTTCGCCGTCATTCGCATCAAATGTGATCGTATACTTATTCACAGTCCAATGTGCCACATAAGTAGCGTCCCCAGAAACCGTCGCTGGCACAGAGGGGCTCCACCCACTGAACGTATAGCCTTCGCGTGTTACTGTTGGCACAACAATAGTCGCCCCATACTCTAGTTCCTGGCATGTACCTCCCGCTCCGCCATTCGCGTTAAATGTGATTGTGTACGTTTTTGCAGTCCACTTGGCATAAAGTGTGGTCGCCACTGCTTTATCCCACACGCTTGCGCTAGACCCATTCGCGCTATAATACTGAGTGCCAGCGCCATCGGTCTGATCATAATAGCCACCGAAGGTGTAGCCATTTCGGGTAGGCACTTCAATGGGAGGCATATTATTATTGTATGTGGCCGGAACGCTTGCCGTGCCGCCAGAGCCGATTTGCTTGTCGAGCGTGACGGTATAGGTGTTCGCAGTCCACGTTGCATAGAGTGTTACGGTTGCCCCACTGGTCGCCGTGAGATTGGAGACGGATTGCTTGTCATTATAGACCTTGGCTCCGCTCGCGCTGGTTGCCCAGCCTGCAAAGGTGTAACCCGTGCGAGTAAAAGAGTTTGCCGTCAGGGCCTTGGCGGTGCCGTAGGTGAATGTCTCGTTGGACATTGTGCCCGTTCCGCCATTCGCATTGAATGCAACAGTATAGGAGTTCGCCGTCCAACGGGCATAGAGTGTCGTGCCGCTCGTCGTATTCTTGTTCCACGTTGTGGCACTTGTTCCATTCGCATTATAGTATTTAGTTTCGCTGCTTGTCGCGTCGTAAAAACCCGCAAACGTGTAGCCGGCACGAGTAGGAAGATTGATGGGCGTGGGCATTGCGGAATCATATGTAGCACTTAGCCCCGTAGTCATCGTGCCCGAGCCGCCGTTGGTGTTGAAGGTCAGGGCGCTTTGCTTCGCCGTCCAATGGGCATAGAGGGTTGTGCCGCTTGTAGTGTTTTTGTTCCAGCTTCTGGCGCTCGCTCCCGCGGCGGTGTAATACTGCGTTCCGCCACTTGTGGCATCGTAGTAGCCAGCGAAGGTGTAGCCTGTGCGAGTCGGCAAAGCAACTGGCGTGGGCATAGCAGAACCGTATGTGGCGCTTAGGCCGGTAGTCATCGTGCCCGATCCGCCGTTGGCATCGAATGTCAAAGCGCTCTTTTTTGCAGTCCACTGGGCATAGAGAGTCTGATTTGTTGCAAGGCTGTAGACGGAAGAAGCCGTTATTTTGGTTCCTCCCGATGCGACGGTATACCACCCGGCAGAAGTATACCCTGTGCGCGTCGGGGTCGGCAGGTCGCCGTAGGCGGATTTGCGCGTGACAGCCTTTGATGTCGGCGAGACGCTGCCGCCGTTGGCGATGAATGTGACGGTCCAATCTTCACGAACATAAATTGGAACTATAAGGGTTGCGAAGCCTAAGTCGTCGTAGTCGTAGTCACACCCATATATCGTATCTGTCTTGGGATGATAACTTGTCGGCGTTTCGCCATCTTCATTAAACACCGCGAGGGTCAGCAATCGATAGGTATGGTTGTTGACTTCAAGCGTGTCTGGGCAATTAGGAGAATACGATTCGCCCCAACCCGACCTGAGGCCGTCATCATGCGAAACCACCCCTGAAAGGTTGTCGTATGACCAACTTTGTTGATCCACCCATATGGACTCAGCACCACCATCGAAAGCACAGTCGTAGATGAACGCACCGCTCGTCTGGCGTTCTTTAAGCGAACAAAATGTATATTGCGCCACCGATGTAGCTGGGAGCATCGTTGCGATGGCGACCGCAATCATAGAAATGATTCTGGGAACATTTATGCTCATACAAGTAGTATACCATATTTCTACCGGTGAGACAATTGCCGCCGCCCCGCGCAGGGTTGTGGCATATCTGGTGCCAGGAGCGGGACTCGAACCCGCACGCCCGAAACTGGGCAAGGGATTTTAAGTCCCCTGTGTCTGCCGTTTCACCATCCTGGCTTTGCGCGGTATTATACCATAAATCGCGCTCAATCGCGCGGGCGCAGATAAAACCGGCCGATAACCCGCGAAGTGCTGATGGTGTTGATAAACGCCTCCGAATCAAGCGATTTGCAGATGGCGTATATGCGCGTCGTGTCATCCGCCGCGACAACCGACATGACAACGCTCTTGTCTTCGCCCTTGAACGCGCCCTTTGCGTTTATGACCGTCGCGCCGTGATGGCTTATGCGATATATAGCCTCGCATACCTTTTTGGGCTGTGTAGTGACTATTATAAGCGTCTGATACTGATAGGTTCGATACATCAGATGGACGACCTGTATGTAGACAAACTGGTAGATTATCGAATACAGAGCGCTCGTCCAGCCAGACTTGAACCCGCCCGCGAGAAGAACCAGCGCATTGAAGGCCAGTATGAGATTCCATGTTTCCTGTCCCTTCTTCTCCGAAAGGTATATGGCGATGAAGTCCGTGCCCCCCGATGTAGCATTGCACCTGAGGCAAAGCGCGATTCCAAACCCGAACACAATGCCGCCAAAGAGGGACATCAAGAACGGATCGGACTGGAGCTGCAGCAAATCTTCGGCGGGTATTGCCGCGGAAATCGCATCCACCGGCACCAAATCGGCAAGAAAGCCGGACATGAAGATTATGTAGAGGGACTTGTAAGTAAACTTGCGCCCTATATATTTGAACCCAATCCACACCGGTATAGCGTTCAGCACTATGTTGATCGGGCCGAACGGCACCGTAATGTGCCACCCCAGCGAATCGCACACCGACTGCGCGACGCGCTGCATCAACATCGCCAGGCCTACCGCACCGCCAGGATAAAGATTGCCCCATTCGACGAAGGTGCGGTAGTCGACCGCCATCACCAGCGCCGCAAAAGTGAGAACGAGATAGCTGACTATTTCAGACTTTACTTGAGACTTCATGCTTCTCCTCCATGGGAAGACTTGTCCACTCCATATCCGAAGAGCGCGAAATCTCCCCGGCACGGATCGTTCGGAAACACCTCCGCAAGATTGGCCGTCAGCCGTCTCGCCGCGCACATCGAGCCGCAAGGGCTACGCAGAAGCCCAAGCGCGACCGCCTCCTGCACGACATGCGTATCCAGAGGGACTATAAGCGTTCGCCGATCAATGAAATCGGCCCAAAGGCCCAGATCGACGGGCGAACCGGAACGGACCATCCAACGCAAAAACATGCACACTCTCTTGCAGGACGACTTCGCGTCCTTCGGCACCACGCCACCGCCGTTGTTGCGCGAAAACCATCCGCAAATCGCCGAAACCGCCTTTTGCGCATCCCCTTCGCATGTTTTGCGGACATATTCCCCGAGCGTGCCGAAACTCGACATAAGCGCCCGATAGGCGCCGAAAAACCTCGACATTGCTCCGTACGTGAAGAACCGGTAGAAGCAACGCGTATCTTTCCCGTCAAACTCCGTCAAATACGCGCCGCTCCTTATCCACCTGTCCATATCGCCTCCTGCGGCGCCGATCAGGCTCGCAATCTTCGGCATAAACTGGGCGCGCGACCCGAAACTGAGCGCCGAAGCCACGAATGCCGTCGCCTCGCGGTTGGTTTCACCGCTCACGGAATGCATAAAACAGGAAGGATCGCCCTCCAGAAAGGCGGCGGTTTCGTATCGTGCGGCCAGCTCGACGAGCCTTTGCTTTGTATCACGCGGCAGTGCCATCGTCAGCGGGTCGCCCGAATATCAAATGGGCCTGAAGCGCAGCCAGCAGCGCCAGAAGCGCCATTGTCATTTCGCCGCCTTCCTCCAGAACAGTCAGCAAAGCGCGGGTGGACTCCGAAATATCAACGCCGGCATGGCGCAGATTCGCCGGCAGACGGTCCACCGTCATCACAACCAGAGTCGTCGCTCCGAAACAGGCCATTGTCCACGCTACCGGCTCCAGCTTGAAGAATCCCTTGACAAGAGGGACAATATATCTCACGAGCGGTATCACCACCGCCGCGAAGAACGCCGCAAAGAAGACCAGCACGAACAGTTTCGGCATAATCGGGATGTCGGCGGCCTTAAGAAAACGCATCTTGAACACAGTGCCGGAGAAATTGGCGACCACGTCAGGCCATATTTGGGCGAACAGCATCTTGTGCAGATCTGTCTCGCGCACTATCGCCATTACCGCCAAAAGCGACCAGAGCGACGCCCAAAGGCACTTGCGCTTCGTGTCGCCCGAGCATGGCGGACAAAGCCACGTCAAGGGCACCAGCAACGCAAAAAGCGGCAGCGTCATAAGCTCTACCGGAGAAGCGCCGTGGTTGTCGAAAAGGCTTTTGATAGTGGCGGGCTCAAGCGCGGCCCACACTATCAAAAGAGCGGCTAGACAAACTGTTGCGGCTACCGGAGCCGTCAGCCAGGACTTTTTGGATGTCATAAGATTCATGAAGCGCCTCCTTTCAAGATGGTTGTATTATACCAAATCCGCACAAAGTTTACGATACAGCCAACATGGCGTCGATCGCCCTCTTCGCCTTTGATGCGATATCAGGCGCCACCGTGACCCGCGGCGACAAGTCGCGCAGGCAGTCGCGCAGGTTTTCGAGCGTGGTCTTTTTCATGTTTGGACAGACGGTCGCATCATCCACCGGCCAGAACGTCTTTCCGGGATTCTCGGTTCTCAGCCGGTAAAGTATGCCGATCTCGGTGCCGACGATTATCTCGCGCGCATCCGACTTTCTGGCATAGGCGCACATTCCGCCCGTCGACAGGCACTCGTCGGCGGCATCGCGCACGTCTTTCGGACACTCGGGATGTACCAGCACCGGCGCGCCAGGATGGGCCGCACGGGCATCGGCGATCTTTTTGGCCGTGAGCCGCTGGTGCGTGGGACAGCACCCCGGCCACAACACGTACTTTTCGCCGCGCTTGTCGGCGATATATCCGCCAAGGTGCTGATCCGGCACAAACAGCACCTCGCGTCCCTTTGGCAGGGACGCCATAATCTTCTCCGCATTGCCGGATGTTACGCAGATGTCGCACTCGGCCTTCACTTCGGCCGTCGAGTTGACGTAGCATACCGCAATCGCGCCGGGATGCTTGGCCTTCAGCGCCCTGAGCTGTTCGCCCGTTATCATGTCGGCCATGGGGCACCCGGCAGACGCGTCCGGTATCAGCACTGTTTTCGAGGCGTTCAGTATCGCCGCCGTCTCGGCCATGAAGTAGACGCCGCAAAACGCTATCACATCGGCCTCGACCTGCGTCGCCTTGCGCGCCAGCTCCAGAGAATCGCCCGTGAAATCGGCAATCGCCTGGACTTCCGCCCGCTGATAGTTGTGCGCGAGTATCACCGCTTTGCGCTCTTTCTTGAGGCGGTTTATTTCATCGGTTATGCTTTCAGGCATTTATCCATCCTCCTGTGAAAATGCGGGCTGTCGCCGCGCTGTCCCAAAAGAAGCTCCTCGCCGATCGCCGCGAGCCTTCTGTCCAAACAGGCTCGGCACATTGTTGCGGCCTCGTCCAGGCACGGCTTGTTGCTGTACAACTTGTATGCGCGGCGGTAGCGCGTGTCGGTCACGTTCGGCATTATCACATTCGCGCCGGCCATTACGCCCCGTTCGCGTCCGTCGTCGGCGAGCGCCTGGAGAGCCGTCGCGGCCGCGATGTTTATGTCGTGGAGATAAAGCCTCGTTACCGCTATCATATTGAGAGCGAGCGAAAGCGCCCGCTTCGGGTCGAACTGCGCGTTCTGTCCGAGCGGAGTCGAGGGATGGGGAATATACGGCCCCATGCCTATCATGTCCGCGTCGATTCCGCCGTAAAACTCTATATCGTGCGCCAGGCTGGCGAACGTCTGCCCGGGCAGCGCGCACATGACCCCAGTGCCTACCTGGTAGCCTGTGCGGCGCAAGGCGCGCAGGCATTCCGCGCGGCGCTCCCAGCGGCACTCTGCCGGGTGTATCGTGGCGTACAGCGCCGGATCGGACGTCTCGATTCTCAAAAGATAGCGCTCTGCGCCGGCTTCGCGCCAACGCGCATAAACCTCTTCCGTCTGCTCGCCAAGCGAAAGAGTCACACCGAGATCGAGCGGCTTTATCCGCCCGAGAACCGTCTCGATGAATTGCGTATGGGCCTCGCTTTCTATTTCGCCGCTCTGGATCACAAGCGATGCGTAGCCCAGCGATTTCGCCTCCTGCGCCGCCGCTACGATGGAATCCGCGTCCAGCGAATATCGCTCTACCTCGGCATTGCTCTTTCTTATGCCGCAATAGAGACAGTCCTTAGCGCAAATGTTGCCCGCCTCGACAAGTCCGCGAACTGACACCCCGCGCCCGCAGCACTTGAGCTTGACGCTTCTCGCAGCGGCGTGAAGCTTCGCGACGTCTGCGTCATCGCCCAGCGAAAGCAAATAAGCCATCTCGCCGGACGAGAGAGCCAGCGGCGAAGATAAGGCACGATCGAGAAGATCGTCCAGATTGTATGTTGAACCTGTCCCAGACATTGAAATATATTATACCGAAAATTCGTCGCCGGCGCAAAACGCAAGCCCGCGTGGCGCCTGCTCCGGCGGCGACTCAGTTGAACCGGCGCAAAACGCCCTCTTGGGACCGGAACGCCAAAAGTATGGCGTTCATCTTGTCGATGCTGTCGGAAAGCTGCGCGTCTCCCGAAACCGCAATCCGCAAAACCGCAACCTCGAACTGCGAATAGATGAGCGATGTCGCGCGGTTTGGATCCAGCGCCGCCTCGTACTCGCCGCGATGTTTCGCTTCGACGATAAGCGAGTGGATTATACGCTTCAGCCCGACCGTATGGCGCATTATGTTGTCGACGGGTATGCTGCCCTTGCGACGAAACTCGCAGAGAAAATCGACTATGACGCACAAAAAGTCGCGATTGTCGAACAGCATGGCGAACACCGCTACGCAAAGCTGGCGCAGTTTTGCGTCGGCGGACTGACGGCTTCGCATTATTTCGCGATATTGGGTCTCGACCGTCGATGTCGCCTCCTTCACGGCCTCGTTGAAAATGGCGCGCTTGTCCTTGAAATAGGTATAGATAAGAGTGCGGGCGATGCCGCACTCTTCCGCAATCATGCCAAAGTTCACATCGGCGAATCCGTGCCGGGCGAAAAGCTTCAGCCCTGCAGCACGGATTTCGCGCTTGCGTTCTTTGTGGTTTATCGCGCTCTTCTTCGCCATCAGAACGAATAACGGAGCGTCGCGGAGGCAATGTGCGAGAAACCGTTGTGGGTCGAGAATTTGTGCTCCTTGACAGTGCCATCGGTATGGGCCAGCGCGATGACGCGGTCGTCGTTGGTCATGCGTATGAATGTGTAGCCGACATCGAGCCAGAGGTTTTCGGCGAGCTTGAAGCCCAGACCGCCGCTCATGATGTGGCGGTCGCCGGCCGGCAGCATCGTCGTGCTGTTGTGCTTGTCGGTCGGGTCCATGTCATACACATAGCCGCCGCGGACGGTCAGCCAGTCGTAAAGATCGTATTCGGTACCGAAGCCGAAACGGCCCGTGTTGTGCCACTTGAGATGCTGCGTGTAGCTGTAGTTCTCAGGCAGACGGAAGTGTATGTTCTTCACGCTCGACCATTCCGTCCAGGTGGCGGCCACGCCCAGACGCCACTTTTCGGTCGCGCGCCAGTTGATGCCGAGCACGACAGAGCGCGGCAGAGTGAGAACGGCGCTCGCGGGACCGTGCACCGTCTGCGGCATCGCGCCGAGCGGAGTCGTCACATCGCCTTTGAGATCGAAATTCCCCTTTATCTTGTGACGCATCTGCGACCTGTAGATGAGGCCTACCGAAACAGTATCCGTCACCTTGAACGAAGTCGCCACATTGTAGCCGAGACCCCAGTCGTCACCCTTCAGCTTCGTGCGCAGATTGTAGGCGTTCGGCACCGAAAGCGTTCCGTAAAGAGGATGGTTGTAATAGAACGAATCGCCGTGGTACGGCTGCTTGTGGTTCGTGAATTGTATCCAGCTTATCCTGGGGCCTGTGGAAACGCTCCACCTGTCGGTGATCTTGTAGGCGAGATTCGGGTTGAGCGTCACCTGGCGCATCGTCGTCTTCTGCGTATCGCCGGCGAGATCCCAGCCAGTTCCGTAACGCGAACCGAGGCCATACTCCGTGTAGTTGCCCCAGCCGAGCGTAAAGCCGGCGCCTACGGGAACCGTCATGAAGAATGTGGGTACAGTGAACCAGCCCGGATTCATCCTGTCCTGCGACTTGTGGTCGACATCGACATCGCAGTAAGGATTGATGAACGACGCACCTGCGGCAAACTGGACCTTTTCGGCGAATGCGATATTGGCCGGGTTGTAGTAGTTTGCCGAAGCATCGACCGTGTCAGTCTCGCCGACAAGGGCGTCGCCGACGGCATTGCCGCGTGCAGAAGCCTCATATATGCCGAAGCCTGCAGCGTGAACTGCACAAGCCGCGAGAACGACAGGAACAGCGATTACTAGTTTCTTCATAGTTGACAGTTTCCTTTTTTGTGTCAATTGTTTGTATTATACCATATATTTTCGCATGACACAATAGCGAATTTTGTCAAAACATGCACCGCCGGACCTTCACTCTGTTTCCTGTCGTTGGTATCATGACGAGTTTGGTGGGTTTGTCCTGGCCGAATACGAGCGGCACTGGATGCTCCGCAAGCCAGCGCCGCCTGAAATTGGCGCACATGACGCCGTTCCCGTCTATTACGAAAACAGGGTTGCCCTCCACCATTGTCATGACCGTCTCCGAGCGCGATGCGCTCCCCGCGTAGACATCCACGCGAAGCCTGCGCGGCCGCTCGTCAAGTGAAGCGAATATCTCGGCGAAACAGTCGCGGAGAAACTCCGGCGACGGATTGTACGGGTCAATCCTCACCGTCGCCAGTTCATCGCTTCGCCGCCAGAACATTGCCCGATATCAGGCGTTCGGCCAGAGCTCGTGCGCCATTTCGCGCAGCTTGTATTTCTGGATCTTCTGCGAGGCGGTCATCGGGAATACGTCCAAGAAATGCACGTATTTCGGAATCTTGAACCACGATATCTTGTCCTTGCAGAACTCTGCGACGTCCTCTTCCTTCAATTCCGCTCCATCGGAGGGGATTATGAAGGCGGCAGGCTGCTCGCCGTATTTCTTCGAGGGGCATCCTACGACAGCGACATCCTTCACGCCAGGCATCGTGCCGAGGAAGTCCTCGACCTCCTTGGGGCTGATGTTTTCGCCGCCGCGGATGATGAGGTCTTTGAGCCGCCCCGTTATGTAGAAGTAGCCCTGCTCGTCCATCTTGCCGATATCGCCGGAATGCAGCCACCCGTTCTTGTCGATGCACTTGGCGGTCTGCTCGGGCATCTTGTAGTAGCCCTTCATGGTGTTGTAGCCGCGGCAGCATATCTCGCCATCCGTACCGAGCGGCGCGAGATCTCCCGTCTCGGGGTCTATGATGGCGACCTCCACGCCGGGCAGCGCCTGCCCGATCGTCTTGCACTTGCGGTCGATGGACTCTTCGAAATAGCGGGTCATCGTCATCACAGGGCCAGATTCCGTCAATCCGTACGGATTTGTGATCTCGCGCATGAACATCTTGGTCTGTGCCTGCTGCATGCGATGAACAGGACACGCCGAGCCGGACATTATGCCCGTCCTGAGCGACCTGAAATCAAACCTGCTGAACAGAGGATGGTCCAGCATCGCGATATACATCGTCGGCACGCCATATGTCGCAGTGCACTTCTCGCGTTCTATCGAGGTCATCACCTGCACAGGGTCGAATTTCTCCAGAAACACCATCGTAGACCCGTGGTTCACGCAACTCATCACCCCCAGCACGCAGCCGAAGCAGTGGAAAAGCGGCACGGGTATGCACACGCGGTCTCTGGAGCTCAGGTTTTGGCACGCCCCGATCCAGAAGCCGTCGTTCGCGATATTGCGGTGGGTCAGCTGCACGCCTTTCGGGAAACCCGTGGTTCCGCTCGTGTACTGCATGTTCACAATATCGTTTACATCAACCTCGCTTTGGCGCTTGAGATACTCTTCGGTCGTCGTCTCCGCCGCGAGGCTCTTCACCTCGTTGAGGGAATACATGCCGCGATGTTTCTCGCCGCCCAGGAAGAACACGCGCTTCAGGCACGGATATTTGGCGCTCTTCAACTCGCCGCGCGGACATTCCTTCAGCTCCGGAATGAGCTTGTTCAGCGTCTCCACATAGTCGCAGTCGCGGTAGCCGTTTATGAGAAACAGATTTTCCGCGTCGGACTGCTTCAGCGCAAAATCTATCTCCGCCGACTTGTAGTTTATGTTCAGCGGCAGCAATACCGCGCCGATCTTCGCTGTCGCGAACATCAGCACGACCCAGTGCGGCACGTTCGTAGCCCAAAGCGCGACTTTCTCGCCCCGCTTCACGCCAAGCGCCATGAGCCCCTTGGCGACGAGGTCCACTTCCTCACCGAATTCATACCACGTAAGTCGATAATCGCGGTCTGCGTAGACCACCGCATCATTCTCGCCGCAGCGGGCTATGGTCTGGTCTAGCAACTGGCCGAGCGTATATTCACGCGTAATCGGCAGGTTGTGCCACGGCACACCTGTAGATACGCTCTGCTTGAACGGCGGCTTCGACGGTGCGGAGCCAAACGGATCGGTTAGCTTGAATTCGGACATAATGGTGTATTATATCAAAAATTTTGCGGTGGATGCGGCGAAATCAGTAATCCAACTGACTGGACCCTATCGTCTCGCGCAAAATAGAGTCTCCGGGAACCACAACGGGCGACACGGGATCGACCGTCGCCAGCACGTCCGACAGGATCGAGGCCTTCACCTCGTCCGGCTTTTTGCGCTTGACGATCTCCAGCAGCCCGGCCACATACGACTTGAGCACGCACAATTCATACTCCAGCGCCGAATCGAACTCCACGTCGGCGTTGCCGCGAAACGGATTTATCCACTTCTCTTCGCCCGCAAGCACTTTCGGCCACAGGTGAAACGTGTCCAGCGGACTCATCTTGCGGAACTGGTTGTCGCGCACGAGACGCCTCAAGAGCCTCGCGTCGGCAGGGGTCAGCTTTGTCTCGAAAAACACCTTGGGCTGCGTCTTCGGCTCCACGAAAATCCTGTACTTGCAATTGTCGGGCACCCCACCAGTCAATATCGGATTGAGCGCGTGTATTCCCTCAAGCACGATATAGCCGTTGCCCGGGACGCTCATCTTTTCCGCGCCGTCGAACCCCTCGTGTTTGACGAAATCGAAGTGCCGCGGGTATATCTCGCCGCCAGCGAGCAAAGTGTTGATGTCGGCCGCCAGGCGCGGCGCATCTACCGCTTCGACCGTCTCGTAGTCGAGCTCGCCGTTCTCGTCGCGCGGATTTCTCGCGTCCCCGACAAAGTAGTCGTCCGTCGAGAAATGCACGGCTTCGGCGCCGTTCACGCGCAGCTGCGTGCAAAGGCGCTTCGCGGTGGTGGTCTTGCCTGCCGAGCTGGCGCCAGCGAGAAGTATCAGCCTGATCCCCGGGCGCGATACTATGTCGTCGGCTATGTGCGAGAGCGCCTTGCACTGCCTGGCTTCGCAGACGCGGATGAACTCGTCTATGCGCCCGCTCGCAGTCAGCGCATTCAATTCGTCTATGCTCATGCTCCCCATGGCCGCCCCCGCCGTCACGGCGCGTCGAAGTCGAGCCCGGCGCCGCCCGCCTTGCGGTCTTTGCCGCCGAAATAGAACTCCTGCCCCGTGGCGTCCATCACGCTTCGCCACATCTCGCGGTCGGTGCGTATCTTCTGGCGCTCTATCGTGGCCAGGCGTATCGGCACCAGCGCGAACGTCTCGCCGAGGTTGCCGACCACGCAGTTCGTGCGGCCCGCCATCGCGGCGTGCACCGCGTTTCGCGCGAGCATGTAGCAGCGTATCGCGTCCGTTCCCTTTGCGGGACAGCTGCGTATCGTGTAGCTCGGGTCGAAATATTTGACCGAACTCTTTATCCCGCGGCTCTTCATGTGGCACTCTATGGCGCGCTTTAGAAATTCGCCTATGTCCTTCTTCAGTATGTTCCCCGACGCGTCCCTCACGTCGGGAATCTCCTTGAAGAGCTCCTGCCCGGCGCCCTCGGCGACGACGATAACCGCGTGGTCCTTGCCGGCCGCAAAGCGGTTTTCCAACGCCGCGAAAAGCCCCTCCGGCCCGTCGAGCCTGAACGGACTCTCAGGCACAAGGCAGAAATTAACGACCGGGTTGGACATCGAGGCATATGCCGCTATGAAGCCCGAATCGCGCCCCATGAGCTTCACGAGCCCGATTCCGCCAGGCGTGCCCTTCGCCTCCACGTGGGCGCACCGTATCACGTTCGCCGCTTCGGCGACCGACGTCTCGAAGCCGAAGCTGCGGCCCACGAACATGAGGTCGTTGTCTATCGTCTTGGGAATACCCACTACGGATATCTTGAGCCCCCGCCTCTTCACCTCGTCTGCGACGTCTGCGGCGCAGCGGAGCGATCCGTCGCCGCCGATGCAGAACAGAATGTTGATGTTCATCCTAACCAGCGTGTCGACCATTATGTCCGACGGCTGCTGCCCGCGGCTGGAGCCGAGAATCGTCCCGCCGATTTCGTGTATCGTATCGACGACATCCGGATTCAGCATGATCGGCTGGTAGCCGCACGCGGGGTTGAGCCCCGCATAGCCGTACTTGATGCCGAAGATCGTCTTGACCCCGTAGTCGTAGGTGAGAATCTCGACCAGCCCCTTGATCACGTTGTTGAGCCCGGGGCAAAGACCGCCGGCCGTCACGATACCTACGCGCGTCCAGCTGGGATCGTGGAATATGTTCAGCTTGGGCCCCGCCCGCTCGAACGTCGGTTCGCGCCCGAGCAGTTCGCGCAGTCTCTTGTAGAAAGAACTGTTCTCGGTGATGAATATGCGCTCGTCGTCCTGCACGAACTCGTGCCTGCGCACGGGCGAGGCTATCTTGCATTCGCCGAGCGTCTCGATATCGAACGAATACTTCTCCGGCGAGGCCGTTATCTTCTCAATCACATTGCTCATTGCGCAATTCCTCCTTTTTGTCGCCGCTGCGGGTCAGCCGCGCGTAGTGGAAGTACAAGAATAAATCCGTGGCCACCAGCGCCATGTCGGCCAAGTACACCCAGCAGAGCCACAGCTTGGTTCCGTCGACGACATGCGCCGCGATTCCGCAGCAATAGCCGGCTATGACCATCGCCATGAAAACGGGGCTCTTGCCGTCGACCCGCTTCGCCCTGTATGTGCGCGCGATCGCAAACGGCCACGAAAAGCCGAATGCAAACAACATGCCGAATTCTAGCGCTTCGCTCAACATGCCAATATTATACCACAAATGCGTGAATGAAGTCGTCGATGGTTTTTATGGACGGTATCTTCTCCAGCGGATACGCCACGCCGAAGCGCGGTTCGGCCTCCATCACAAGGCGCAGGTGGTTGACGCTGTCCCACTCGGGAATATCGCCCATGCCGGTCGTCCCCGATAGCTTTTCCCGCGGCACTTTCAACACTCCCGCCGCAAAGGCTATGAAGGCCTCGCGAAGAAGGTCGCGCACGGTCTTGAGCGCCATGAACTTTTCGATCGCCGTCGGCGCGCCCCAATCGTTCTCGAGAAGAACCAGCAGGCCGAACGCCTTCAGCGAGCACCAGCCTTCCGTCTCGCGGAATGGCGTGTCTAGCGTCAAATCGTCCGTTTCGAGTACATCCGCCACAGATTTGAGAAACTTGTTCATGCTTTTTTAATCCCGTATGCCGCGACCCCGATCGTGCCTATGAGCGACAGCGCGCCGAGCCATGTGACGAATGTCGCCGGCGGGGTTTGCGGCTTCGCCGGCGGCGCCTTCGGTGCGTCCGGCAGCTCGAAAAGAATCGCGTTGGCCGCTTCTTTGTTCGCGGAACGTATCGCCTTGGACGTCACGGCATACGCCCCGACCGGCACTGCGCCCCTTGCCTTCATCCATCCCATAAGCCGCTTGTTCGCGAGCTGGTCTCCGCCGGCGAAGACGAACCTCGCGTCTGCGGCTGCCGGGTCGGCCGTCACCTTTATGCGCCGCGAAGAAAAGCTCCACCCGACAGGTCCGTTGCCTCCGTCGATCAATTCCGCGAGTCTGCCGCCGCCGCGCCTTATGATCTCTTCGGCCGCAGGATTCTTCGCCTGGACGATCGAGAGGTCCATCGCCGCGCAGTAAAGCCTGTCCACCCGCGCCAGATCGGCCGCACCCAGGAGCACTATGCCGCACATCATGGCGCAGACGGCCCGCTTCGAAAACCTGCCTGTCGCCTCGATGCTGAGCCGCACCGCCTCGAGTCCGTAGCCGGCGAGAATGCATAGGCACAACTCCGTGAGATGGTGCCACTTCACCGGCGCCCTTATCGAATCGCCCACCGGCAGCATGAAGACCAATCTGTAGAGGGGCTCGAAATAGCGCCCCATCGAAAGAAGCCAGAACAAGAGAGCCGACACGGCGAAAAAGACCACCTCGCGCTTTCTGAAACCCAAGACGACGCCAAGAAGCGCCATGAGGCAGGTCACCCTTCAGACATAGAGAGAATGCTGCCGGTAGTTGCCCTGCTTCGCGTTTATCGGCCGCCCCAAAGCGCCAGTATACTGCCGGACGCCCGTGTTCTGGCTTCTGCCCAGACCCAGAACCGTGGGACAGCTCGTGTCGCCGTTTATCCTAGGCATGAAAAACTCGAGCGTTTCCGCGGGCGGCAGCGACCAGTTGGTCACGAATATCCACCTGGCCTCGCGGTCGTCGGCCCGCTTGCCTCCCGTAAGGGCCGAGCCCGCCTCGTTGAAGCCTGCGATGTCGCTGTCTCTGCGGTCCTTGTCGGCTGCGGCGCCGATAAAGCTGGGCGCGCCTATCACGAGAAACGCGCCAAGCGCGGCGGCCACGCCTTTGACCCGCGGCAGCTTGCGCTCGCGCACGCAGCACCAGACGAAATACGCCGCCGTGAATATCGTGAACAAAAGCCAGAGGTCCGGCTGGTAGAAACTGGCCCATGCGACGCAGGCGCCGAGCAGCACCCAATTCTTGAGCTTGTCCTTCCTCACTGCGCGGTCGGCGAGACCGAACGCGAAAACGCCGAAGAGCATCCATCTGAACCAGCCCGCATGGCCCGCCGAAAACAGCGTCAGCCAATATCCGCAAAAGCCCAGAAAGAGCCCCGCCCCGTACGAACTTAGGCGCGACACTCCGCGCCCGCGCAGATAATAGGCCGCCCCCAGCGCGGAGAAATAGGCGGCGAGCGCATACTGGAGCTCCTGCCACAGATATGGCGAACCGATGAAGTTCGTGATGTCCCACGGCACGAACTTGCCGTTGCCGATCCAGCCGCGCAGCACGTCGCCCCAATACCCGTCCGTCGGAAACGCCATTCGCGCGTCCGGCATTACGGGACACGCCGACAGACTCCACGTTCCCCAAAAGACGAACCCCGCCAGAACCGCGAATACCGCAGTAAAGGCGAGGAACCATGCCTGGCGACGGCTCAGGCGCATTTAGCCGATCTTGCCGAGCGCTATGAGCGCGAAGACCATTGCGAAAATCGCGACCGTCTCGACGATGCCAAGCGCCGCGAGATAGTTGGTGAAGCCCTGGTTGGTCTCGGCCTGGGCGTCGCACGCCGCCGCGCCGGCCCTGCCCTGGAAGAGCGCCGAAAGGCCGATCGCAAGCCCTGCGAACACGCCCGAAACAAGCACGGGGACTCCCGCGTTAGGAACCGCCACCTTGCCGAGCATGATGAACATGAGAATCATTCCGTAAAGCGTCTGCGTGATGGGCGCGCCCACGAACGAGAGCAGAAGGAACGGCGCCGGCTTGTTCGCGGCGTAGCACTTCTTCCACGCGCCGACCGCGGCGGCCGCGGCAAAGCCGGTTCCGAACGCACTGCCCGCGCCCGCGAGCCCCAGACAGGCGATTGCGCCCGCGACGATCATAGCTGAATCACTCATTGGTTTCTCCTTCGTTTGTTAGTTGGTTTTTTTGAATGGACTGAAAGCGTACCCCGACCACGACACTCCCTTGTGGTTCGAAAATTCAAGCGTATTAAGGCGCACCGCATGCACCAGAATCGAAAGCCCCGCCATGGCCAGATTGAGAGCGTGGCCGACCACGAGTATCGCCACCATCGCCACGGACATCAAGGCCTTCAGCCATATCGCATCGGCCCCGGCGACAAGACCCGTCGCCATCGAATTGAAGTTCTCGGCCACCTTGACCGAAGCGAGCCCCACGGCGAAGAGACGCACATAGCTTATTATGTCGCCGAGCGCGCTCATGATGTTCAGCGGCAGCATTCCGAGTTCCGCCCCGCGCTCCTTGAGTTCGGACGGCTTGACCGTAAACCCGAACACCAGAACAAGCGAGACTCCGAACACCCAGAACATCGCCTGAGGAATGGCCGCGAATATGCCGACGATGGAATTCGTCACAAAATACATGAACAGCAATATCCCCGCCCAGCCGAACTCCGCCAGCGCCGTAGTGTCGGGCAGGCGGCAGACGCCGTTCCAGAGGCGCGCGAGCATGAGATGCGAGACGCCTATGGTGAAGCACAAGAGCATCATGTTGCCGTAGCTCGGGTCGGCGAGCCATTTCACCGTCGGCCAATCCGCGCACCACGGCAACCCCGCGCCGAACCACGTGTTCGAAAGAAGCCCCCACGCCACCGTCGCCGACGAAAACACCGAAAGCAGCACGAACCAGCTGCGCGGCAGCTTCTTCCTCAGCGCCAGCGTTGCCGCGAGGAATATCGCCCCGTATGCGCCGTCGCCCACAAGCATCGCAAAGAATAGCGAGAAGTAGCACATGAACGGAACCGACACGTCGGCCTCCGTATAGGCCGGCGCTATCCCCAAGCCGTCGAACAGAACCTTCACGGGACGGAACAACTTCGGCGGCTCTATGAGCGTAGGCGGCGTCTCGCCCGCTTCGGGGTCTCTGGCCAATAGCCCCCAACCCGCCTGGTGGGCCGCGTCGCGGACGGCCGCCATATTCCGCTCGGCTATCCACCCCGACACGAACGCCACGGGCCCGCTCTCCGACATCAGCTCGCGCGCGCATTCGAACGCGATCTTGTCGGCAAGCGCCGGATAAAGCTTCAATATCGCCTTTTCGTCGCTGCCGGCGAGACGCGCTTCGCCCGCCGCGCCCAGCGTCTCCAGCCGCGCGAGCTTGGCCTTCATCTCGGACAGCCTCATCTCGGGCAACTTCTCGGGCAGCTCGGCGACGGACGCCACGTCCACCCCGGCGTCGAGCAGCTTGCGCGCCAGCGCGGGGTCGAAGTCGCCATACGGCTCGTAGACCGCGATCGTGCGCTTCAATTCTTCTATATCAGCCTTGAGTTTTCGGGCGTCGGCGTCTATCTGCAGAATCTCGTCCACCGGACGCGGCCGTATCTCGATCGGCTCTTTCGCCTTGCCTTCGCGCGCCTTGAGTATTATGCGAACCGCCCGCTCGGCATCGTCGGCCTCAACCTTGGCCGCACCCACCTGTGCGCCGTTCGCGCTTCTGAGGTCGAGATGCACGGCGCCGAGGTCGCGCAGTTTCGCGAGGGTTTCGTCCTTCTCGGCGGCGACGCACACCAGGTCCAGATGCTTCATCTTGACGATCATGCCGCGTCCTCCTCGCTGCTGGAATCGGGCGAGCGGCCCTTGGCGATCTTGCCGCGCGTGACTGCGGCGGTCTGCTCGTCGCCAAGCGCAATCTTTATCACGCGGATGGCCTCCTTGCACTGCGGTATCTTCACCTTCTCGAACAGATTGACGCGCTGCGAGGTCGTCTGCAGCTCGATCGTCACGAGGCGGCGCTGCTCTTCGTAGACCGCACGCTCGCACTGCAGCGAAAGTATGTCGGTGGCGGCCTTTACCGCGTCGTCCACCCACGCGGGCGTCGCCCACGGATCTATCTCTTTGACGTCCGTCTCTATCGCCTCGAACGTCGGTATGGCCACGCCAGCGATATTCGCCGTGCCCGTGCGCACTTCGCGCACCTTCACCAGACCGGACAGCAACTCCTCGTCGGTCGCAAAAAGGCCGACCCACTTGTCGAGCGCCTTGCGCACCGCGCGCTCTCTGGCGCCCACTTCGTCCGCCTTGGCGGATATGCCGGCTATTTCGCTCTGGAGCTGCTGCTTCTTGAGCTGCAGCATCGGCAGAAAGCGCTGAAACCGCTTCAGCGCGTCCGTCTGAGCCTTCAACTCGGTCTTGGTTAGTTTGATTTTGGCCATTTGCTCGTATTATATCACTTTCCGCGTGGAGATTTCAAGTCCCATCGGCCTGGCCGGCAGTGCTCGGAAACAGCTGTTGAGCTCTGACCCTTCATCCCCCTCCCCTCTCTCTTGCCGCACAACCAAACTACTGCATCACAGCTACTGTCTCAATAAGCTCAGACCCTTTTGCATCCACTTATAATTGCTCGCAAGAACCACTCCCATAGATATTCGCATCACCGCTAATCCTCTCAATAAATTCATCGCGCCATGTCCGCTTGAATTCGTCTGTCTGTAGTCTCGTTTCATTGCAAACTTTCTTCTAAACACACCAAACAAATCACTTCCTCACTTTTGTGGTGAAGCGGCTCTATTCATAGCGCGTATGTATTTACACAGATTGGGCTTCACATAAACATCCCAAAACTCTAGAATTTTGGGGTCCATAAAGTCTGTCTCTTTCTTCTTCAAAGCTTTTAAAACATGTT